>NZ_JBFAMT010000031.1:0-100662 GCF_040656635.1 Actinosynnema sp. NPDC049800 | reverse complement strand
CGTGGTGGCGGCGGCCGTGGTGGCGGCGGCCGTGGTGGCGGCGGCCGTGGTGGCGGCGGCCGTGGTGGCGGCGGCCGTGGTGGCGGCGGCCGTGGTGGCGGCGGCCGTGGGGCGGTGGCCGTGGGGGGCCGTCGCGGTGGGCCGTCGCACTGGGCGGCGGTCGGGGCGGTGGGCGGTCGGGGTGCTCTTGGGCGGTCGGGGGTGGTTTCGGCGGTTCCGCTGGTTTTCAACCGAGGTGCGGTAACAGTGTTTCCGTACATTTTCGGGCGATGATCACCCGATTGTGTACGTCCTGACCGTCCCGGCAACCGGGCCCACGCGCCGACCGCGAGCCGCTGGACCGTTCGACCACAGCCGTCCCGGCCTGCCGCACGGGCAGAGGCGAGGCGTCTGCGGACGCTGCCAAGCTACCGCAGCCAGCAGAACCGGGCCTCAGGCGAGCTTGGCCTTGACCGCAGCGGCGACTCGGCCGCCGTCCGCGCGACCCGCGACCTGGGCGTTGACGGCCTTCATGACCTGGCCCATCTGCCGCTGGCCGGGCTGCTCCCCGAGCTGCTCGGCCACCTGGGCGATCGCGGCGTCGACCAGGGTCGCCAGTTCGGCGTCGTCCAACTGCGCCGGCAGGTAGTCCTCCAGCACCTTGGACTCCGCCTGCTCCAGCTCGGCCTGCTCGGTCCGCCCGGCGCCGGCGAACGCCTCCGCCGCCTCCTTGCGCTTCTTCACCTCACGGGTGATGACCTTGAGCACCTCGTCGTCGCTCAGCTCGCGAGCGCTCTTGCCGGAGACCTCTTCGGTGGTCAGGGCGGCCAACGTCATCCGCAGCGCGCCCGCCCGCACCGTCTCCCGGCCCTTGATCGCCGCCGTCAGGTCCGCCTGCAACCGCGCCTTCAACTCCGCCATGAGCCGGAACGGTACCGGGAAGCCCGTCGCACCCCGAATCGGTCAACCCCCTACCCTCGACTACGTGAACACGCTCGTCCGAACGCTGCTCGCCACGACCGCCCTGGGCACCGCCACGCTCGCCTACGCCGCGGGCATCGAGCGCAGGCGGTGGACGTTGCGCGAGGCGACGGTGCCGGTGCTCGCGCCGGGCTCGTCGCCGCTGCGCGTGCTGCACCTCTCGGACCTCCACATGATGCCGGGCCAGAAGTCCAAGCAGCGGTGGGTCGCGGCGTTGGACGAGTTGGAGCCGGACCTCGTCGTGAACACCGGGGACAACCTGGCGCACAAGCAGGCCGTGCCCGCCGTGGTGCGCGCGCTGGGTCCGCTGCTGAACCGTCCCGGCGTGTTCGTGTTCGGCAGCAACGACTACTACGCGCCGCGCCCGAAGAACCCGGCCCGCTACCTGCTGCCGTCGGCGAAGACGCGGCGCGTGCACGGCATCCCGCTGCCGTGGAAGGACCTGCGCGCGGCGATGATCGAACGCGGTTGGCTGGACCTGACCCACGCGCGCCGCCGGTTCGAGGTGAACGGCCTGGAGGTCTTCGCCGCGGGCCTGGACGACCCGCACCTCAAGCGCGACCGGTTCGACGAGATCAGCGGCCCGCTGCCGGACGTGCCGCTGCGGCTCGGCGTGACGCACTCCCCGGAACCGCGCGTGCTGGACCCGTTCGCGGCGGAGGGCTACGACTTGGTGCTGGCGGGCCACACGCACGGCGGCCAGCTGCGCATCCCGGGCTACGGCGCGATCGTGACGAACTGCGAACTGGACCGCTCGCGTGCGCGGGGCGTCTCGCGGTGGGGCGCGCACATGTGGCTGAACGTGTCGGCCGGCCTGGGCACGTCGCCGTACGCGCCGGTGCGCTTCGCGTGCCCGCCGGAGGCGAGCCTGCTGACCTTGGTGCCGCGCCCTGTCGACGCAGGTCAGGACGTGTCCGAAGCGAAAAGGGATACCCGGTTCGGAGTGGGTGGGAACGTCAGGTAGAGTTCTCCTCGTTCGAGAGCAAGCCGGGGTGTGGCGCAGTTTGGTAGCGCGCTTCGTTCGGGACGAAGAGGTCGCAGGTTCAAATCCTGTCACCCCGACGCAGCTCAGGGCCTGTCCGAGAAGTCTTCGGACAGGCCCTGAGTCGTTTTCGGTGCAGCTCGCTTCGCCTGCTGTCGGCGGTTCGAGCGCGCTGGAGGGTTTGTGCCGGCGGAGGCATGATCGCGTTGGCCGCAGCGGGTGGCGCGGCGTTGGTGGAGGACACCAGGACACGCAGGCAAACCGCCGACGCGTGATGTGGCACGGGGCCGGCAAGCGGACGGCGACGGGTTCGCGAGGGCTTGAGTCAGCGGCGGGCGCGGTCACGGGTGGTGAGGCCGTGACGCGCGCTCTCTGCTCGGTCGGGTCGACGGCCCGACCCGGTCACACGCCCCGCAGTGGCGGGTACGGCTGGTCCGGCTCGGGCGGTGCGTTCTGCTTGTTCAGGTTCCTGGCTTCCTGGAGTTGGTCCTCCAGGGTGACGATGCGGCACGCGGCGTCGAGGCTCATGCCCTGGTCGACCAGTTCCCTGACCCGTGCGGCCAACCGGAGTTGGTACCGGGAGTAGCGGCGGTGGCCGCCTGACGAGCGCTCCGGCTCGATCAGCTTCGCCTCGTCGAGGCCCCGCAGGAAACCCGGCGTGGTGCCGAGCATCTCCGCGGCCCTGCCCATCGTGAAGGCGGGGTAGTGGTCGTCGTCCAAGTTGTCCGCCGCGGGTCGCGGCTCGTTCGTTTCTGGGGTCATCGCACCTCCGCGCCACGAGGGGCCCGGTGCCGTCTGTCGGCACCGGGCCCCAGGGTTATGGGTTCCCACCATCCGGCCTCGCGGCCGGTTTACCGTGTCCGCGTCATCCGCCCGTACAGCGGCGGAGACTGCGTGGATCGCGTTTGCGTAACCGGAGACCACCTTCCAATCTTTCTGGACTGCGGTACCCGCCTGGCCCGACTTCAGCCCGAGGCAGGCGATCCGATGGTGTTCAACCCTTCCCTTCTTCTCTGGTTTCCGGACTTTCTCGCTACTCGTTCGACGGCCGACACCGGACTTCTCGCTTGCTCCGGCTCACCTCGCCGACCGCCCGGCCACCGCGCTGGAACCCCTTCCACTGATCGGCTCCAGCTCGCCTGACCGCCTTGCCACTGCACGCGCGGGTCTGTCGGCTCGGAGTGCGACTTGCTGTCCTGCGTAAATCGTTTGCACTCCGGGTACCGCACGCGCCGACCGCCCTCGCGTCACGGGTAGTTCGTCATCTCCCGTGCCGATCCGACGTTCTCTCGTACAGGGAGAACACTACACACGTCGAGGTGCGAATGTCTACTCCGGCGATCATAGATTTACTCGACCGGGCAGCCAGGACTACCTGACCTGGGGAGACGTCAGTCGCGCCTTCCAGATCTCCTCGCTCGGCCACTGGCTCGCCCACGCCGACGACACCTCGTGGAACTCGCGGTTCGCGGGGGTGGGCGCCTGGATCTCGATCAGGTCGTCCACGGTGAAGCCGGACGAGCGCAGCAGCCGCAGCATGTCGCCGTGCGGCAGGGTGAACTCGGTGGAGTCGGCGTAGTCGACCCGGTTGAGGCCGAACTGCGGGCGCATGAGCGACGTGGACGCGGTCGTGCCGTCGCGGGCGCACAGGGCGAACAGCGGTGACCGGTGGAGGAAGACCAGGTGGCCGCCCGGCCGGAGCAGGCGTGCGGCTTCGGGGATCCAGCGGTGCGGGTCGCACCAGAGGGAGGCGCCGTACTCGCTGATCGCGAGGTCGAAGGTGGCGTCGTCGCGGGGCACGCGCTGGGCGTCGCCGAGGAGCAGCGGGAAGTCGAGGCCGAACTCGGCCTGCATCTCGCGGGCGGTGTCGAGCTGGCGGGCCGAGATGTCGATGCCGACGGGACGGGCGCCGAGCCTGGCGAGCCACGCGGACACGTAGGCGGTGCCGCAGCCGAGTTCGATGACGTCCATGCCGGACACGTCGGGCGGCAGCACGGAGACCTCGGACTCGGGGGTGGCCCACAGGCCCCACTGCGGCTCGGTCTTCGCCCAGTGCTCACGGGCCAGTGGTCCGTGCGCCGCGGCGGCGGTGTCTTCCCAGTGACGGCGGTTGAGTTCCGTGTGGTCGATCATCCGCTCATTGGAGTGGCTCGCCCGACCACGGGCGAGCGGTTTTCCCGCGCCGGGGCGTCCGGGAGGGTTCGCCGGCCCTCCCGGACGCGCGCCGGCCGGACGTCACTTGACGTGCGGTCGCAGCTCCGCGAGGCGCCGGAGGAGCTCGCCGACCTCGTTCCAGTCGAGCTTCGCGGACTCGCCGGGCGGGGTGTGGATGCAGACGTTGCCCTCTTCGGTGAGCGACACCTCCAGCGTCCGCCGACGACCCAGGGCGTCGACGCACCCGACGCGACCGCCCTGCCGAACCGTGTTCTCGATCATCGGTCAGACCTCCCTGCGCTACCACCCGTGTAACTCGTGATTCGTTCGGACCAACGAGGACGTTACGAACTACTCCTCGCTGTTGCTTAATTCGTCCACTGCCATCTTCCGTGAACCTTCGTCACGTTGGGCTACACCGTTCGAGTGAACGTTGACGATTCAAGTGACGTTGCGTAACGAGCGGCGGGGTTCGGGCGACGACGAGTCAACGCGTCGCGCCGCCGCCCGCCACCGCCAGCAGGGAGATGCCCGATGACCACCACCACCGCCGTCAACAGCTGGGTCCCCGTCGTCGCCTCGATCCAGGTCGCGCTCGGGTTAGCCGGTCTGGTCGCGGTTCTCGCCTCGCCCACCGCGGCCGTCGTCGTCGCGGCGGCGGTGGCGCTGATCGCCCTCGCGGTCCGCGCCCTGCTCCGCGCGTCACGCCAGGTGGACCGGATCCTGGCCGAGGAACTGGACCGCTAGTCGACCCCGCAGCCCGCCAGGTCACGCTCCACCAGGTCACGCTCCGTCGCGTCCGGCGCCGGGAACGTCTCGCGCAACGTGAACGCGAACGGCGTCGGACCGTCCTCGCGCAGCCGCACCAGCCGCTCCTGCGCCTCCGCCACGGTCGGCCGGTGGCCGGCGGGCACCCACCACAGCGCGGTCATCGCCTCGGCCGGCCGCTCGAAGTACTGCCTGCGCTCCCGCAGCACGGCCACGTGCTCCGGCCCGTACACGTAGTCGACGAGCGCCTGGTGCGACGCCCACGTCGACATGTTCACCAGCAGCCACTCGTCGTCGAAGATCCGCATCGCGGTCGCGTCGCCGTCCTCGGTCTGCAGCCGCCACCGGAACCCCGGCGCGCGGTCGGCGACCGCGTTCACCGGGTCCAGCGCCGCCACGAACCCCGCCATCCGCGGGCTGTCCAGCGGCGCGAGCATCCGGCCGATGTTCACCTGCGCCAAGTCGTACCCGTCCCCGGTCATGTCCGCACGCTAGCCGGGAAGATCGACAGATGGGAGATCTCACCGAGGTTCGGCGCGCGTACGGGACGGGCGACCTGGCGGCGTTGCCGGTGTTCGCGGGCGGCTTCATCAACTTCGGCTACTGGGCGGGCATCCCGCTGGACGGCGAGCTGACCGTCGAGCAGCGGATCGCCTCGCAGGAGGCCCTGTACGACCTGGTCGTGGCCGCGCTCTCGATCGGGCCGGGCGACCGGGTGCTGGAGGTCGGCTCGGGGCACGGCCTGGGCGCGCTTCGCGTCCTGCGGCGCGGGCCGGCGGTGGTCCGGGGCGTGGACCTGGTGCCGGAGCAGGTCGCGCGGGCGACGGAGGCCAACGACGACCCACGGGTGGCGTTCGTCCAGGGCGCGTGCGACGACCTGCCGTTCCCCGCCGGCTCGTTCGACGCGCTGCTGTCCGTGGAGGCGGCGCAGCACTTCGAGGACGTCCCGGGGTTCGCGCGCGAGAGCGCCCGCGTGCTCGCGCCGGGCGGCCGGTTCGCCGTCACCACGTTCTTCACCAGGACGGGTGACGCGGCCGAGCGGCTGGCCGGGTTGCTGAAGACGTTCGCCTCCGGCCTCGACCACGCGCACCGCGTCGACGACGTGGTGCGCGACCTGCATGCGGCGGGGTTCGCCGACGTCACCGCCCGCAGCGTCGGCGAGCACGTGTGGCGCGGCCTGGACCGGTGGCTGGAGCAGGGGCCGCGCCCGGACCACTGGGACCGCAACTGGTTGCGCGCCGTCGAGCAGGGTCTCGTGGACTACTACCTGGTCACCGCGCGGAAGCCGGCAGGATCGGGGCTGTGACGACGCACCCGACCGCCGAAGTGCCCGACCCGCTGTTCGCCGACGCCGAGGCCGAAGCCCGCTGGCGGGCCCGCTTCACGGCCCCGCGCGTGAGCCTGCCGGGGTGGGCCGACGACGCACCCGACCGCAGCCTGTACCTGTCGAACTCCAGCGGTGTGTGGGAGATCTACGCCTGGGACCGCGCGAGCGACACCCACCGCAAGGTGACCGACCGCCCGAACGGCACGTCGCACGGCGCGCTCAGCCCCGACGGCGACACGATCTGGTGGTTCGCCGACACCGACGGTGACGAGTTCGGCACGTGGGTCAGCGAGCCGTTCCAGCCGGGCCGCGACCCGAAGCCCGCGGTGGACGGCGTGCGGGCCGGGTACCCGGCCGGGTTGGAGATCGGGCACGAGGTCGTCGCGGTCGGCACGTCCACCGACGACGGCACCACCGTCTACGTGGCGCGGGGCGGCGGGCCGGCCGAGGTGATCTACGCGCACGAGAACGACGGCGGCGTGTCGGCGCTGTCCAAGGACGAGACGCTGGTCGTGCTGTCGCACTCGGAGCACGGCGACAACCGGCACGCGGCGCTGCGCGTGGTCACCCCGTCGGGTGAAAAAGTCGCCGAGAAGTGGGACGGGCCGGGCAAGGGCCTGGACGCGATCGCGTTCAGCCCGGTGCGCGGCGACAACCGGCTGCTGGTCGGGCACGAGCGGCGCGGCAAGGAGGAGCTGCTGATCTGGGACGTCGCGGCGGACACCGAGACCGAGGTCGTGATCGACCTGCCGGGCGAGATCAGCGCCGACTGGTACCCGGACGCGAAGTCGCTGCTGGTCGTGCACACGTTCCAGGCGCGCAACACCCTGCACCGCTACGACCTGGCCACCGGCGTCCTGCACGCGTTGGACACCCCGCACGGCACGGTCGGCAGCGCGAACGTGCGGCCGGACGGCGCGGTGGAGTACTCGTGGTCGTCGGCCGCCCGGCCGGGCGTGGTGCGGGTGCTGGACGTGGACGGCGACGAGCGCGTGCTCCTGGAGCCGCCCGGGCACAAGGCCCCGCCGTCGGTCGACCTGACCGACGTGTTCGTGGGCGAGGTGCACGCCCTGGTCGCCCGGCCCGCCGGCGCGCCCGACGGTCCGCTGCCGACGGTGTTCCACCTGCACGGCGGGCCGCACTCGGCGGACGAGGACCGGTTCTCCGCGTACCGCGCGGTGTGGTTGGACGCCGGGTTCGCCGTGGTGCACGTGAACTACCGCGGGTCCACCGGGTACGGGTCGAAGTGGCGTGACGCGATCGAGGGCCGGCCGGGGTTGACCGAGCTGGAGGACGTGGCGGCGGTGCACGAGTGGGCCGTCGGGTCCGGGTTCGCCGACCCGGCGAAGTGCGTGGTCAACGGCGCGTCGTGGGGTGGGTACCTGTCGCTGCTGGCGCTGGGCACGCAGCCGGAGCGGTGGGCGGCCGGGGTGGCGGGCGTGCCGGTGGCCGACTACCTGGCCGCGTACGAGGACGAGATGGAGCCGCTGCGCGCGTTCGACCGGGCGTTGTTCGGGGGGTCGCCGGAGGAACTCCCCGACCGGTACCGCGAGTGCTCGCCGTTGACGTACGTGGACGCGGTGCGCGCGCCGGTGCTCGTGCTGGCGGGGGAGAACGACCCGCGCTGCCCGATCCGGCAGATCGACAACTACCTGGAGCGGCTGGCGGCGCGCGGGGCGGCGTACGAGGTGTACCGGTACGACGCCGGGCACGGTTCGCTCGTGGTCGCGGAGACGATCCGGCAGACGGCCGCCGAGGTCGCGTTCGTGCAGCGCGTGCTGTAGCCGCGGGCCTGGCCGAGCCGGCCTGCGGGGCGAAGCTGCGCAGGAGTCCCCGCCCAGGGGATCCCTGTTTTCGATATTACCGAGGGGGTCCGACATTTTCGGGGGCCGCCGGATGTCCGGTGGCCCCCGAAGGTCGGTCGAGGCCGGTGCGCGGGCAGGTGGGTCAGGCTTGCTGCGCCTGCCACATCCAGTGCGCCTGCTCGAAGTTCTTCGTGATCTCGATCAGCAGGTCCTGGGTGACGAGGTCGGACTTGTCGGTCTCGTCGATCCGCTTGCGCAGCCGCCCGATCAGCTCGCCCAGCGCCGTGACGACGGCCGCGACGACCTGGTCCTCCTTCAACCACCCGCCGGGGAACTCCGGCACGCCCGAGCCCTCCGCCACGGTCTTCGCCTTGCCGTCCGGCGAGATGCCGAGCGCGGCGGCCCGTTCGGCCACCTCGTCGGTGTACGTGCGGGCGGTCGTGACGAGCTCGTCCAGTTGGAGGTGGACGCTGCGGAAGTTCTTGCCGACCACGTTCCAGTGCGCCTGCTTGGCCACCAGGGACAGGTCGACCAGGTCGACCAGGGTGGCCTGGAGCACCGCCGCGACCGACGCCTTGTCCGCGTCGGCCAGGGGGCTGGTGATCGGAGACTTCTGCGACTTGCTCATGGGTCTGACGCCTCCTCAGACGGTGGTCGTGAGGGCCACCTCGATGTTGCCTCGCGTGGCGTTGGAGTACGGGCAGATCTGGTGCGCGGCGGCGGACAGCTGCTCGGCCACGGCCTGCTCGACGCCCGGGACGTGCGCGACCAGCTCGACGGCCAGCTGGAAGCCGCCGCTGCCGTTGGCGCCGAGGTCGACCTTCGCGGTCACCGACGTCTCGCCGATCTTGACCTTGGCCTGCCGCGCGGCGACCTTCAGCGCGCTGTGGAAGCACGCCGCGTACCCGGCCGCGAACAGCTGCTCGGGGTTGGTCCGGTCGCCGCCGGGGCCGCCGAGCTCCTTGGGCGTGGAGAGCTGCTCGTCGATCACGCCGTCGGAGGAGCGGACCTCTCCGTTGCGGCCGTCCCCGACTGCGATGGCTTCCGCGGTGTAGAGCACCTGCATCTTCAACGCTCCCCTTCGAGCTGGTGGTCGAGCCCGTCGATCAGCCCAACACCCGGCCGAAGCCGAACCACACCCGGTCGTGTGGCAGCTCACGCCCCCTCACACGTACCCGCTCAGCCCGCCCTCGACACGGCGAACTCGGCCACCTGTCGCCCGATCGTGCGGAGTTGGTCGGCCACGGACGGCACCGTGCAGCCGCCTTCGAGGTCGAACTCGACCTCGCGCGAGTTCACCGCCGCGCCCAACGGCGTGGGCCAGCCGCGCAGCGCGTGCACGATCGAGCGCAACGCGGTCAGCGTGGTCACCGACGCCTGCCAGCCCTGGGCGGTGGCCACGCAGCCGACCGCGCGGCCGTCGAGGTAGGGGCGCGCGTCGCCGCGCAGGTCCTCGATGTAGTCCAGGGCGTTCTTGACCAGGCCGGACACCGTGCCGTGGTAGCCGGGCGAGACGAGCACGACGCCGTCCGCGCCGCGCAGCGCCTCGACCAGCCGGTGGGCGTTCTCGGTGCGGTCCGGGATGGCCGGGTCGTAGAACGGGAGCACCAGGTCGGGCCCGGAGACCTCGACGACCTTCGCGCCCGCGTCCACGGCGCCCTCCAAGGCGATCCTCATCGCGCGCTCGGACTGCGAGTTGGGGCGGAGGGATCCGCCGATGCCCACCACGGTGACCGTCATGGTGTCCGATCCTGCCACCTGGACCTAACTGGAGGTCCAGTCGCTCGCCCGAGCCCCTACCGGCGAGTAACGTACGTCTCATGTCGAAGCTCGCCGAGTCGATCCCTCCCGGTGTCCTGGCCGGTGCCCTGCGCTTCGTGTTCGGCCTGCCCGCGCCGCTGCGCAAGCTGATCGCCGGCCGTCCCGTCACGGTGGACGGCCAGCGGCTGCACCCGGAAGCCCAGCTGCTGCTCAGGCTGCAGCAGCTCAGCGGCGAGGACTGGCAGACGACCACGCCCGCCGCGAACCGCCTGGCGCTGACCCGCAGCAACGCGCTGGTGTGCGGTCCCGTCATCGGTGGCGTGGCGGTGCGCTCGCTGTCGCTGGACGGCGTCGGCGCGCGGTTCTACGAGCCGACCGGGCTGGCCGCCGGCTCGCCGCTGCTGGTCTTCTACCACGGCGGCGGGTGGGTCAGCGGCGACCTGGACAGCCACGACAACCTGTGCCGGTTCCTCGCCGTCGAGGGCGGGGTGCGGGTGCTGTCGGCCGACTACCGGCTCGCGCCGGAGCACCCGTTCCCGGCGGCGGCGGACGACGCGCGGGCGGCGTTCGAGTACGCGGTGGCGCACGCCGAGGAGCTGAAGGTCGACCCGCGGCGGATCGCGTTGGGCGGTGACAGCGCGGGCGGCAACCTGGCGGCGGTGACGGCGTTGCACGCGGGCGAGGTGAAGCCGGTGTTCCTGCTGCTGTTCTACCCGGCGGTGGACGCGTCGGTGCGCCGGCGGTCGCGGGAGCTGTTCGGCAACGGGTTCTTCCTCACCGACCAGAAGATGGACTGGTTCCTGGACCACTACGCGCCCTCACGCGAGACGCACACCGATCCGCGGCTGTCGGTGCTGCTGGCGGAGGACCTGAGCGGGCTGCCGCCGACGTACCTGGCGACGGCCGGGTTCGACCCGCTGCGGGACGAGGGCGAGGCGTTCGCGGAGAAGTTGGCGCGGCAGGGCGTGCCGGTGGTGCTGCGGCGGTACGAGGGGCTGTTCCACGGCTACGCGAACATCCTCGGCGTCGGTGGCGTGTTCCGGGAGGCGGTGGCGGAGGCGGTCGGGTCGCTGCGCACCGGGTTGGCGCTGGCCAACACGCGGCAGGACATCCCCGAGACCGCGTGACGCGCGGCCGGTCGCCCCGGGCGGGGCGACCGGCCCGTTCGGCTCAGCCGCCGCTGCCCGCGGCGCCACCCGACCCGCCTGCTTCCGCCTGCCCGCCCTCCGGCGTGCCGGCCTCACCCCCGCTTTCCGGCGCGCCCACCTCGCCCTCGCCCTGCGGGACGCCGCCTTCACCGGCGCCGCCCGTCGTGCCGCCCGCCGACGCGCCGCTGCTCTCGGCGTCGTCCATCGTGGCGTTGAGCTCCGCGCGGAGCGTGGCGACCTGGTCCTGGACCGACTGGCACACCTTGATGACGTCGGCGACGGCGGTGTGCACGATCTCCTCCGCCTGCGCGCCCTCGCCGGTCGCGTCGTCGAGCCAGCTGCCGTCCAGCACCATCGAGACGGCGGGGTCGGCGTGGGCGGCGATCGCCAGGACCTGGTCGGCCGCGGTGCCGGCGAGCTGGTCCATCCGCGCGGAGATCCGGTCGACCTCCTTGATCAGCTCCTCGAGCCGCTTGCGCTCGTCGACCAGCGCGTCGAGCTCCTTGGCCATCTCCGCGCGGGCGGAGTCGGACGCGGACCCCTCCGAGCCCGCCTCGTGCTCGGCGATCGCGTCCTCCTGCTGCGCGATCGCCTTGTCGAGGTCGCCGGCGGCCGCGCGCAGCTGGTCGACGTAGGCCTGGACGGCCTGCGGGTCGTAGTCGATCTGCCGGATCGCGGCGATCGGGTCCGGTGAGCCGACCGTGCCGGCGGCCTGCGCGAGCCGCGTGCAGCCGTCCATCGCCTTCTGCAGTGCCGGGTGGGTCATCGCAGGCCCTCTCCGGAACGGGTGACGCCCTCGGCGTTGTCCGCGTCCGACCGGTCGTACTCGTCGGCGTCCCGGCGCACCTTGTCGGCGATCTCGGCGAGCCGGTCGCGGCGTCGCGCGATCGCGTCACGCCGGCGCCCGACGATCGCGTCCAGGTCCGCGGCGAGCCCGGCGCCCGGGCCGGAGACGCCGAACGCGCCGCCCGGCACGGTCGCGCCGCCCAACGAGCTCGCCACCGTGCCGGCGTGCTCGCCCGCGCGCCCGAACCCGTCGGCGGACCGGCGCAACCGGTCGCTGTCGACCTTGAAACCTGCCATGACCTCCCCCTTCGCTGTCTTGCCCTACTGCGTGCCCAGGTAGTACGAACGCCGCTCCGCCACCAGCTCGCGCGCCTGGCGCTGCGCCTCGGTCGCGGCCTGGAGGACCGCGTTCGCCAGCACCTTCGGGTCGACCCGGCCGACCAGCGTCGCGTTGAGGGCGACCTCGACGACCTTGGCCGTGTGGTCCACCCCGATCTCGACCAGGCCGCTGTCGTCGCGGCCGAAGACGACCCGTTCGGCGAGGTCGCGCTTGAGCGCGAGCCGCGCCTGGTCGAGTCGTTCGGCGCGGGCCGCCAGCTCGTCCAGTGAAGGCTGATCCGTCATGCGCGCGACCCCCGATCGGCGGCACGGTGTCCCCGTTCGGACGAAGATCAACCGAGCCTGGTTCCGTTATTCACTACGGTAATCTGAAGATCGTGGGCTACTGGGTGCGGGTGAGGGTGGGTGACCCGCCGCCGCCTGCCCTTCCGATCACGGGCAGTGAGCCCCGTTGGGTCCGGGCCACGCGGCGCGCCGCCGTGGCCCCGCCGCCGCGTGCCGCCACCGCCGCCGGTGAGGCCGGGTCGGAGTCGGAGACGCGGAAGACGTGGCTGGTGGACTCGTTCGAGCTGGTCGTGCCGCGTTATCCGTGGCAGAAGGACCGGGAGACCGGGGCGTAGGTCCGGTCTGGAAAGCCCCTCGGGACAGGGGACAGGGCCGCCCGGACGAATCCGGACGGCCCTGCCGGGGTGTGCACTATCAGGGGTGCACAGTTCGGGGTGGCGCGGTCACTTGCCGAACGCGGCGGCGATCTTGTCGCCGGTCTCCTTGTCGATGTTGCGCCAGTACTCGAACACGCGCTCCAGCACGGGCTCGGACACGCCGTTCGAGGCGTGCGCGATCACGGTCTGCACCAGGCGCTCGCGCTGGCCCTCGTCCATCACCTCGCGGATCAGGGTGCCCGCCTGGCCGAAGTCGTCGTCCTCCGCGTGCAGCTTGTATGCCGAACGGGTGACCGCGTCCTCGACGCCGTAGGACGACGCCACCTCGCCGGCCGCCTCGACGGACGCGTGCGGGCCGCCGTAGGAGTTGGGCGCGTACACCGGGTCGACGGCGTTGTTGAAACGCATCGCGCCGTCCTTGGAGTACGAGTTCACCGGCGACTTCGGCCGGTTCACCGGCAGCTCGTTGTAGTTCGCGCCGATGCGGTAGCGGTGGGCGTCCGGGTAGGAGAAGATCCGGCCGATCAGCATCTTGTCCGGCGACGTGCCGATGCCGGGCACCAGGTTCGTCGGCTCGAACGCGGCCTGCTCGATCTCGGCGAAGTAGTCCGCCGGGTTGCGGTCCAGCACGAGCTTGCCCACCTTGATCAGCGGGTAGTCGGCGTGCGGCCACACCTTGGTCAGGTCGAACGGGTTGAAGCGGTAGGTCGCGGCGTCCTCGTAGGGCATCACCTGCACGTGCAGCGTCCACGACGGGAACTCGCCGCGCTCGATGGCGTGCCACAGGTCGGCGCGGTGCGCGTCGGCGTCCTCGCCGGCGATCTTCGCGGCCTGTTCCGACGTCAGGGTCTCGATGCCCTGGTCGGTCTTGAAGTGGTACTTCACCCAGAAGCGCTCGCCGGCGGCGTTCTCCCACAAGTAGGTGTGCGAGCCGTAGCCGTTCTGGTGGCGCCACGTCTTCGGGATGCCGCGGTCGCCCATCAGCCACGTCACCTGGTGCGCGGTCTGCGGCTGCAGCGTCCAGAAGTCCCACTGCATGTTGTGGTCGCGGCGGCCGGTGTCGGCGCGGCGCTTCTGCGAGCGGATGAAGTCCGGGAACTTGATCGGGTCGCGCAGGAAGAACACCGGCGTGTTGTTGCCGACGATGTCGTAGTTGCCCTGCGTCGTGTAGAACTTCAGCGCGAAACCGCGCGGGTCGCGCCAGGTGTCGGGCGAGCCCAGCTCACCGGCGACGGTCGAGAAGCGCAGCAGCGTCTCGGTCTTCACGCCGGGCTGGAACAGGGCCGCCTTGGTGAAGCGGCTGATGTCCTCGGTCGTCTCGAAGTAGCCGAACGCACCGCCACCCTTGGCGTGCACGACCCGCTCGGGCACCCGCTCCCGGTTGAACTGGGCGTTCTTCTCGATCAGGTAGTGGTCCTGCAGCAGGATCGGGCCGTTGGCGCCGAGGGTCAGCGAGTGGTCGTCGCTCGCGACCGGGATGCCTGCGTTGTTGGTGGTGTGACGCGCGTCGGTCACGCTGGTAGCTCCTTCTGAGGGGTTCGGCAGTCGGGGCACAGACCCCAGAAGAGGACCTCCGCCTCGTCCACGGCGAAGCCGACCGTGTCCGAGGGTTCCAGGCAGGGCGCGGCGCCGTGGACGCAGTCGACGTCCTCGGTCCGGCCGCAGTCCCGGCAGACGAGGTGGTGGTGGTTGTCGCCGGTCCGCGTCTCGTACCGCGCCGGGTGCCCGGCGGGTTCGATCCGGCGCAGCAACCCGGTCCGCGCGCACGCGTGCAGCACGTCGTAGACGGCCTGCGTCGACACGGACCCCAACCTGGCCCGCACGCCCTCGGCGACCGCGTCGGCCGTGGCGTGGGGGTGCTCGGCGAGCCATTCGAGCACCGCGATCCGGGGCGCGGTGATGCGCAGCCCGGCGTCCTTGAGCAGCTCGCGTGGTCCTGGGGTCATGGCTCCACCACTCCATCACGCTTTCTGGAACGAGTCAAGAAAACGAACGGTTAAACCTGTTGCCCGGGCGAGTGAAGATGAGCACGTGAACGTCTCTCACTACCTGGCCGTCCTCCGGACCCCGCGCGTGCCCGGCTTCATGCTGTTGATGCTGCTGGCGCGCGTGCCACCGACGGCGGCGGGCATGACGATCACCATGCACGTCCTCCTCGGCCTGGAACGGGGTTACGGCGCCGCGGGCCTGGTCGGGGCGGTCAGCACGGTCGGCATCGCGCTGGGCTCGCCGCTGATGGGCCACCTGGTCGACCGGCGTGGTCTGCGCGCGATGCTGGTCCTGTCGATGGTCACCGAAGGCGCTTTCTGGTTCGTCGCGCCGCTGCTGTCCTACGAGGTGCTGCTCGTCACGTGCTTCATCACCGGCATCACCGTGATGCCCGTCATGTCGCTCGGCCGCCAGATCCTGACCGCGCTCGTGCCGGAGGACCGCAGGCGCACCGCGCTGGCGATGGACTCGATGGCCGTCGAGCTGTCGTTCATGGCCGGGCCGGCGCTCGGGGTGGCGCTCACCACGCAGGCGTCGAGCCGGACGGCGATGTGGGCGATCGGCGCGTCCATGGTCCTGATCGGCGCGATCCTGTACGCGGTGAACCCGCCGGTGCGGCACGAGGGCGAGACCGGGGCGCGGGTGCCGCGGCGGGAGTGGCTGGACGGCCGGCTGCTCGGCGTGCTGATCAGCGCGGGCGGTGCGACGTTCGTGCTCTCGGGCGTCGAGGTGTCGGTGGTGGCGTCGATGCGCGGGCTCGGGCTGACCGGGTGGACCGGCGCGATGATCGTGGTGATGTGCGTGGCGTCGTTGGCGGGCGGTTTCCTCTACGGCGGGCTGACGCGCGTGCCGCCGTTGTGGGTGCTGATGGGCGGCATGGGGGTGCTGGCCGTGCCGATCGGCCTGTTCGGCTGGTCGCCGTGGTGGCTGGCGCTGGCGCTGGTGCCGACGAACTTCCTGTGCGCGCCGACGATCACCGCGACGGGTGAGCTGATCACGAAGTACGCCCCGGTGTCCGCGCGCGGTGTGGCGATGGGCCTGCAGAGCTCGGCGTTCACGCTGGGCGTGGCGTTGGGCGCGCCGGTCACCGGTTTCGTGATCGACCACTCGTCCCCGGCGTGGGGCTTCGCCGTGGCGGGTGCGGGCGCGGTCGTCGTCGCGGCGGGCACGGTGGTGCTCGGCCGCCATGTCCGCGCGTCACACCAGGTCGCGTAGGGCCTGGTAGAGGCGGTCGATGGTGGGGCGCGACCGGGCGTAGTGGCGGACCGCGCCGGGGTCGGGCGGGATCGTCTTCACCGGCTTGATCAGGTCGGCGGCGACGGTCAGGGACGGGATCTCGCCCAGTGCCCGCCAGGCGACCAGGGCCGCGCCGACGCCGGAGCCCTCGCTGTCGTCGGCCAGTTCCAGCTCCAGGCCCAGCGCGGACGCCAGGACGGTGGCCCACAGCTCACTGCGGAACGCGCCACCGGTCACCCGGACCGCGTGCACGTCCGCCACCGAGCGCACCGCGTCCAGCACCAGCGCCAACTGCTGCGCCACGCCCTCGACCAGCGCACGGGTGATCTCGGCCCGCCCGTGCTCGCGCCGCAGCCCGATCAACGCCGACGTGGCGTCCGCGTCCCACCACGGCGCGCGCTCCCCCAACAGGTACGGCAGCGCGATCACGCCGGCCGCGCCCACCGGCGCCCCGGACGCCTCCACCAGCAGGTCGCGCACGTCGACGCCGAACGCCTCGGCGGCCCACTGCGCCACCACGCCGCCGTTGCTCACCGCCCCGCCGAGCACCCACAGCCCTTCGGCGACGGCGTAGCAGAACACCCGCCCCTGCTCGTCCACGACGGGCTCGTCGCGCACCACCCGCAGCGCGCCGCTCGTGCCCAGCGACACCGCCGCCACCCCCGGCACGACCGCGCCGACGCCGAGGTTCGCCATCGGCCCGTCACCGCCGCCCAGCACGACCGGCAGGCCTGCGGGCAGGCCCGGCACGTCCAGCGCCAACGGCAGCGAGTCCACCGGGGCGTGCAGGTCGGGGAGCTGCCCGGGGTCCACGCCCGCGAAGGCCAGCGCGTCCGGGTGCCAGTCCAGCGACCGGAGGTCCATCAACCCGGTCGCGGACGCCGACGAGTGCTCGGTCGCCAGCACCCCGGTCAGCTGAAGCGCGACGAAGTCCTTGAGACCGCACCACCGCGCGGCGGAGAAGCCCTGGTCGCGGAACCACGCGAGCTTCACCAGCGGCGACATGGTGTGGATCGGGGTGCCGGTCGCGCGGTGCAGCGCGATCCCCTCCGCCGTGCCGCGCAGCCGCGCCGTCTGCTCCAGCGCGCGGTTGTCCGCCCACGACAACGACGGCGTGACGGGCGTGCCCGAGGAGTCCAACCCGACCAGGGTGTGCATCGCGCCGGTCAACGACAACGCCCGCACGGCGAGCCCTTGCGCGGCGACCTCGCGCAACGCCTCGAGCGCCGCGCCCCACACCTCGGCCGGGTCGTGGGTCGCCTCACCGGAGGGCGTGGTGCGCATCGGGTAGCCGTGCTCCGCCGATGCGACCACGCCCGCGTCCCGGTCCACCGCGATCACCTTGGTCGACGTCGTCCCGAGGTCGATCGCGAGCACTACGTCCGCCATGGGGGTGAACCTACAGGCGGGTCGCCAGCTCCTCGGCGATCTCGTAGGTGTTCAGCGCCGCGCCCTTGCGCAGGTTGTCCCCGCACACGAAGAAGTCCAGCGTGTTCGGGAAGTCCAACGCCTGCCGCACGCGGCCCACGTAGGTCGGGTCGCCGCCGACCACGTCCGCCGGCGTCGGGAACTCCTTCGCCGCCGGGTCGTCCACCAGCACGATCGACGGCTGCGCGTCGAAGATCTTGTGCGCCTGCTCGACGGTCACCTCGCGGGCGAACGTCGCGTGCACCGCCAGCGAGTGCGTGGTCACCACGGGCACGCGCACGCAGGTCGCGGACACCTTCAGGTCCGGGATGCCCAGGATCTTGCGGGACTCGTTGCGGACCTTCAGCTCCTCGCTGGTCCACCCCTCGTCCTTCAGGGAACCCGCCCACGGCACCACGTTCAACGCCAGCGGCGCGGGGAACGGCGAGTCCGACACCGGCAGGCCGGCGGCCTCCAACGTCTCGCGCACGTCGCCCGCGCGCACGCCGACCTCCTTGCCCGCCAACGCCGAGATCTCCGCGTACAGCCGGTCGATCGCCGCCTGCCCGCCGCCCGACGCGGCCTGGTAGGACGCCACGACCAGCTCGCGCAGCTCGAACTCCCGGTGCAGGGCGCCCAGCGCGGCCATCATCGACAACGTCGTGCAGTTCGGGTTCGCGATGATCCCCTTGGGGCGCTCGCCGATCTTGTCGGCGTTCACCTCGGGCACCACCAGCGGCACCTCGGGGTCCATCCGGAACGCGCCCGAGTTGTCCACCGCGACCGCGCCCCTGGCCGCGGCGACCGGCGCCCACTCGGCCGACACCTCGTCCGGCACGTCGAACATCGCGACGTCCACGCCGTCGAACGCCTCCGGCGACAGCGCGACGACGGTCAGCTCCTCGCCGCGCACGGTGATCTTCTTGCCCGCCGAGCGCGCGGACGCGATCAGCCGGACCTCACCCCACGGCACGGACTCCCGGCCGTTCATGATGTCGATCATGACGGTGCCGACGGCACCGGTGGCCCCCACAAGAGCCAGGACAGGTCCGCTCATCGCCCACTCCCCGCGTACACCACAGCTTCTTCGTCGCCGCCGAGGTCGAACGCGTCGTGCAGGGCCCGCACGGCGTCGTCGAGCTGCGTGTCGCGGCAGATGACCGAGATCCGGATCTCCGAGGTGGAGATGATCTCGATGTTGACGCCCGCCGACGCGAGCGCCTCGCAGAACTGGGCGGTCACGCCGGGGTGCGAGCGCATGCCCGCGCCGACCAGCGACACCTTGCCCACGTGCTCGTCGTAGAGCACCTGGTCGAAGCCGATCTCCGCGCGCGACTTCTCCAACGCGGCGACCGCGCGCGGCCCGTCGTCCTTCGGCAGCGTGAACGTCACGTCGGTGCGGCCGGACACGGCCTGCGAGACGTTCTGCACGACCATGTCGATGTCGAGCTCCGCCTCGGCCACGACGCGGAAGATCCGCGCCGCCATGCCGGGCAGGTCGGGCACCGCGGTCACGGTCACCTTGGCCTCGGACCGGTCGTGCGCGACGCCGGTGATCATCGCCTGTTCCACGGGAAGGTCCTCCACTGACCCGGACACGATGGTCCCGGGCTTGTTGCTGAACGAAGATCGGACGTGCACCGGGACGCCGTAGCGGCGGGCGTACTCGACGCAGCGCAGCATGAGCACCTTGGCCCCGCTCGCCGCCATCTCGAGCATCTCCTCGTAGGAGATGGTCTCCAGCCGCTTGGCGTTCGGCACGATGCGCGGGTCGGCGGTGAACACGCCGTCGACATCGGTGTAGATCTCGCAGACGTCGGCCTTCAGCGCCGCCGCCAGCGCCACCGCGGTGGTGTCGGTGCCGCCGCGGCCGAGCGTGGTGATCTCCTTGCTGTCCTGGCTCACGCCCTGGAAGCCCGCCACGATCGCGATGGCGCCTTCCGCGAGCGCGTCCTGGATGCGGCTCGGCGTCACGTCGATGATGCGCGCCTTGCCGTGCACGGACGTGGTGATCACGCCGGCCTGCGAGCCGGTGTAGGAACGCGCCTCGGCGCCCAGCGAGCTGATCGCCATCGCCAGCAGCGACATGGAGATGCGCTCACCGGACGTGAGCAGCATGTCCATCTCGCGGGCGGGCGGCACCGGGGACACCTGGCGCGCGAGGTCGAGCAGCTCGTCGGTCGTGTCGCCCATCGCGGAGACGGCGACGACGACCTCGTTGCCCGCTTTGCGGGTCGCGACGATGCGCTCGGCCACCCGTTTGATCCGCTCGGCGCTCCCGACCGAGGAACCGCCGTACTTCTGGACGACGAGCGCCACAGACCCACTCCTCCCAGGTGCTTCAAGCCCAGCTCATCGGGGAGACTACCTGGCCCAAGGAGTGGACAGCGGTCGCCGTGACGGCCACTACTCTCGACCCCGTGTCGACCCTGGAGGCCGTTCGCGTGGAGCCGGAGGACGCGCCCAGCGCGCGTGAGCGGTTGGCGCGCGTGGCCAGACACCGGGTCACCGCGGCCCTCGCGCCCGCCCTGCTCTACCTGGCCGTCCGCGAGCTCGGCCTGCTCGCGCTGCAGCTCATGGCGGCGCGGTGGGACAAGGACGTCACGCGGGCGCTCACCTCGTGGGACGGGCAGTGGTTCCTGGGCATCGCCGAGGGCGGCTACGCGAACGTGCCGACGTGGCTGGTGGACGCGTTCGGGCGGCGGACGGCGGAGACGCCGCTGGCGTTCTTCCCCGGCTACCCGACGCTCGTGCGCTGGGTGGACGGGCTGCCCGGCGTGCCGACGGTCGGCGCCGCGTTCGCGGTGAGCCTGGTCAGCGGCGTGCTGTGCGCCTACGGGCTGGCCCGGCTCGGTTCCCGGGTGTCCGGCGGGTCGCAGCGCGCCGGGCTGGTGCTGGTGGTGCTGTTCGCGGCGTCGCCGATGGCCGTGGCGCTGTCGATGACGTACTCGGAGGCGACGTTCTGCGCCCTCGCCGTCTGGTCGCTGGTCGGCGTCGTGGAACGGCGCTGGCTGCTGGCCGGCGCGTGCTGCGCGGCGGCGGGGCTGGTGCGGCCGACGGCGGCGGCGCTGGTCCTGGCGGTGTGCGCGGCGGCGCTGGTGGCGGCGTGGCGGCGGCGGGACGACTGGCGGCCGTGGGTGGGCGCGCTGGTCGCGCCGCTGGGCCTGGTCGGCTACCTCGGGTACGTCGCGGCGCGCACCGGGCGGTGGGACGGCTGGTTCGCCGTGCAGCAGATCGGGTGGGACTCGCGGTTCGACGGCGGCGCGGCCACCTGGAAGTTCGCGCTGCTCATCCTGGGCGAGCCCCGGTCGGTGCTGGAGCTGGCCACGGTGTGGCTGCTGGTGGTGGCGCTGGCGCTGGTGGTGCTCAGCCTGCGGCGCGGGCTGGAGTGGCCGCTGATCGTCTACGGCGCCGGCGTGCTCGCGATGGACCTCGGGTCGAACGGGCTGATGAACTCGAAGGCGCGGCTGCTGCTGCCCGCGTTCACGCTCCTGCTGCCGATCGCGCTGGCGCTGGCGCGGCGGCGCACCGGCACGGTGGTGGCGGTGCTGGTGGGCGTGTCGGTGTTCAGCGCGTGGTTCGGCGCCTACGCCATCACGGCTTGGCCGTACGCGATCTGATCGACAGTATGGGTCGGTGGACGGCAACGACCTGATCATGCGGCGCTGGAGCCCGCGCGCGTTCGACGGGGCGGCCGAGGTGTCGCCGGACGCCGTGCGCGCGCTGGTCGAGGCGGCCCGGTGGGCGGCCTCGCACGGCAACACCCAGCCCGCCCGGTTCCTCGTCGGCTACCGCGGCGACGACACGTTCGGGCGAATCTTCGCGGCGCTGCGGCCGGGCAACCAGGCGTGGGCGGGGCGGGCGTCGGTGCTGCTCGTGGGCGCGGTGGCCGAGTCGGACGAGCGCGGGCCGATGCCGAACACCGAGTTCGGGCTGGGGCTCGCGGTGCAGAACCTGGTGCTGCGGGCCGTCGAGCTGGGCCTGGTCACGCACCAGATGGGCGGGTTCTCGCCGGACGCGGTGCGCGAGGCGTTCGGGCTGCCCGAGCACGTGCGGCCGGTCGTCGTGATCGCGGTCGGACTGCTCGGCGACGACGAGGACCTGCCCGAGGACCTGCGGGCCAGGGAACGGCGGCCACGGGTGCGCAAACCGCTGAGCGAGACCGTCTTCGCAGGCAGGTGGGGTCAACCGGCATTCTCAGACGAGCCTGCGAACGAGCCTGGGCACGAGTGAGCGCACGACCGGCCAGAAGATCGCCGCCATGCGCAGCGCAAAGCCACCGCGCCCGCCGCGCATGCCTCGATCGAGTTCACCCGTCCAAACCGCTGTAGTGCGGCTACTCCGACGTGCCGGAAGGCTAGTTTGCGGTCGTGTCGGTCGAAGCCGTGATCGCCCTCGTGACATTGGCCGTCGGTGTGCCCCAGGGGGTCGTCGCGATCCGCCAACTCAAGTCCGACGCGGCGCAGCGGGCTGGGAAGCCGTCCCGGCGAGGGGTGGCGCTGGCCCTGTCGTCGGCGGCGTTCCTCACGGTGGGAGTGCTCTTCGGGCTCGTGCTGGCAGACGGTCCGGACGCGCCGGAGGGGAGCGCCGCGGCACTGGGCACGACGACCGCCTCGACCTCGCCGTCACCCTCTACCACGACGACGTCCGCACCCGGCTCCTCGACCGCCGCCCTCACGACGACGACCTCCGCCGAGCCGGCACCGGAATTGACCGACCTCCCGATGAGCGCGACGAGGGCAACGTGGTGGCCGCGGTGATCACCGCTCTGGGCGCTCCGTGGGGTGACGGCCCTCTCGACGGCCCGCGGCAACCGACGATCGGCCTCGCCGTGACGCGCTGGTCGTCGTGAACGCGTGACTTCGGAAGAACCCCCGGCCCCCACCGCAGGGGGGAGGACGGCGGGGACCGGGGAGAGTGGGCGCTAGCGCGCGACGACGCGGGCCAGCAGACCTGCGACGACCAGCCAGAACACCGCGGCGAGACCGTAGTTCAGGATCACGTCGAGGTTGGCGTTGCCCGTCTGGAACAGCCCTGGGAAGAACAGCGCCAGCGGCTCGGCGAGCTGCTGGATGAAGCGGAAGAACGCGTTGGCGGTGTTCACCCCGATCAGGAGCATCAGGATGTACAGCACCTCGATGCCGGCGAACACGGCACCGACACCGCGGATCACTCGGGCAGCGGTGTAGTTGCCGCTGCGCGTTGAGGTTCGCCATCTGGACATGTCAAGGAGGTGCCCGCCCCACGATCGAGTGAAACTCGACCGGGTGAAGTTCCACCATCTGGGCGCTCGGTTCCACCTCGGCGCGGAATCCGGTTAACCTGTCCGTCATGGCACGCGCCCTCCTGCTTCGCCGCCGTGACGGGGTCTGATCAAGACCGGCCCCCCGTCGCGGGACGAGCGTTGCCCGCCGGTCGTCTTCCCACCGGCAGCAGCAGGAGCACCCCGAACATGAGCGCCACTCCCGACGCGTACACCTCCGGCACCAGCCGCATCCGACCGCCGGCCCGCCCCGTGGCCGACCAGCCGGTCTGGAACCCGCAGCGCGGCACGTCCATGCCCGTGCACCGCTACCGGCCGTTCCACGAGCAGGTGGAGACGGTCGACGTACCCGACCGCACCTGGCCGACCAAGCGGATCACCAAGGCGCCGCTGTGGTGCGCGGTCGACCTGCGCGACGGCAACCAGGCCCTGATCGACCCCATGTCGCCCGCCCGCAAGCGCAAGATGTTCGACCTGCTCGTGCGGATGGGCTACAAGGAGATCGAGGTCGGCTTCCCGGCCGCCTCGCAGACCGACTTCGACTTCGTCCGCGAGATCATCGAGGACGGCGCGATCCCGCCCGACGTCACCATCCAGGTGCTGACCCAGTGCCGCCCCGAGCTGATCAGCCGCACGTTCGAGTCGCTGCGCGGCGCGGGCAAGGCGATCGTGCACTTCTACAACTCGACGTCCATCCTGCAGCGCCGGGTCGTGTTCAAGTCCGACCGCGAGGGCATCAAGAAGATCGCCACGGACGCCGCCGCGTTCGCCCTGGAGCAGGAGAAGGACTACCCGGAGACCGAGTTCCGCTACGAGTACTCGCCCGAGTCCTACACCGGCACCGAGCTGTCGTACGCGCTGGAGGTCTGCGACGCCGTCTCGGCGATCATCCAGCCGACCCCCGACAAGCCGCTGATCATCAACCTGCCGGCGACGGTGGAGATGGCCACGCCGAACGTCTACGCCGACTCGATCGAGTGGATGTCGCGCAACCTGGCCCGCCGTGAGTCGATCATCCTGTCGCTGCACCCGCACAACGACCGCGGCACCGGCGTGGCCGCCGCCGAGCTGGGCTACCTGGCGGGCGCCGACCGGATCGAGGGCTGCCTGTTCGGCAACGGCGAGCGCACCGGCAACGTGTGCCTGGTGACGCTGGGCATGAACATGTTCAGCCAGGGCGTCGACCCGCAGATCGACTTCTCCGACATCGACGAGATCCGGCGCACGGTCGAGTACTGCAACCAGCTGCCCGTGCCCGAACGGCACCCGTACGGCGGTGACCTGGTGTTCACCGCGTTCTCCGGCTCGCACCAGGACGCGATCAAGAAGGGCTTCGAGGCCCTGGAGGACGCCGCCAAGGCCGCCGGGCAGCACGTGGACGAGTTCCCGTGGGAGGTCCCGTACCTGCCGATCGACCCGAAGGACGTCGGCCGCAACTACGAGGCCGTGATCCGGGTGAACTCGCAGTCCGGCAAGGGCGGCGTGGCGTACCTGATGAAGACCGAGCACCACCTGGACCTGCCGCGGCGGCTGCAGGTGGAGTTCTCCAAGGTCATCCAGGAGGTCACCGACACCCAGGGCGGCGAGATCGGCCCCAAGGACATGTGGGACGCGTTCTCCGAGGAGTACCTGGACGCCGCCGCGCCGCTGAAGCTGCTGCGCCAGAAGGTGTCCGGCGACGGCAGCGGCCACGAGACGATCAAGGCCGTGGTCGTGGTGGACGGCGAGGCGCAGGAGATCACCGGCGGCGGCAACGGCCCGATCGCCGCGTTCGTGGACGCCCTGGCCACCGTGGGCTACGACGTGCGGGTGCTGGACTACTTCGAGCACGCCATGTCGTCGGGTGACGACGCGCGTGCGGCGGCGTACCTGGAGTGCGCCGTGTCCGACCGCGTGCTGTGGGGCGTCGGCATCGACAGCTCCACGGTCGCCGCGTCGCTGCGCGCCCTGGTCTCCGCGATCAACCGCGCCCACCGCTGAGGCCGGTGCCCGCCTCGCCGGTGCCCGGGCACCGGCGAGGCGGACGGCTCAGCGCAGGACGGCGAAGAATCCGCGCACGTCGGTGACCAGCAGGTCCGGCCGTTCCATGGCCAGGAAGTGGCCGCCCTCGTCGAGCTCGGTCCAGCGCACGACGTGGTGCTCGCGTTCGGCCCACCGGCGGATCGACACGTCGTGGGCCGAGACCAGCACCCCCGTCGGCACGGTCCCGGGCGCCTGCTCGCCCCACCCCTTCGCGGAGATCTCCTCGTAGTAGACCTGCGCCGCCGACGCGGCCGTGCCCGTCAGCCAGTACAGCGAGACGTCGGTGAGGATGCGGTCCCGGTCGACGCCGTCCTCGGGCAGGCCGTCCGCCGGGTGGGTGAGCTCCTTGAACTTCTCCACGATCCACGCGAGCTGGCCCACCGGCGAGTCGTGCAGCCCGTAGGCCACCGTCTGCGGCCTCTTCGAGTTGCACTGCAGGTAGCCGTCGTTGAAGTTCTCCATCGCCTCCCACCGCCGCTGCTCGACCTCGGTGAGGCCCTCGACCTCGCCGTCCGGGAACGTCAGCAGGGCGTTCAGGTGGACGCCCACCACCCGGTCGGGCGCCTGCCTGCCCATCTCCGGGCCGACCCACGCGCCGGTGTCGTAGCCCTGCACGCCGTACCGCTCGTACCCGAGCGCGGCCATCAGTTCGACCAGCACGCCGGCCATCCGCGCCGCGCCCATGCCCGGCCCGGCGAGCGGGGTGGAGAAGCCGAAGCCCGGCAGGGACGGGACGACCAGGTGGAACGCGCGGGCCGGGTCGCCGCCGTGCGCGCGGGGGTCGGACAGGGGGCCGATGACGTCGAGGAAGTCGGTGAACCCGCCCGGCCAGCCGTGCAGCAGCACGAGCGGCAGGGCGTCCGGTTCGGGTGAGCGGACGTGCAGGAAGTGCACGACCTGCCCGGCGACGGTGGCGAGGTGCTGCGGGTGGGCGTTGATCGCGGCCTCGTGCGCGCGCCAGTCGTAGGTCGTGCGCCAGTGCTCGGCGAGGTCCTTCAGGTAGCCCACCGGGACGCCCCGGCTCCAGCCGACGCCGGGCAGCTCGTCGGGCCAGCGGGTGTTGGCCAGGCGGGCGTCCAGGTCGTCGAGTTGCGCTTGGGGCACGTCGATGCGGAACGGGTGGATCTCGGTCATGGCGGCGACGGTAGGAGGCCCTTGGGACGGTTCCGGTCCTAACGATCGGGCAGGCTCGACGCCATGGTGGACACGTCCGCGCGGCTGCTCCGGCTGCTGTCGCTGTTGCAGGCCCGGTGCGACCGGTCCGGCGCCGAGCTGGCCGAACGGCTCGGCGTCACCACCCGCACCGTGCGCCGCGACGTCGAACGCCTGCGCGACCTCGGCTACCCCGTGCACGCGACCCGGGGCACCGCCGGCTACCGGCTCGGGGCGGGCGCCTCGCTGCCGCCGTTGCTGCTGGAGGACGACGAGGCGGTGGCCGTGGCGGTGGGCCTGCGCACGGCGGCGGGCGGTTCGGTGGCCGGGATCGAGGAGACGTCGGCGCGGGCGCTGGCCAAGCTGGAGCAGGTGCTGCCCGCGCGCCTGCGGCACCGGGTCGGCACGCTGCACTCGGCGACCGTCCGCGTCGGGGCGGGCGGGCCGCGGGTGGACCCGGACGTGCTCATGGCCATCGCGGACGCCTGCCGCCGGCACGAGTCGCTGCGGTTCGACTACACCAGCCCGCGCGGCGGCGCGACGACCCGGTCCGTGCAGCCGCACAGCCTGGTCAGCTCCACCCGGCACTGGTACCTGGTCGCCTGGGACACCGACCGCGACGACTGGCGCAGCTTCCGCGTGGACCGGCTGGCGCTGCGCACGCCGAACGGCCCGCGCTTCGCGCCGCGGGAGCCGCCCGACGGTGACGTGGGGGCGTACCTGGAGCACCGGCTCTCGGCGCGGGCGTGGCCGGTGCGGGCGACCGTGACGCTGCACGAACCGGCGGTCGCCGTGGCCGACCGGCTGTGGCCGGGCATGGGCGTGGTCGAGCCGGTGGACTCGTGCAGCTGCCTGCTGCACGTCGGCGCGGAGACCGCCCGCGACCTGGTGTGGATGATCACGTCGGTGGACGTCGACTTCACCCTGACCGACGGCCCGCCCGAACTGGTCGACGCGCTGAACGCGCACGCCGACCGTTGCCTGCGGGCGGTCAGGAGGTCTTAGCGAGGAACGCCGCCCAGCGGTCGGTCGGGAAGGTCAGCACCGGGCCGTCGGCGTTCTTCGAGTCGCGGACCCCGGTCACGGCGTCGGTGACCGCCACCTCGACGCAACTGCCGTTCTCCATCGAGTAGCTGGACTTGACCCAGCGGGCCGAGGTGGTCACGGCGGCCTCCTGTTGCTACAGCGCCCGGATCAGCGACGTGATCAGGGCCGCGGACTCGGGTGGGTCCAAGGCGATATCGCGAAGAGTCTTCGCAGTCATGCTATAGGCCCTGACCTTCGCCGAGTCGTTGAGATAGACCGCGTCCTCCTGCAGCTCCACGTACACCGTTTCGTCGAACTCCTCGAACCCGAACAAGGTGAACTCACCGGTGAGGCCGGGGTGCATGCCGACCCGCGCCTCGATCACCTGGATGTCCACAGTGGGCAGTCTGGTCGCCTCCAGCAGGTGTTCCGCTTGCCGGCGCAGGACGTCCTTGCCACCGATGGGGCGGAGAAGCGCCGACTCCTCGATCACGAAGTGCAGCTTCAGCGGGTTCGCGTCGGCGGTGAGCCGCCGTTGGCGCTCCATGCGGAACGCCACCATCCGGTCCATGTCCACCGGTCGCACCCGGCGCGCCGAACTCGCCACGGCCGTGGCGTAGTCCTCGGTTTGCAGCAGGGCGTGCACGAAGAGGGGCGAGTACACGAAAGCCGACTCGGCCATTCCTTCCAGACCGGCGAAGAGGCGGAGCCAGTTGGGGATGACACCGGACCAAGGGGCCCACCAACTGCCGGTGTCGTCCGCCTCGGCCAACGCGACGATCCGCTCGACGCGGCCGGGGTCCGCGCCGTAGAAGGCGAGCAGCTTCGCGACCTCCTCGGGCGGCTGCCCGTAGCGGCCCGACTCCATGTTGCTGATCTTGCTCTCGGAGACGCCGAGGTGCGCGGCGCTGTGCTCCAACGTCTTCCGCGCCGCCTTGCGGTGGTTGCGGAGGGTCGCGCCGAGGAGCCACTTGAGTGCGACGGTGTCGCGTCGGGACATGACGGCCATCCTGCCGTGTCGCGGTGCACCCGATCAGGCGACTATCCCGCTCAAAGTATTTTGCCTTAGCTTTGACTGCCTTGATGATCCCCGCTCTCGGGAGGGCTCGTGTGGCAGGAACTGCATCTCCAGGTCAGGAACCGGCTGGCGGTGGTCGAAGGGGTCGCGACCGGCGGCGACGAGCGGGTGGCGGCGGACTTGGCGCGGTCCGAGGTCCCGCACCTCGTGGCGGCGATCCGCGTGCTGCTCGACGGGCACCGGCCGGACGTCGACGGCCACTGCCGCGCGTGCTGGGGCCGGAGGTGGTGGCAGCGGCCGACCGTGCCGTGTCGGCAGTACGTGCTGGCGCGCACGGCGTTGCTGGACCTGGCCGCGGACGCGCGGGAGGTGGCGTGATGGCGGTGCCGACGTTGCGGGGGCGGCTGCTGGGGCGGGAGGTCCGAGCGCTGCGCGAGACGGCCGGGCTCGGGGTCGAGGAGGTGGCGGCCCGGTCCCGGGGGTCGGTGCGGCAGATCGAGCGGGTCGAGGCCGGTTACGCGCCCGTCCGGTTCCCCGACCTGGTGGCGTGCGCGCCGGTGCTCGGGGACTCCTACCAGCGGCTGCTGAGGGTCTCGCAACAGGCGCACCTGCCCGAACTGCGGTGCGCGTGGGGCGACGAGGCGACCCGCGCGCTCGACCTGCTGCACGCGACGGCCACCGGGGTGCACACGGTCGGGGGCGGGGCGCGGCCGTTCACGTTGTTCCTCATGCCGGAGGGGGCGGACGTCGTGTTCCACGCGCACCTGGCCTCCGCGTTCTTCACCGAAGACCTCGGCGAGATCAGTGCCGCGCATCACATCATCGAGGCCCTGCCAGCGGACATGTGACGGTGAGCTAACGGGTTGCTGAAGACCTCCTCAGGTCGGAGATGATCCGGAACTCCCCCGCGTTCGGAGATCATGACCGCGTTCGTGGTGCTGTTCGTCGTCGCCGTCGTGCCGCTCGCGCCGACCGAGGCCGTGCTGATCGGCTACGGCGTGCTGGCCGCCTCCGGCGAGCTGTCGCTGACGGCCGTGATCGCCGTGGCGGCCCTCGGCTGCACCCTCTCCGACTTCGTCAACTTCGGCGTCGGGCGCGGGGTCGGGTTGCGGGCGCTCGAGCGGGTCGGGAGGCGGCCCGGTCCGCGGGCGGTGATCGCGTGGACGGCGGAGAGGCTGGCCACGCGCGGCGAGTCGATCCTGGTCGCGGTGCGGTTCGTGCCCGGCGGCGGGCTGGTCGGTGCGGTCCTGGCCGGGTCGCTGCGGTGGCGCCTGCGGCGGTTCGCGCCGATCGCGGCGGTCGGCGCCACGCTGTGGAGCGCCTACACGGCCACGCTCGGGTACTTCGGCGGGCAGCTCTTCACCGACCCGGTGGTGGCCACGCTGGTCTCGTTCGCGGTGGCGACGCTGGTCGGCGTGCCGATCGGGATGGCGGTGAGGGCCGCTCAGCGCCGGGCCGTGGCCGCCTGAGCCAAGCGGTTGCGCACCGCGACCCGGGCCCGCTCGTACGCGTGCGGGTCGTCGTGCAGGACCGACTGGGCGTTGGCCATCTCCAGGAACGCGACCAGCTCGAACGCCAACTGGTCCGGGTCGGCGACCTCCGGGATCGCGGCGACGGTCTCGCGGACGTAGGAGTTCCACTCGCGCCCGTACCCGGCGATCGCGTCGCGCACCCGTCCCGGCCGGGCGTCGAACTCGGCCTGCACGGCGTAGAAGAAGCACCCGCCGGGGAACGTGCGGTTCTCCGAGTACGCCAGCCACCGGTCCAGCAGCGCCGCCAGCCGGGCCGGGCCCGGGGGCTCGGTCACCGGCTCCACGACCTCGCGCGCGAAGATCGCCGCCGCCGCGCGAACGGTCGAGAGCTGCAGCTCCTCCTTCGACCCGAAGTGCGCGAACACGCCGCTCTTGCTGACCTCCAGCTCGGTGGCCAACCGCCCGATCGACAGGCCCTCCAGCCCTTCCACCGACGCGATCTCCGCCGCCCGCCGCAGGATCTGCCGCCGCGTCTGCTCGCCGCGCTCCACCCGTCCGTCGACCTTCACGTCCTCCACGCTAGCCCCCTTGACCACTCGCAAACTAATTGTACGATCGTTCGTACAACTTGAGGGGTGGATGGACACATGGATCTCCTGGACCTGAACCGGTCGTCGCTCGACCTCAACCTGAAGCTCATGGCCGAGCTGGACGAGTCGCACCTGGACCTGCCCACGCCGTGCGCCGGCTGGACCGTCTACGAACTGCTGCGCCACCAGGTCGAGTCCACGCTGGCGTTCACCGCGTCCGTCCGCGGCACGGCCGTCGACGCCCCGGCGAGCGACGACCTGACCGTCGCCTACCGGGTCGCGACCGACGCGGTCACCGAGGCGTTCCGCGCGGACGGCGTGCTGGAGCGCGAGGCCGAGTTCCCCAACTACGGCCTGCGCCGCGGCCGCGAGCTGGTGGCCGGGCACTTCATCGACAACCTGGTGCACGCCTGGGACCTGTCCCGCGCGATCGGCGTGGACAGCACGCTGGACACCGAACTCGCCACGGCCGCCTACCGGATGTCGCGGTACTTCCCGACCACGCCGGATGTCCGAGGGCCGGGAGCCGCGTTCGCGATGCCGGTCGCGGTGCCGGAGGACGCGCCGATCACCGACCGCCTCGTCGGCCTGCTCGGCCGTTCGCCGAACTGGCCGGCGTGACGTGACCACCGGGTCGGGGGCGCCACCACAGGGGGAGGCGCCCCCGACCCGCTACCCCGGTATGACGCCGGGGATGGCTCCGCGGTGTGACGACCGGCGCCGCGCCCGGGCCTAGCGTTCGTGCCGTGAAAACCCTCGGCATCCACCCGCGACCCGGGATCCTCCGCGCGCTCGTCGCCGCGATCCCCGTGCTGCTCGCCCTCTACCTGGTGGCACGGGGCTGGTTCTACCCGCTCTGGCCGGACACCGCCGGCGCGATCGGCCACCCGTTCACCGCCGACCCCGGCCTCGGCGGCGCGTGGGGCGGGCCCACCCTCGCCGGCGCGTGGCTCGTGCACGCCCTCATCGCGCTCGCAGTCCAGGCCGGCTGCCTGGTCGTCGTCCGGGTGCTCTACCGGCCCGTGAGCCGCTAACCCTGCTCCGGGTGCACGTCGCCCGCGGGCACCACGGCGCCTTCGCCGTCGACGAACCGCACGTTGACCCGACGCCCGTCGTCGGTCCGGTAGACGACCGTGGACACGGTGTCCGGCAGGTGCTCGTCGCCCCACTCCTGCAAGGCGCACAGCACCAGGTTCACCCGCCGGCCCGCCTCGGTGAGGCAGTAGGCGTCGCGCGGGCGCTGCCCCGGCTCCCGGTAGGACCGCCGGACCAGCAGGCCGCTGTCGACCAGCTTCGCGAGCCTCGCCGTGAGCACGTCGGAGGCGATGCCGAGGCGCGCGCGGAACTCCGAGAAGCGGGTCGCGCCGGCGAGGGCCTCGCGCAGCACGAGGAACGTCCAGCGCTCGCCGACGAGGTCCACCGCCTTGACCAAGGAGCAGTTCTCGTCCGGTGGCGTCACCGCCCCAGTATGGCTCGGTTGTGCATCCCAAGCCAGCCAGGCTAGGTTGGCAATGCCAACTCACCCCTGGGAGAACCCTCCATGAAGATCGCCAACTCGGTCGCCCTGGTCACGGGGGCCAACCGCGGCCTCGGCCTGCACTTCGCGCGGCAGTTGCGGGAGCGGGGCGCGGCGAAGGTCTACGCCACCGCGCGCGACGCCGGCTCGATCGACCTGCCGGGCGTCGAGGTGCTGACCCTGGACATCACCGACCCGGCCGCCGTCGCCGCCGCGGCCTCGGCCGCCGGTGACGTCACCCTGCTGGTCAACAACGCGGGCATCATCACCGGCGAGAACCTGGTCACCGGCGACCCCGCCGCGATCCGGCTGGAGATGGACACGCACTTCTACGGCACGTTGGCGATGATCCGGGCGTTCGCGCCGGTCCTCGCGGCCAACGGCGGCGGCGCGATCGTGAACGTGCTCTCGTCGATGTCGTGGGTGTCCTACGACCGCGCCACCGCGTACAGCGCGGCCAAGGCGGCGCAGTGGAGCCTCACCAACGGCGTGCGGGTGGAGCTCGCGGGCCAGGGCACGCTGGTCACCGGCGTGCACCTGGGCCCGACGGACACCGACATGACCGCGAGCATGGACGTGCCGAAGAACGATCCCGCGGACGTCGTGCGCGCCGCGCTGGACGGCGTCGAGGCCGACCTCGTCGAGGTGCTGGCCGACCAGGGCGTGGTCGACCTGAAGGCCGCGCTGGCCGCCGACCCGCGCACCCTCTACCCGCAGGTGGTCTGAACACCGGTCCGGGGGCGCCGGTCGGCGCCCCCGGACGCGGGACTCACGGGTTCAACGCCTCCGTCATCGAGGCGGGTCCGACGAGGGGGATGTCCGGCGAGATGCCGCCCTCCTCCACCAGCTCGGCCTTGACCTCGTGCGGCCGGATCTTGCCGGCCCGGATGTCCTCCGCCCAGTGGCACGCGACATTGTGCCCCGGCAGCACCTCGCGCAGCGCGGGCCGCTCGGTGTCGCACCGGGTCGCCTGCTTCCACGGGCAGCGCGTGTGGAAGCGGCAGCCCGTCGGCGGGTTGGCGGGCGAGGGCAGGTCGCCGGTGAGCAGGATCCGCTCGCGCTCGTCCTCCACCACCGGGTCCGGCACGGGGATCGCGGACAGCAACGCCCTGGTGTACGGGTGCAGCGGCTCGGCGTAGAGGGCGTCCGAGGTCGCCTCCTCCACCAGCCCGCCCAGGTACATCACGCCGACCCGGTCGGAGATGTGCCGCACCACGGCGAGGTCGTGCGCGATCACCAGGTAGGTGAGCCCGAACTCGTCCTGGAGGTCCTCCAGCAGGTTGACCACCTGCGCCTGCACCGACACGTCCAGCGCGGACACCGGCTCGTCGGCGATGATCAGGTCCGGCTCGACCGCCAGCGCCCGCGCGATGCCGATGCGCTGCCGCTGGCCGCCGGAGAACTCGTGCGGGTACTTGCGCAGCGACGTGGACGGCAGGCCGACCGCCGACAGCAGCTCGCGCAAGCGCTTGCCCGTCGACTCGCGGCCCTTGTCCAGGCCGTGCGCCCGCAGGCCCTCGACCAGCAACGAGTCCACCGACTGCCGCGGGTCCAGGGACGACATGGGGTCCTGGAACACCATCTGCATCCGGCGGCGCATCCGGCGCAGTTCCTCGCCCTTGAGCCCGACCAGGTCCGTGCCGTCGAACAGCACGCGGCCGTCGGTCGGCTCGACCAGCCGCAGCATGCCGCGGCCCAGGGTCGACTTGCCGCAGCCGGACTCGCCGACCAGGCCGTAGGTCTCGCCGCGGTTGATCCGCAGGTCCACGCCGTCGACCGCGTACACGTGGCCGACCGTGCGGTCGACCAGCAGGCCTCGCTTGATCGGGAAGTGGATCTTCAGGCCCTCGACCGACACCAGCGTGTCGCCCGTGGGCGCGTCGGCGGCTGCCGGTTCGACAGCGGCGGTCATGCGGGCACCTCCTGGGCGGCGGGCGTTCCCGGCAGCACCGGGTTGTGGCAGCGCAGCGAGCGCACGTCACCGGCCTCCAGCTCGGGCGTGACCTCGCGGCACACCGCCAGCGCGTTGGGGCAACGGGGGGCGAACGCGCACCCGTGGTCCCACGGGATGTTGTCGGCCACCGAACCCTTGATCGGGACGAGCTTCTCGCCACGCGCGCCGTCGAGCCGCGGGATCGACGCCAGCAGGCCGTGCGTGTACGGGTGCCGCGGCTCGGCGAACAGCGGGTACCGCTCCGCCTTCTCCACCACCCGGCCGCCGTAGAGCACGTTGACCTCGTCGCACAGCCCCGCCACGACGCCCAGGTCGTGCGTGATCATGATCAGCGCCGTGCCCAGGTCCTGCACGAGCTCCTTGAGCAGGGCGAGGATCTGCGCCTGGATCGTCACGTCCAGCGCCGTGGTCGGCTCGTCGGCGATGAGCAGCCGCGGCCGGCACGCCAGCGCGATGGCGATCAGCGCGCGCTGCCGCATGCCGCCGGAGAGCTGGTGCGGGTACTCGCTCAGCCTGCGCCCCGGGTCGGGGATGCCGACCCGGCCGAGCAGGTCGGCCGCCTCCACCATCGCCGCCTTGCGGGACATGCCGCGGTGCCGTTCCAGCACCTCGGTGACCTGCAAGCCGATCGGGATCACCGGGTTGAGCGACGACAGCGGGTCCTGGAACACCATGCCCAGGTCGCGGCCACGCCGGTTGCGCATCTCCTTGTCGCTCAGGGTGAGCAGGTCGGTGCCCTCGAACCGGACGGAGCCGGTGACCTTGTTGCCGCGCGAGGGCAGCAGGCCCATGATCGCCAGCGACGTCACGGACTTGCCGCAGCCGGACTCGCCGACCAGGCCCACCGTCTGCCCGGGGTCGACGTCGAAGGAGACGCCGTCCACGGCGGTGAAGGGCTCGGTGCCCCTGCGCTGGAAGACCACCCGCAGATCACGCACTTCGAGCAACGCCATCGCGGTTCACCTCCGGTTCTTCGGGTCGAGCGCCTCGCGCAGCGCCTCGCCGAGCAGCGTGAAGCCCAGCGCGACGATGATGATGGCGATGGCCGGGTAGAACGCCAGCTCCGGCTTGACGTCGATGTAGCGCTGCGAGTTGCCGAGCATCAGCCCCCACTCGGCCCGGGACGGGTCCGGGTCGCCGAGGCCGAGGAACGACAGCGACGCCGCCTCGATGATCGCGGTCGCCAGGGTCAGCGTCGACTGCACGATGACCGGGCCGAGCGAGTTCGGCAGCATGTGCCGGAACACGACGGTCCGCCGCCGCACGCCCAGCGCCGTCGCCGCGAGCACGTGGTCGCTGTGCCGTTGCGCGAGCATGGCGCCGCGCAGCAGCCGGGCGAAGATCGGCACGGTGGTCACCGCGACCGCGATGATCACCGTGGTCTGGCTGCCCCGGCTCGCCAGCGCCGCGATCGAGATGGCCAGCAGCAGGCTGGGGATCGACAGCATGATGTCGGTGAACCGCATCAGCCAGCTGTCCACCCAGCCGCCGAACGCCCCGGCCGCGCCGCCGATGAGCATGCCGAGCGCCAGGCCGATCAAGGTCGCGCCGACGCCGACGATCAGCGACTGCTGCGCGCCGACGAGCAGCCGGCTGAAGAAGTCGCGGCCCAGCTCGTCGCCGCCCAGCAGGAACCCCGGCATCGGGCCGGGGATGAAGTCCGGCCGCAGGTCCTCCAGCAGTTCCGGGTAGCGCTGGTAGGGGTCCTTCGGCGCGATGAACGGCGCGATGATCGCCAGCACCAGGAACATCAGCACCAGGAACGCGCCGATCAGGGCGACCGGGCTGCGCAGCATCCGCCGCAGCGCGTCGGCGGCCAGGCTCGTGCCCGCCGACTCCGCCAGGGCGTCCACCCGCTGCTGCTTGCGCTTGAGGAGACTGGTCATGATGCCCGCACCCTCGGGTCGATGATCGCGTAGGAGATGTCGACCAGCAGGTTGACGAGCACGTAGACCACCGCCGCGAGCAGCAGCAACGCCTGCAGGCGCGGGTAGTCCCGGCGCTCGATCCCCTGGGCCAGCAACGATCCGAGCCCGCCCCACACGAACACCCGCTCGGTGAGCACGGCGCCGCCCAGCAGCAGACCGGTCTGGAGGCCGATCGTGGTCGACACCGGCAGCATCGCGTTGCGCAGCACGTGCCGGCGGCGGACCAGCGTCGCCTGCAGGCCCTTGGCGTTGGCCGTGCGGACGAAGTCCTCGTTGAGCACGTCGAGCACCGAGGCGCGGGTGATCCGCACGATGACCGCGAGCGGGATGGTGCCCAGCGCGATCGCGGGCAGCACGAGGTGCCACAGCGCGTCGGCCGCGGCGTCCCACTCCTGGGTCAGCAGCCCGTCGAGCACGGCGAAGTTCGTGACGTGCGTCGGGTCGATCGTGACGTCCTGCCTGCCCGACGGCGGGAACAGCGCCAGGTCCTGCGCGAACAGCTGCTTGAGCAGGATGCCCAGGAAGAACACCGGCACGGCGACGCCGACCAGCGTGCCGATGACGGTGGCGTTGTCGAGGAACCGCCCGCGGTAGCTGGCCGCCAGGTAGCCGAGCGGGATGCCCAGCACGATGGCGAACAGCAGCGCGGCCAGCGACAGCTCGATGGTGGCGGGCAGCGCGCGGCCGATCTCGGCCACCACCGGCTCGCCGCTGATCAAGGAGCTGCCGAAGTCACCGCTGAGGATGCGGCCCAGGAACTTGAAGTACTGGATGAAGATCGGTTGGTCGAGGCCGAGGACCTTGTTGAGCGCCTCGATCTTCTCCGGGGTCGCCTTGTCGCCGAGCAGCGCGCCGGCCGGGCCGCCGGGCAGCGACCGCAGCCAGACGAAGACCAGCAGCGACAGGATCAGCAGTGTGGGGATCGCCTGGAGCAGGCGACGGACTATGAATCGCAGCATGATGGAAGCCCTCTGGACAGCACGGGTGGTGACGCCCGGATCACGAGCGCCACCACCCGCCTACCGTTCGGTTCAGCCCTTGCTCACCGTGTCGAAGCGCTCGTCGGTCAGCGGGCTGGGCACGAGGCCCGAGATCTTGCTGCTGACCACGATCGCGGGCGGCGAGTGGGACACCGGGATCGCGGGCAGGTACTTGCTCATGAGGTCGCGGCTCACCTGCTTGTAGGCGTCCGCGTGCTTGTCCTGGTCGACCACGCCGTCGGCCGCGGCGATGGCGTCGAACATCGACTGGTCGCCGAAGCCGAACTCCTTCTTCTCCCGACCGAAGAAGGTGCCGACGAAGTTGCCGGCGTCGTTGTAGTCGCCGGTCCAGCCGAGCAGGTGCAGGTCGTGCTTGCCGAGCTTCTGCACGTCGTCCTTGTAGCCGCCGTTCCACGGGCGGGAGACGATCTCGGCGTTGATGCCCGCGGCCTTCAGGTCGTCGACGATCACCGCCGCGATCTCGGACGGGTTCGGCATGTACGGCCGGCTGACCTCGGTGGGCACGTAGAACTTCAGGCTCAGGTTCGACACGCCGGCCTGCGTGAGCAGGTCCTTGGCCTTGGCCACGTCGTGCGGGTACTGCTGCACGTCCTCGGCGTAGCCCGCGACGGTCTTCGGCATGAACTGCGTCGCCACCTCGGCGCCCAGCGGCAGCTTGGTCTTGACCAGCTGCTCGCGGTTGACGGCGTAGGCGATGGCCTGGCGGACCCGCAGGTCCTTCAGCGCCGGGTTGTTCGCGCCGTTGATGCCCAGGTAGAGGATGTTGAACGCGGGCCGCGGCGTGACGTTGAAGCCGTCGGTCTTCAGCGAGTTGTAGTCCGCCGGGCTCGGGAAGTCGTAGCCGTCGATCGTGCCGGCCTTGAGTTCCTGCTTGCGCGCGTTCTCATCGGGGATGATCTTGAAGATCAGCTTGTCGAGCTTGGCCTTCTCGCCCCAGTAGTCGTCGTTGCGGACCAGGGTGATGGTCTTGTTGGCCTTGTCGAACTTCTCCAGCTTGAACGCGCCGGTACCGGTCGGGTGCTCGGTCGCGTAAGCCGGATAGGTGAACGAGTCACCCGACTGCACGACGTTGTCCGCGTCGTACTTCTTCAGCGCCTCGGGGCTGGAGATGGACAGCGCGGTCAAACCGAAGGCGGCCGGGAAGGCGCCCTTGTACTTGTTGAGGTTCAGCACGGCGGTGTGCTCGTCCTTGGCCTCGCAGGACTTGTAGACCGGCTCGCCCGCCGCGTCGCCCTCGTTCTTGGCGAAGCCCTCGAACACGTCGCCGTAGTAGATCATCTGGCTCTGGGCGGCGGCGCCCTTCATGTTGAACCAGCGGTCCATGTTGAAGCAGACGGCCGCGGCGTCGAACGCCGTGCCGTCGTGGAACTTGACGCCCTTGCGCAGGTCGAACGTCCACGACTTGCCGTCTTCGCTGGGCGTCCACTTCTCCGCGAGACCCGGCGCGAGGTCGGCGGTGCCCCGCTTGTAGGTGACCAGCGTGTCGAACATCTGGCGGATGGGGCGGAAGCTCTCGCCGTCGTCGTTGAAGATCGGGTCGAAGTTCTTGGGCTCGCCCGCGGCGCCGAAGACCATCGTGCCGCCGACCTTGCCGGACCCCGAGTCGTCGCCGCGCTCGGATTGGGCACAGGCCGACAGTGCCAGGGCCGCGACGCCGGTCAGGCCGATCGCGGCCAACCATCGGCGCCGGGCCGTTCGAGATTGAAGCATTTGACACACCCCTAGGGAAATCCGGGATCTCACGGTGTGGTCACGGACCCTAACCGGTCACCACAACCCTTCCGACTCGTCCGAGGTCACGATCCGGCCACGTGAATCAGCATTAACACACGTCCCGCGCACCTTCGCTGACCCAAAGTGACCACGTCGGATCGGGCAAACACCCTCCTACGCTGTACAACGGACAACAGAAACCCGCACACGCGCGGAGGGAGGTCGCTGGTGAGCCCTGTGGTCGAGTTCCGCGTCCTCGGCCCGTTGCAGGTGCTGGTCGACGGCGAGCAGGTCGTGGTGCGGGCGGGCCGGCAGAGGTCCCTGCTTGTGTCTCTTCTCATGCGCGCCGGCGCCGGCGTCTCGGTCGACGAGCTCGCGGAGCACATCTGGGGCGCCGACCCTCCCGCGCGGGCCCGGGGCACGCTGCAGACCTACGTGATGAGACTTCGGCAGGTGCTCGGACCGGCGGTGCCGATCCGGACCGTGCCCGACGGCTACCTGATCGACGTCGACGAGCGCACCATCGACGTGATGCGGTTCGAGCAGCTCGTCGAGGAGGGCGAGCGGGAGCGGGCCGCGGGCAGGCTGGAGTCGGCGTCGGCGATCTTCACCGCGGCGCTGGCGCTGTGGCGCGGGCCCGCGATGGTGGACGTGCCGTCGGAGGTGCTGCACCGCGACGAGGTGCCGCGCCTGGGTGAACGGCGGCTGCACGTCGAGGAACGCCGGGTCGAGGTCGACCTCGAGCTGGGCCGCCACGCCGAGCTGATCCCCGAGCTGTCCCGGCTGACCAGCGAGCACCCGCTGCGGGAGCGGCTGTGGGCGCAGCTGATGGTCGCGCTGTACCGGTCCGGGCGGCAGGCCGACGCGCTCGGCGCGTACCGGCGGGTCAGCGGGCTGCTGGCCGAGCAGCTCGGCATCGACCCCGGCGACGAGCTGCGGCGCGTGCACCAGCAGGTGCTCGGCGGTTCGTCGTCGCTCGACCTGGGGCAGAACGCGCCCGCCGCGCGGCGCGACCGGGTGGTGCCCTCGCAGCTGCCCGCCGACATCGGCGACTTCGTGGGCCGTGAGCAGGCCGTTCAGCTGATCGAGGCGTTGCTGCGGACCGCGCAGGGCGTGCCCGTGGTCACGCTGGCCGGGCCGCCGGGCGTCGGCAAGACGGCGCTGGCCGTGCACACGGCGCACAAGATGCGGCACTGCTTCCCCGACGGGCAGCTGTACGTCAACCTGCGCGGTTACGCCCAGGGCCCGCCGTTGAGCGCGGTGGACGTGCTGCCGCGGTTCCTGCGCGCGCAGGGCGTGCCGCCCGAGTCCGTGCCGCTCGACCAGGACGAGCAGGAGGCGATGTTCCGGTCGCGGCTGACCGACCAGCAGGTGCTGCTGGTGCTGGACAACGCGGCCAACGCCGAGCAGATCCGGCCGCTGCTGCCCGGCTCGCCGGGGTGCGCGGTGCTCGTGACCAGCCGCGACACGCTGCGCGGGCTGGCGGTCAGCCACGCCGCGTCCAACGTGCGGCTCGACGTGCTCGACCGGTCCGAGACGCGGGCGCTGCTGGCCGGGATGCTCGGCGACGACGTGGTGGCGTCGCAGTCCGCGGCGGCCGACGAGCTGGCCGAGCTGTGCGCGCACCTGCCGCTGGCGCTGCGGATCGCGGCGGCGAACCTGCTGTCCCGGCCGGAGATCACCATCGCGTCCTACGTGGAGGAGCTGCGTGCGGGCAACCGGCTCGCGGCGCTGGCCGTGGAGGGTGACGAGCGGGCGGCCGTGCACGCGGCGTTCGACCTGTCGTACACGGCGCTGAAGCCGGAGCTGGCGTCGCTGTTCCGGCTGCTGTCGCTGGCGCCGGGCGACATCACGCCGGACGTGGCGGCGGCGTTGGGCGGGCTGACCACGCAGGACGCGCGGCGGCGGCTCGACCGGCTGGCCACGGCGAACCTCGTGGACAACCACGCGCCCGGCCGCTACCAGTTCCACGACCTGCTGCGGGACTACGCGACCGAGCGGCGCGGGATCGAGGACGACCCGGAGGAGAGCGCGCAGGCGTCGCGGCGGCTGCTGGACTGGTCGATCCGATCGGTGGACAACGCCACGGACGCGTTCAAGAGCACCTTGCTGCGGCTGCCGCGCACCGACGTCGTGCCGGGCGTGACACCGCGCCTGTTCTCCACCTCGGCGGAGGCCCTGGCCTGGCTGGACGCCGAGCGCGGCAACCTGGTCGGGCTCGTCGTGCACGCCGCCGACCGCCAGCCCGACGGCGACGTGTGGCAGCTGGCCGACGCGCTGCGGCGGTACTTCTACACGATCGGGTTGCCGGTGGAGTGGCTGGCGACCGCGAAGGCCGGCCTGTCGGTCGCGCAGTCCTCCCAGGACGCCCTCGGCGAGGTGGCGATGCTGTCGTCGCTCGGCACGCTGTACTGGGCGATCGGGCAGCACCGGGTGGCCGTCGACTACTTCCGGCGCGCGATCCCGATCCAGCAGCGCACCGGCGCCGCGCCCGCCGTCGAGGCCGCCGTGCTGGCGAACCTCGGCGCGGTCTGCATCGACATCGGCGACCTGGAGCAGGCCGCCGAGCACCTGGAGCGCGCGCTCGTGATCACGCGGGCCATCGGCGCGTTGCAGCAGGAGGGCATCGCCCAGCTCAACCTCGGCGGGGTCTACATGCAGCTCGGTCAGCTGGACCGGGCGGTGTCGTCGTTCGAGGGCGCGCTGGACGTCGGCAACCGGCTCGGCGCGTGGATGACGCAGGCCGACAGCCACCGCGCGCTGGCCGAGGTGCACCTGTTCCTGGGTCAGCCGCAACGTGCCGCCGAGCTGTACCAGCGGTGCGGCGAGCTGTACGAACGGGCCGGCGCGCGTGGGTTCGCCCACTTCTCGCACGAGGGCCTGGCGCTGGCGCACGTGATGAGGGGCCAGTGGGCCGACGCCGCGCGCGAGGCCGGGCGGGCGGTGGCCATCGCGGAGGAGCTGGGCAACCTGAAGGGGTTGTGCGACGCGAAGAACGCCCTCGGTGAGGCGTTGTGCGGGTTGGGCAGGCTGGAGGAGGCCGTCGAGCACACGACGGAGGCGCTGCGGATCGCCGAGGAGACGGGCTACCCGCTGGGCATCTGCGCGGCGCGGCGGAGCCTGGCGCTGACCCACCACGCGGCGGGCCGGCTGGACGAGGCGCGCTACTCGGCGAGCCAGGCGCTGGACAGCGCCGTCCGGTACCGACTGCGGATCGCCGAAGTGGACGTGCTGGCCGTGCTCGGGCGGATCAGGCTCGACCAGGGTGACGCGGCGCAGGCGCTGGACCTGGCGCTGCGGTGCCTGGAGCTGAGCGGGACCACGGGGCAGCGGTGCGTGCACGCGCGGGCCGCCCACCTGGCAGGCGACGTCCTGGCCACCACCGGCGCCGACGCCGAGGCGCGCCGGCAGTGGCGAACGGCACTGGAGTGGTTCACCGCGATCGGATCGCCGGACGCGGACGTGGTGCGGGCCTCGCTCGACGGGTGACCCGGCCGACGTGTCGGTGCGGCTTCGGGCTGGGCGCGGCTTCGGACCGGTGCGGCTCGGTCGGGCGCGGCTTCGGTCGGTGCGGGCCTGGTCAGGCGCGGGTCCGGTCGGGCATCGGCACGGTCGGGCGCGGGCTCGGGCAGGCGCGGCTTCACCCGGGCGTGGGGCCGGTCAGTCGGGTGTGACGATCCGGTCGGCGCGGGACTTCGTGGCGTCCACGGCGAACCAGCCGCGTTCGAACGCCTGCCAGCGCCGCAGGTGCGCGCGGCTCGCCTCGCCGTCCCGCTCGACGGCCCGGCGCAGCCGCTCCTCCGGGTCGGGCACCTCGACCCAGATCGCCTCGTCCAGCTCCCGCGCGATCGAACGCCGGGCCGCCGAGACACCCTCGATGACCAGCACCTCCGGCACCGGCACGTGCACCACGTCGCCGAGGCGCGGCACGCCGCCGGTCCACTCCATGCGCCGGTAGCGGGCCTCGCGGCCGTGCCGGAGCGGGTCGAGGACCTCGGTGACCAGGCGCGGCCACCACGACACCGGGTCGGTCCAGGTGGCGAAGTGGTCGGTCGGCACCACGGTCGCGCCCAGCTCCGACGCCAGGCGCGCCGCGAACGTCGACTTGCCCGAGCCCGAGGGCCCGTCCACCGCGACGAGCCTCACATGCTGCGCCGGCCGGACAGGGCCCGGCCGAGGGTGAGCTCGTCGGCGAACTCCAGGTCACCGCCCATCGGCAGGCCCGACGCGAGCCTGGTGACGGTGAGGCCCGGGAAGTCGCGCAGCATCCGCACGAGGTACGTCGCGGTCGCCTCGCCCTCCGTGTTCGGGTCCGTGGCGATGATGATCTCCGACACGTCCGTGCCGATCCGGGTGAGCAGCTGCCTGATCCGCAGCTGGTCCGGCCCGACACCCGACAACGGGTCGAGCGCCCCGCCCAGGACGTGGTAGCGGCCCTTGAACTCGCGGGTCCGCTCGACCGCCAGGACGTCCTTCGGCTCCTCCACCACGCAGATCAGGGTCAGGTCGCGGCGCGGGTCGCGACAGATGCGGCAGGTCGCCTCGGCCGAGACGTTGCCGCACACGTCGCAGAACACCACGCCGTCCTTGACCTTCTGCAACGCGTCCTGGAGCCGGCCGATGTCGGCCGGGTCCGCGGCGAGCAGGTGGAAGGCGATGCGCTGCGCGCTCTTCGGACCGACGCCCGGCAGCCTGCCGAGCTCGTCGATCAAGTCCTGGACGGGCCCCTCGTACATCAGCCGAACAGCTTCCCGAGACCGCCGAGGTCGTCCATCCCGCCCATGCCGCTGGCGAGCGGGCCCATCTTCTGGGCCGCCAGCTCCTGGGCGGCGCGGTTGGCGTCGCGCACGGCGGCGACGACCAGGTCGGACAGCGTCTCGACGTCGTCCGGGTCGACCGCCTTCGGGTCGATGTCCAGGCTCTTGAGCTCGCCGCCGCCGGACACGACGGCGGTGACCAGACCGCCGCCGGCGGTGCCGGTGACCTCGGCCTCGGCCAGCTCCTGCTGGGCTTCAGCGAGCTGCTGCTGCATCTTCTGCGCCTGCTGGAGGATTTGCTGCATGTTGGGCCCACCGGGTTGCACCGCGGGTTCCTCTCTTCGGGGTCTGCCGCCGTTCACCAGCGTAGTCGCGTCGATCAGCCCTTCAACGGCCGAGCGCCAAGCTCGTCGGCGAGGAGCTTGAGCACGACGGCCTCCGGGTCGAGCCGCTGGTCGTCCGCGTCGCCGGGCAGCGCGGCCTCGGCCAGCATCTCCTCCTCGTCCACCGGCTCCGGCGGGAGGGGCTCATCGGGCTCCGGCGGCTCGGGGGGCGGCGGCACGTCGTCGACCGGTGGTCGGCCGGACGGCGCCGGGCGGGACTCCGGCTGACGGGCCTGGCCGGGCTGCTGCGCCTGGCTCGGCCTGGTCACCGCCGGTCGCTGCGGCTTCTGCGCCGCCTGGCGGGCCGGGGCGGCGGCCGCGTCGCCGTGCACGCACCGCACCTGCCACGTGCCGCCGAGGACCTGCGCGAACGCGGCGGCGATGGCGTCGGCGTTGCGCGGCTCGGCGAGCCGGCGGGCCAGCGGCGCGGAGGTGTGGGTGAGCGTGACCGTGGTGCCGTCGACGTCGGCGACGGTGGCGTTGGTGAGCATCGCCTCCGTGCTGCGGCTCGTCCCGCGGACCACGCCCAACAGCTCCGACCAGCGCCGACGCACCTCGACCGCGTCGACACCGCCGGAGGGTGCCGCCGGTGCGGCTGCCTGGGCCGGCTGGGCGGCGGGTGAGTTGTCCGACGCGCCGGGGTGCGCGCTCTGCGGCACGGCGGCGTGCGGTGCGGCGGCCTGGGGTGCGTCGGCGTGCGGTGGCTGCGCGGCAGCCGGCGACGTGCCTCCAGCCGCGGCGGCGTGCGGCGCGGCGGCGTGCGGTGGCTGCGAGGTAGGCGACGTGCCCGGTGCGGCGGCGTGCGGAGCGGGCGCGGTGCTCGGCCGGGCCTGCGGCGCGTCCGGCGGCTGCGCGGCGCGCTGGTCCACCTCCGGCGCGACGGGCGCGCTCTCGGCCGACCTCATCGCCGCCGACCGCAGCACCGGCGGGGTGGGCAGTCCAGGGGGCGCGGCCGGCGGCGCGGCAGCGGCCGGAGGCGCGGTCTCGGCGGGCCTGGCGACGGGCGGCGCGGCGGGCTCGGCCGCGCGCTGCGAGGGGCGCTGGAAGCGGGTCTCCACGGGCCCCGCCGGTGCGCCGCCCGCCGGCGGGCCGTGGCGCTCCAGCTGTTCGACGCGTTGCAGCAGGCCCGACTCGACGTCGCCGACCGATGGCAGGAGCATCCGCGCCGTCACGAGTTCGAGCAGCAGGCGGGGCGCGGTCGAGCCGCGCATCTCGGTCAACCCCTGGTGCAGGATTTCCGCCCAACGGGTGACCGTCGCGGGCCGGGTCGCGTCGCGTTGCGCGATCATCTTGGCCAGCTCGTCGTCCGGCGCGGACACCAGGCCGCGGTCCGCCGCGTCCGGCACGGCGTGCAGCAGCACCAGGTCGCGCAGCCGGTCGAGCAGGTCGGACGCGAACCGGCGCGGGTCGTGCCCGGCCTCGACCAGGCGGTCGACGGTGCCGAACACCGCCGAACCGTCGCCGTTCGCCAGGCCGTCCACCACGTCGTCGATCAACGCCACGTCGGTCACGCCGAGCAGCGCGATCGCCCGGTCGTAGCGCACCCCTTCGGGGCCCGCGCCGGACAGCAGCTGGTCCATCACCGACTGCGTGTCCCGCGCCGACCCACCGCCCGCGCGGATCACCAGCGGGAACACCGACGGGTCGACTGTGACGCCCTCGGCCGCGCAGTTGCGCTCCAGCAGCGCCCGCATCGAGCTCGGCGGGATCAGCCGGAACGGGTAGTGGTGCGTGCGCGAGCGGATGGTGGGCAGCACCTTGTCCGGCTCGGTGGTGGCGAAGATGAAGATCAGGTGCTCGGGCGGCTCCTCCACGATCTTCAGCAGGGCGTTGAAGCCCTGCGTGGTGACCATGTGCGCCTCGTCGATGATGAACACCCGGTACCGCGACTCGGCCGGCGCGTAGAACGCCTTGTCCCGCAGCTCGCGCGCGTCGTCCACGCCGCCGTGGCTCGCCGCGTCCAGCTCGACCACGTCCACGGTGCCCGGACCGTTGGGCGCCAGGCCGACGCACGAGTTGCACTCGCCGCACGGGTCGGGCGTCGGGCCCTGCACGCAGTTCAGCGAGCGCGCCATGATGCGGGCGCTGGACGTCTTGCCGCACCCGCGCGGCCCCGAGAACAGGTACGCGTGGTTGACCCGACCGGCCGCCAGGGCGGTGCGCAGCGGTTCGGTGACGTGCTCCTGGCCGACGACCTCGCCGAAGGTCGCCGGACGGTACTTGCGGTAGAGGGCGAGCGCCACGTCGGGGACCTTACCGGGAGGGTCCGACAAAGAAAGGGGACCCCGTGCACCCACCAGAGCCCGCTTATCCTTGCTGCCTTCCGGCCCTGGGGAGGTTCGCGAGATATGTGCCGCACGAGGTCCGCCACCAGTGTAGCCGGTCGCCCCACTGGCTCTGTCCCCACCCACTCCGGGCACGGGAAGATTTCACCGGTTAGTGGCACTACCCGGTGAAGGAGGAACCAGATGAGGGCTCTCGTCCTCGCGTGCGCCGCCCTGGTGCTCGGCGCCACCACCGCCGCGGCCGACCCCGTGCCGCCGCGGCACGCCATCGTCATCTGCCAGACCGCGAGCTTCTACGGCAACTACGACCACGCGGTCGGCCCGGTCGAGTTCAAGCGGACGCTGACCTACGGCAACAAGATCGGTCACACGCCCGGCGCCCACCCCGTCTACAACGGGTGGGCGGCGAGCATGGACTTCGGCCCCAACGACTGGGGCTACCTCCGGATCGAGTGCATCGGGGGCTACGACTCGTGGTGAGAGCAGCAGCAGTCCTGGCGACCGCCGTCGCGCTCGTCGCCACCGCGTCGCCCGCCCAAGCCGCCAACGGCACGGTCGGCGAGCGCGAGACCGTGTGCGCCAACGACCTCTACGTCCGCACCGCACCCGACGACGGCCCGTGGATGGGCACCCTCTACCGCGGCCAGACCTTCCTGGTGAAGGGCCCGAAGTCCGGCAACTACATCTACGGCTTCGCCTACGGGCACATCAACGCGCACGGCTGGGTGGCCGACGGCTGGTTCTGCTAGCCGAGGGCGGCCGCGAACAGCGGCACGGCGTGCTCCAGCGCGTAGGCCATGCCGAGCGACGAGCCGCTGGAGAAGGCGTTGACCAGGTTCTCGTCCTCCAGGATCAACGCCTTCTCCGGCACCAGCGGGTTGGCCTTGAGGGCGGTCGCGTCGCCGCCGATGGGGAACAGCACGCTCAGGTCGGCGGTCAGCAGGTCCAGCCGCTCGGTGGAGATGTCGACGTAGAACGTGCCGGAGGCGAGGGCCTCGACGTCCTCGCGGAGGGTGAAGCCGAGCGCTTTCATGAAGTCCGCGCGCGGGTCGCCGGAGACGTACGCGCCGAACTTGCCGTCGAAGTACGCGCCGACCACGGCGGTCCGGCCGTCGAACTTCTCGTTCGCGGCGAACTTCGCGTCCAGGTCGGCGATGACCTCCGCGCCCTCGGACACCTTGCCCAGGGCCTTCGCGACCAGCTCGACCTGCTGCCGCCACGACGTGCCGTAGGGGATGACGTCCTTCGGCGCGCCGATGGTGGGCGCGATCTTGGACAGCGTCTCGTGCTTCTTCTCGTCGTTGTCCGACCGGGTGTTGAGGATGAGGTCGGGCTGGAGCGCGGCGACGGCCTCGTAGTCGATCTCGGTGGTGCCCAGCAGCGTCGGCGCCTGCTCGTAGAGCCCTTCGGCCCACGGCCCGACGCCCTTGCCGCCGAACGCCAGCCAGTCGCTCGCCCCGACCGGCCGCACGCCGAGCGCGAGGGCGGTCTCGGCGTCCGACCAGCCCAGCGCGACGACCCGCTTCGGCGGCTCGGCGATCGTCACGGGACCGAACCGGGTGTCGACCGTCACGCCGGACGAGGTGGGCTCGGCGCCACCACCGCCTCCCCCGCAGGCCGCCAGGAGCAGAGCCGACAGCACGACCACCAGACCACGCTTCATTAGGCAAGGCTACCCGAACCTATCAGCGGCCGATGCATCCGACCACCCGTTTTGGGGGACGCCCGGACCCTCCGTTAGACTCCGCCACGGAGGATTCGCATAGTGGCCTAGTGCGCACGACTGGAAATCGTGTTGGGTTAACCCCCTCACGGGTTCAAATCCCGTATCCTCCGCAGGTCAGGGCCCCGGAACCGTCAGGTGACCGGGGCCCTGTCGTTCAAGGGTCTCAGTTCGGGGCTCAGTACCCACATGACCCGACCTCGATGGCCGCACGGGAACCGTGCCCGCGTATCACCCGATACGGGGTCATACAACCCTTCACACGTGAGCTACGACACAAATCGCGTCGAACAGCCGTGTGTTACCTCACAGGCCGAACCCTGTAGATGCAGGTCACAGCCGCGTCACGGTGCGCCACACCGTGACGGCGTGTGTGTCCGACTTGATTGCCCCGATAGAGCCCGTAGTCTCTCCCCATCGCACATCTGATCGACCCCTACCGGAGCTAGCTCGGTAGGGCCCCCTACCGAGTGTCACCACGGGTTCCTAGAACCCACGGACACCCGGAGGACCGCTCAGATGGGCGACGAACAAGCGAAGAGCGAGAAGAAGTGTTCGCACTGCGGGGCCGGGACGCACGAAGAGCGCCTGGACCGCCCGCAGGCGGTGCAGACGCTCCTCTTCGCGCTCGTCAGGATCTTGCTGTGGTTCGGCCTCGACAGCTAGGGCCACAGTAGATCCGCTGGTCAGGCCCAGAGTGACAGCTCTGGGCCTGTCCTTTCTTACACGCGGGACAGTCTCACCAGACAGGTCCAACTAGTCAATATTCATAAGCCATTTCACCCCCCTGGGACGGGGGGTACAGCCGGTTGCCACTGGTCAACCATGTGACCGGCGTCACATGTGAGCGCCGCTACACGCCCTTGCGCAGATCATCAGGCTGTCACCGTTACCCAGCTTAGGTGAAGCTAACTTGCGCCGCCGCTCGGCCAACTCCCGTCCGGAGATCACACCGGAACCAGGACACCGGGAGGGCCGTCGTCATCGTCGTCAGCCAGTCCCTCGGTGAGCCGCTGACGCCAGCTCTCGGGCAGCGCGGCAGCGAGCGTGAGCACTGCGGCCCGTTGCTCGTCGGTCAACTCTTCTGCTCCGCCCTCTGAGCCGTCCACTGCGGTCGGCGCGGCCCACATCAGCTTGCCTACCTGAGCGGCGATGTCGTCGGTGAGTTCGTGCGGAATGTGGAGGTACCGCGTCAACATCGCGTGCTCAGACCAGCCCATCACGCTCATGATTGCCCGTGGTGGCACTTTAAGCACCAACAGCATGGTTGCGGCGGTGTGTCTGGCATCGTGCAACACCGGGCCGACCTGAGGCGTCTTATCCAGTGATCGACTGATTACTGGGAGGACACGGACATGAGGATCGTCAACACGGCCGTCGCCGTGGCACTGGCCGGATCGGGCCTGCTCGCCGGCGGCGCCGTGGCACTGGCCCAGCCCGCGGGCGAGGCCGACGCGAGCGCCGGGCCGAGCTACCGCGCCACGACCTGGCACAACGTCAACGTCCGCATCTGCCCGTCGACGGCGTGCCTGCCGGCGGCGGGCGGGCAGATCCTCGAGGGCAGGACGGTGGGGGTCTACTGCTGGGTGCACGGCCAGTCGGTTACGGATTTCGGCTACACCAACGACGTCTGGCTGAACGTCGGCAGGCAGGACGGCGGCACCCAGTGGTCCAGCGCCATCTACTTCGTCGGGGACGAGTTCGCCAACCTGCCGAAGGAGGCCGAGTGCACCGACGCGCCCAAGCCGCCGACCACCACGCCCGTCCCCACCACCACCACTAGGCCCGCTCCCACCACCACGGGCGTCCCCACCACGTCACCCGGGCCGACGGTGACCACCACGGTCCGGCCGACCGTGACGACCTCGCCCCAGCCGACCGTGACCACGACGGCGCGGCCCACCGTGACCACGTCGCCCCAGCCGACCGTCACCACCACGGCCCGACCCACGATCACCACCACGTCCGGCCGGTAACCCGGTCGGCGACACGAGAACGGGCCCCTCGGACGTGGTGTCCGAGGGGCCCGTCCGCTGCTCCGGGCTAGGACCTGGGCAGGTGCTCGGCGATGTCCTCCAGCAGGAACACCCACTGGTCGACGTGGGCGTTGCCGGTGCTCGGGCGCAGCTTCACGACCTGCGGGTCGTGGTCGCTGGCCTGGTCGGCGAACTCCGCGTTGATGTGCACGACGTCGTAGCGGTAGCGGGTGATGTTCGCGCTGATCAGGATGTGGTCGAGGGTCTGCGAGTTGCCCTCGAACACGTAGCTGTACCGCTCGGCCGCGGGCAGGGTGTCCATCAGGGCCACCACGTCGCCCTTGCCGGTCAGGGTCCCGACCGCCGGGGAGAACTGGTAGTCGTTGATGTCACCCGCGAGGACCACGTTGGCGCCCTTGTCGACCGCCTTGACCTGGTCCACGAAACCGCGCAGCAGCGCAGCCTGCTGAGCGCGCTGCACCTCCGAGCTGCGCACGGGCTCCTGGTAGCGGCCGTGCATGGCCTGGTCGCCGCCCTTGGAGTTGAAGTGGTTCGCGACCACGATCACCGTGCGACCGCGGAACTTGAACTCGCCGGCCAGCGGCTTGCGGCTGCTGTTCCACGCCGGGTCGGCGGGCGCGACGCGGCCCGGCGACACCGACAGCGCGGCGCGGCCGTGCTGCTTGACGACGGACACCGGCGTGGTGGCGTCGCCGCCCGGGCGGTCCACGAAGGACACCCGGGCCGGGTTGAACAGGAACGCCACCCGGATGTTGCCGCCCGGCTCGCCGCCGTCGGCCTTGTTCGCCGGGTCGATCTGGCGCCACTGGTAGCGCGGGCCGCCCGCGGCCACGATGGCGTCGGTGAACTTGGCGAACGTCGCGTCCGCCGCCACCGTGCCGTCGTCGGTCGCGCCGTTGTTGTCCTGGATCTCCTCCAGCACCACGACGTCCGGGTTCTTCAGGTTGCCGACCACGGCCGCGGCGAGGCGGTCGAACTTGGCCTGGTCGTTGGTGGCGGCCAGGTTCTCCACGTTGTACGTGGCCACCGACAGCTCGGCGGCGCGCTGCGCGTCCGTGACCTCCGGCGTGATGCCGCCCGGGACGTGCTCGCCGACCGACTTCGTGGCCAGGGTGTAGCCGCCGAAGTTGGTGTACTCGACGTTGCCGACGGTCGCGCCGCGCCAGACGTCGCCGACGTTGCTCGTCTGCGGCGCCGCCGCGCCCGGCTTGACCTTGATCCGGCCGCTGTTGGGCTGGTCGTAGCCGAGGTAGATCGTGCCGCCGCGGGCGGTCGGGTTCTGGGTCGGGTTGGTGGTGATCCACGTCTCGCCGAAGCTGTTCGTGGGTCCGACCACGCGGGCGTCGTCCACCTTGACGTACATGCCCTCGCGGGACTCGTAGTAGTCCTGGCCGTAGGTCGCCGGGTCGAGCGGGAGGGCCTCGATGCTGCCGCCGTTCGCGGTGGGCAGGTAGCCCGCCGGCGGGTTCAGGGCCTCCGGGGTCGGCAGGGCGTTGCCCTTGGACTTCACCGTGACCGTGGCGCCGGTGATCTCGGTGAGCGTCTGGTTGGAGTTGCTCGCCGCGTCACCGCCCGGCCGGTACTCGGCGACGGTGCCGGAGACCAGCACCTCGTCGCCGGGCTCGACGGTCGGGGCCAGGGCCGCGGTGTAGACGAACACGCCCTCGCTGGTGCGCGGGTCGTTGTCCGGCGCGGTGTCCTGGAGCCAGAAGCCGCGGTCGCCGGTGGCGCGCGTCGCGGTGACGACGCCGGGCACGCCGGCGACCTTCTGCCCGAGCAGCGGTGAGATGCGGGTCGTGCCCTGGATGTCGCGGACGCGCTTGTCGCCCGGCTCGGGCTCCGGGTCGGGGTCGGGGTTGCCGGGGCCCTGGCCCTTGGAGTTGACCGGGGTCGGCGCGCCGATGGTGAAGTCGGCGGAGTTGTTGTCGGTGTCGGTCAACGCGGGGCGGGCGGCCGAGGTGGCGTTGCCCGGGTTCGCGGTCGGGGTGGTCTCGCGGACCACGGTCGACGAGCCGTAGCCGACCAGGTCGCGCACGCGTGCGTCGGCGGCGCAGTCGGCGGCGGTCTTGCAGGTCAACGCGGAGGTCTCGGTGACCAGGGCGATCGTGCCGCCGGAGCCGCCCATCGCGATCGTGCCGGTGACGTCCGGTGCGGGCAGCTCCACCGTGCCGCCCGCGCCCTTGGCCTGCGCGACCAGGAACCGCCCGCCCGCGGCGATCGAGCCGGTCAGCGGGGTGACCTGCCACTGGCTGGACGCGCTCGCGCTCGCCGGGAGGTACTGCACGCTCCAGCCGTCGACGGCGACCGGCGCGGCGCCCGCGTTGGCCAGCTCGACGAAGTCCTGGGTCAGCGTGGCACCGGAGTTGCCGCCGCCGCCGTAGACCTCGGCGATCAGGGCGTCCTGGCTCGGGGCCGCGTGGATCGGCGTGGCGAGGGCGAACGTCACGGCCGAGGCGGCGGTGACCGCCAGTCCGACGCGGAGCGGGATAGGTCTCAACGGGTCCTCCGGTAGTTGGCGGCTGGGCGCATCCTCCCCGTATCGAGTGAACGGCGAAAGACACCGTCACTAACGGTTGACCATTACCCGACCTCGAACGTGTGTTCGAACGTAAGGTAGGGTCATGGCCGTGCCTGCCCGGTGGCCCTCCCAGCGCCGGCGCGGACGCGACACGCACAACAGGGGCGCCGGCCCGGACCTGACGAGGCCCGGATCGGCGCCCGTGCGCGTGGTCGGCCTGCCGGGCGGCCACCCTCGTCGCGGGCGGCACTAGCGGTCGACCGGGCCCGCGTACCGGTAGCGGTTCGGCTCGGTCGGGTGGGCCACCACCCGCACGACGTCCCCGACGCGCGGCACCGCGATCCGCGGCACGACGGCCACCACCTCGAACCCGCCCTCGATCTCGCCACGCACCGCGAGTCGCACGACGGGGTGCAGGCGGATCGCGTGCCCGGTGTCGCTGATCCGGTCGATCCGCACCCGGATGCCGACCGTCGACCGGTAGAGCGGGTGGGTCATCGGGTCGTCGGGGTCGGCCCACGCGTGCCACTGCTCGAACCCCTCGGCCAGGTCCGACCGCCCGACGTGCTCGACCAGCAGCCAACCCCGCTCGACCAGCGACGTGCTGAACCTCGTGATCGGCGACGCGGGTGCGACCAGGCTGATGGCGATGATCACGTACACCATCGCCTCGCCGTACCACCGGTCGTCAGCGCTGCCCGTGATCCCGTTCCACAGGTAGTAGCCGACCGACGCCGACACCAGGACCACCCCACCCCAGGTCGACACGCGCAGGAACCGCCTCATCGCCACTCCCCCTCCGACGTGCCGGAAGGAAACCGCGGGCGCCCGCCCTACCGATCACAGGTCGACCGGACCGGGCGTTCGAAGAGGGCGGCCAGGGGCCGTGAAACGTCAGAGCCCCGGCAACCATGATCGGTTGCCGGGGCTCTGAGCAGCGGTGGCGGTGGGATTTGAACCCACGGAGGCTTTCACCTCACACGCTTTCGAGGCGTGCTCCTTCGGCCGCTCGGACACGCCACCGCCGAGAACAATACAAGACCGCCGCGCTTGCACCCAACAGGGGGTGGTCGATCGGATCTGCGCTGGTCAGAGCGGCAGAGGGTCACAGGTCCGCGAAGAACGACTCCATCAGGGCGGCGCAGCGCTCGGCCAGGACACCGCCGACGACTTCCGGTCGGTGGTTCAGGCGGCGGTCGCGCACCACGTCCCACAGGGAGCCGACAGCGCCGGTCCGGGGTTCCCAGCAGCCGAAGACCACCCGGTCCACGCGGGCCAGGACCAGCGCGCCCGCGCACATCGTGCACGGCTCCACGGTCACCGCCAGGGTGCAGCCGGTGAGGCGCCAGCCGTCGCCGTAGGCCGCGGCGGCGGCGCGGAGGGCCAGGACCTCGGCGTGCGCGGTCGGGTCGCCCAGGGCTTCGCGGGCGTTGCAGGCGCGCGCCAGCTCGGCGCCGTCCGGTCCGTAGACGACCGCGCCGATGGGGATGTCGCCGGTCCCGGGCGCCTCGGCGGCGACCTCCAGGGCGGCTTCGACCATCGCCTCGTCGGACGCCTGGCTGATCACGCGATCACGCCTGGAGGCTGTCCAGCAGCTTGGTGAACTCGTCGCCGAACCCGCAGCGCTGCGCGATCATCTGCAGCTGCTCGTCCGGGTACAGGTCGACCTCGTCCACGATCACCTGCATCTCGTGCTCCGGCATGCCGAGGTCGGCGAGCACGGCGAGGTCGCCCTCGGGCCACAGCTCGTCGTCCTCCTCGTCCGGCGGGTCGACCCGGAGCAGGTCGAGGACGTCGGCGGCGATGTCGTAGTCGAGCGCGGCCGCGGCGTCGGACAGCAGGAGCGACACCCCACCCGGCACCGGGCGCAGGACGATGAAGAACTCGTCGTCCACCGCCAGCAGCCCGAAGACGGCACCCGTCGAGCGCAGTTGGCGCAGTTCCGTGATCGCCGCGTCGAGCTCGGACAGCGCCGAGCTGTCCATCTTGCTGCACCGCCAGCGGCCGTCTTCACGAACGACCGCGACAGCGAAGCCGTTGACCGGCTCCTGGTGTGCCATGTGCACACCGTAGGGCCACACCTCGGCACCCGGTAGCACGGGGGCCTCGGCCACGGGCACGGGGGGCCGACCGATGCCACTATCGAGGGATGAGCACAACTCTGCCGAACGCCAGGACGACCGCCCCCGAGCCCAGGTTCACCGGGCTGGTGGAAGCCGCCCGAGCCCTCCAGCCCAGGACAGTGGCGTTGCGACGGCAGGTGCACCGGCACCCCGAGCAGGGGTTGGACCTGCCCGCGACCCAGGCCGCGATCCAGCACGCGCTGTCCGGCCTGCCGGTCGAGGTGACCACCGGCGGATCCAGCAGCTCGGTCACCGCGGTGCTGCGCGGCGGCAAGCCCGGGCCGACCGTCCTGCTGCGCGGCGACATGGACGCGCTGCCGTTGCAGGAGGAGACGGGCCTGGCGTACGCCTCGGAGATCGACGGCTCCATGCACGCCTGCGGCCACGACACGCACGTCGCCATGCTCGCCTCCGCCGCACGCCTGCTCTCCTCACGTCGCGAGGCGCTGGCCGGTCAGGTCGTGTTCATGTTCCAGCCCGGCGAGGAGGGTCAGCACGGCGCTCGGCACATGCTCGACGAGGGCGTGCTCGACGCCGCGGGCACACCGGTGGAGAAAGCGTTCGCCCTGCACATCACCTCCACGCTCCAGTCGGGCGTCGTCGTCTGCCGCCCCGGGCCGACGATGGCCTCGGCGGACACCTTCCACATCACCGTCAAGGGCCGCGGCGGGCACGGCGGCATGCCGCACGACGCGATCGACCCGGTGCCGCCCGCCGCCGCCATGGTCGGCGCGCTGCAGACGATGGTCGCCAGGCGGGTCAGCGTGCACCACCCGGCCGTGGTCACCATCGGCCACATCACCGCGGGCACGACGACCAACATCATCCCGGAGACCGCGCTGGTCGAGGGCACCATCCGGACGCTCTCGGAGGACACCAGGGCCCTGGTGCACCGCGAGCTCCAGCAGGTCGTCACGCACGTGGCCGCCGCGCACGGCTGCACGGCCGAGGTCGAGATCGTCCCCGGCTACCCGGTCACGGTGAACGACGACGCGGTCGGCCCGCACGTCGTCGACATCACCGCGGCGGCCCTCGGCTCACGGTGGGCCTCCCCCATGGACGACCCGCTGATGGGCGCCGAGGACTTCTCGTACGTGCTGCAACGGGTGCCGGGCGCAATCGCCTTCCTGGGCGCCTGCCCGCGCGGGGTCGAACTGGACCGGGCGGAGCCGAACCACTCGAACCGGGTGCTCTTCGACGAGGCGGCCATGGAGCACGGAGTCGTCGTCTACACCGCGTTCGCGCTGGACGCCCTCCGGTAGGCCGGTCGGCGGCAGGACAAGTCGCGGTAGGACAGGTAGGACAGCCGTCGGCAGGGCGGTCGACGACAGAACAGTCGGCGGCACGGTGGTCGGCGGCGGAACGAACTGCGGCGGAAAGGACTGCGGTAGGCCGAAGGCGGACGTGAGGTGAGGTCGGGGCTGTGGTGGTCATGGCCTCGACTTTGCCGTCCGGCGCGGGGTGGTGCGATCGGTGATCGCCGATCTGTGGACAACTCCTGTCCTGTGGACAAGTAGGGGCTGCCGGTCCGCGCCGGCAGGATGAGCGCCGTGCGAAGCGTCTGCGTGGTCGGGCTCGGGTTGATCGGTGGTTCGGTGTTGCGCGCGGCAGCCGCCGCGGGGTGCGTGACCTGGGGCGCGACCGCTTCGACAGCCGACGCGGAGGCGGCCCGGCAGGACGGCTACGACGTGGTCGACCTCGCCGGGGCACTCGAACGCACGCGCGTACACGACGCGCTCGTCGTCGTGGCCGTTCCGCTGCCGGCTGTGGAAAAAGTGCTCCGCGCCCTCCCCGACGGCGTCCGGCTCACCGACGTGGTCAGCGTCAAGGGCCCGGTCGCCGACCTGGTCCGCCGCGTCGCCCCGCACGCCCGCTACGTCGGCGGCCACCCGATGGCCGGCACCTCCTCCTCGGGCTGGTCCGCGGGCCGCGCCGACCTCTTCCACGACGCCGCCTGGGTCGTCACCGCCGAGGACGACGCCGACCCGGACGTCCTCACCGACGTCATGGAACTGGCCTTCGCCGCAAAAGCGCACGTCGTGCCGACCACCGCCCTGGAGCACGACGCCGCGGTCGCCCGCATCTCCCACCTGCCGCACCTGCTCGCCGCCGTGCTGGCCAGCGTCGGCGCGGACGGCGGACCGCTCGCGCTCTCCCTGGCCGCGGGCTCGTTCGGCGACGGCACGCGCGTCGCGGGCAGCCGTCCCGAACTCGTCCGCGCCATGTGCGAGGGCAACCGCGGCGCGCTGCTCGACGCCGTGGACGACGCCCTGGGCCGGCTCGGCGCGGCCCGCGGCTCGCTCGCCTCGACCGGCGGCCTGGCCAAGACCATCGACGCCGGTCACGCCGCACGCGTGGCGTTGCAGAACCAGACCACGCGCACCGACCTGACCATCGACCTCACCGCGCCCGACGCCCTGCGCGCCCTGCGCGACCTGGGGTCACGCGGAGGCCGGGTCGTTGCGCTGAACGGCACAACCGCGCTCGCACGCACCCCATAAGGTGCATCGGTGGAGCGTCGCAAGCTCATCGCCGTCGTAGGGGGTCTCGCACTCCTCGGCGGCGCGGTGGTGGTCCTGCGCAACGAATCCGCTCCCCCACCCCCGCAGGCCTTCGAACGGTTCCTGGACGAGAAGGTCGAGTACGTCCCCGACACCCAACACCTGGCCACGCCCACCGACCTGCGCCTGACCGCCGTGGACCGCACGAGCCTGCGCGCCACCTGGACGGCCACCGACGGCATCGGCCACGGCGGCTTCGAGGTGCGCTGGAACGGCCGGACCCGCCTGGTCCGCGGCACCGAGACCGAGCTGACCGACCTCGAGGCCAACACCGACGTCACCGTCGAGGTCCGCGCGCTGGACGCGATGGGCAACCGCTCCGACCCCGCCACCGCGAAGGCCGTGCCGAGGCTCGCGTACGACGAGGCGTGGCTCGACGGCCTGATGACGCCCCTGGACCTGTTCGACGGCCCGGAAGCGCTCAACCCGCGGCGGTGGCGGGTCTTCGACCGCGGCAACACCGACTGCCTCTGCCTCCGCCCGCTCAACGGTGAGCGGCTGGAGATCGACTGCGACCGCGTCGACCTCCAGTCCAACGTGCCGCTGCGGTTCGGCGCGCCCGCCCCGGACGGCGCGATCGCCAAGGTCTCCCTCACCACCGACGGCCCGATCGGCTACCGGCCGGACGAGAGCGCGGTGCTGATCGCCCTGCTGCCCGACCCGGTGCACGACCTCGGCCACCTGGAGGAACCGTTCCCGCCGGACGTCCTGGTCCTGCGCATCACGCCGTTCGGCGCGCAGTTCGTCCTGGGTCACGACGCGCCGCTGGGCGAAACCTTCGGCACGTACCCGCCGCCGACACCGGGCGTCCGCCACCGCTGGGAGCTGCGCGTGCTGCCCGGCTCCGTGGTGGCGTTGCGCGACGGGGTCGAGGTGGCGTCCGCGCCGGTCCGGCTGCCGTGGACGTCCGCCCGCGTGCGCCTGGCGTTCCGGCAGGCGCAGGGCACCCACCTGGACACGTTCGGCATCGGCGGCGTGCCGGGCACGCCCGCGCCGGGTTCCGTGGCGCCGCTCGGTCCGGCCGACAAGCGCGACGGCGGGGTGTCGTTGGGCAACGTGGCCAACTCCCAGCTGGCCGGCGCGTCCTCGGTGCGCGTGGTCGCGTCCGTGGTCTCCGAACGCGCCGCGCCGATCACCGTGGAGTTCGGCGCGCGGTCCGCGCCCGCGGTGTTCATGCCGTCGGACCACGGCCTGGACCAGTACCGCCCGTCCGTGGTCTACGCCGACTTCCCGCTGCCGTCGCCGGACTCGAACCCGAAGGTCGGGCTGCGCTCCGACGGCGGCCTCACCTCCTACAACGCGCACCTCGTCATCGCCGACGGTCAGGACGCGCGCCACCCGCTCCCGCGGCTCGTCAAGCGCCCGCTGCCCGACCCGTTGGTGCCCCCACCAGCGGTTTCGGTGGTGCACGAGTCCGTGAGCGACTCGTCGTTCCCCCTCTTCCCGCACGAGGGCGAGGTGCGGCTGACGGTCGAGCTCGCCGACACGCGGGCGCGCGAGGTCGCCGCCGTCAAGGGCGTGGAGGTCGACCTCGACGGCGAGCGGATCGCCGTGCTGCCGACGAACGGCTCGGCCGGCGGGCGGCACGAGTTCCTGATCGACCTCGCCGGGCTGGCCGGCGGTCGGCACGAGCTGGACGTGCGGGTACTCCCGGTGGACGAACGGCGGGGCGTGCAGTCGTACGAGCAGACCTTCGAGATCCGGCCGCTCTAGGCCCTTCTTGGTATCGGGTGCGCAACGACTTGGTGACCGCGGTCACCACGCGACCTAGCTTGACTCAATGGAACGTCGTCGGATCGCCCTCATCGCCGTCGGTGTGGTGCTGTTCGCCGGGGTGATCACCGTGTTGCGCACGGAGGGCGTCGGCGAACCCGTCGCCAGGACGAGCGCGTCCGCGCCGCCGCCCACGTCGCTGGAGGCGTACGCCGCCGAGGGCGTGCTGGTGCCGACGGCCGGTCCGCCGCCGGAGTCGCCGCGCGAGGTGCGCGTGACGTCCGGACCTCGTCGGTTGCAGCTGCGGTGGACCGGTGACGCGCCCGGTTACGAGGTGCGGTGGGGCGAGGTCGGCCGGCTCGACCGCACCAAGCTGATCACGGAGCGCGCGACGCAGCTCGACGGGCTCGAGGACGAGCGGATGTACGAGGTCGCGGTGTACGCCGTGGACGCGTTCGGGCAGCGCTCCTCGCCCGCGAGGTCCACCGGGACGCCGCACGCGAGCCCCGCGGGCGACTACGCCCTGGAGGACCGGTTCGACCAGCCGGACGCGCCCGACCCGACCCGGTGGCGGCTGGCGTCACGGGCCAACTGCGCGCGTGCCGTGCCCGGTCAGGACGACGACGGTCGGCGGCTGGTGCTCACCAACAACTGCGCGGCGGCTCCGGCGACGTTGCGCTCGCGCACGCCGTTCGTGCTGCGGGACGCCGACGAGCTCGGCCGGTTCGTGGTGGAGACCGACGCGCCCGGCGGTGACGGCGAGCTCGTGCTCGACCTCGTGCCGGGGCCGGTGTCGCTGGTCAGCGGTGACGCGTTGCCGCCGGACGCGGTGCGGCTGCGGGTGGCGACGAGTGCGGGCACGACGTCCGTGCAGGTGCTCGTGCCCGCCGGGACGCCGACCACGGCGGTGCGCGCGGTGCCGGCGTTGGAGGCCGGGCTCAGCCACCGGTGGGAGCTGGTGCTCAGGCGTGACGGCGCGCGGGTGCTGCTCGACGGCGAGCTGGTCGCGACCAGTCCGGCGGTGCCCGGGTGGCGCGAGGCGACGGCGCTGGTGTCCGTGGCGGGGCCGACCGGGCAGCGGGTGGCGATCAGCCTGATCGCGTTCGGCGCGGCGGAGGCCACCGCGCCCCCGTGGGTGCCGGGGCCGGACGTCGAGGTGTCGGTGGCGGCCGAGGCGGCGGTGGCGGAGACGCGGGCGTTGCCCGCGGTGACGGGCGGGCAGCTGCGGCTGGCGTTGCTGCACACCGACGCGTCGCCGGAAGCGCCGTCGTTCAGCGTGTCGGTGGGCGGGGTGGTGGTGCCCGCGCGGCCCGGTGCGACCGGTGCGCCGTGGCGGGCCGGTGTGGCGTACCCGCTGGTGGCTGACCTGCCGGCGGAGGCGTTGCGGGTCGGGTCGACGGGCAAGCTGGGTGTCACGCTGCTGACCGGGTTGCGGGTGCAGGCGACGCACGTGGACCTGGAGCTGAGCGGGTCGTCCTCGGGCACGCCGCCGAGCACGGCGAAGCCGCCGGTGATCGCGCGGGTGCCGGAGCTGCCGCGGGTCAACGGCACGGTGCTCGACGCGAGCGGCCAGACCGTGCCGGAGGGCGCGGCGGTGCAGCCCGGGCGGATGGTGTTCGACCTCGCGCTGGAGGGGCGGACCGGCGTGCTGCTGGCGGGGCTGGCCGGGTTCAGCGTGCGGGTGGACGACGACCGCGTGGCCGTCGTGCCGACCGCGTCCGGCGGGCCGGGCATCGCCGGGCGGTACCGGTTCGCGCTGAACACCAGCGGCATGTCGCCGGGGCCGCACCTGATCGAGGTGCGGCTGTTCGGCACGTCCGGTGAGACCCGTCCCACCTCGGCTTACATCCCGTTCTTCGTCGGCCGGTGAGAGGATGGGGCGCATGTCGCGCCCCCTCATCCTCGACGCCGCCCGCACCCCGTTCGGCCGCTACCGCGGTGGGCTGTCCGGGGTGCGCGTGGACGACCTGGCCGCGCTGCCGATCGTGGAGCTGCTGCGGCGGCACGCCTCGCTGGACCCCGCGTCGATCGACGACGTGCTGCTGGGCAACACCAACGGCGCGGGCGAGGAGAACCGGAACATCGGGCGGATGGCGGCGCTGCTGGCCGGGTTGCCGACCTCGGTGCCGGGGGTGGCGATCAACCGGCTGTGCGCGTCGGGCGGTGAGGCGATCGTGCAGGCGGCGCGGGCGTTGGCGCTCGGGGACGCCTCGCTGCTCGTCGCCGGTGGTGTCGAGGGGATGACGCGGGCGCCGTTCGTCGTGCCGCGGCCGGACAAGCCGTTCGCCGACCGGTTGGAGTCGGTGTCGACGGCGCTCGGGTGGCGGCTGGTGAACCCGCGGATGAAGGCCGAGTGGACCGTGCCGCTGGGGCGTGCGGCGGAGGACGTCGCGGTGTCGTTGGGCATCACGCGGGAGCAGATGGACCTGTTCGCGCTGCGGTCGCACCGGCGGGCGTCGGCGGCTTGGGACGCCGGGGTGCACGACGGGTTCGCGTTCCCCGTGCAGCTGCGGGACGGTGCGCCCGTGCGGCGGGACGAGTCCGTGCGGCCGGAGACGTCGGCGGACAAGCTGGGGAAGCTGAAGTCGGCGTTCTCGGAGAGCGGGCCGGTGACGGCGGGCAACTCGTCGCCGTTGAACGACGGCGCGACGGCGGTGCTGATGGGGTCGGAGGAGGTCGCGACCTCGTTGGGGATCACGCCGTTGGGTGAGTTCCTGGGCTCGGCCGTGACCGCGGAGGACCCGCAGCGGTTCACCCTGGCGCCGGTGTCGGCGATCCGGAAGCTTTTGGGCCGGTTGAAGATCGAGTCGTCGCAGGTCGACTTGTGGGAGATCAACGAGGCGTTCGCGGCGATGGCCCTGTCGGTGCTGCACCACCTGCCGGAGGTCGAGCGGGAGAAGGTGAACGTGCACGGCGGTGCGATCGCGTACGGCCACCCGCTGGGCGCCTCGTACCCGCGCGTGATCGTGGACCTGTGCCGGCACCTGCGGGCGCGCGGCGGCGGCTTGGGCGTGGCGGCGGCCTGCGTGGGCGTCGGCCAGGGCATGGCGATCGCGGTCCGGGTGTGAAGATCGCCTGATCGAGCGACAGCGCCGCCGTCGACGGCTTGCTAAGCTTGGCCACAGCCGAGGTCGCTCGACCGAGGAAGTGAGCCCTGGTAGGCCCGTCGGACGGCGGGAGCCAGGGCTTCGCGCTTTTCACCGCACTTGTTCGCGTCGGGTGACGACACCGATGTCGACCACCGCCTCCACGAGCGGCGAGACGCGTTTGCGCCACTCGCCCCCGGCGCCGTGGCACCAGGCGATCGCGTCGGGCACCCACAACGCGGGGTCGCCGTGCGAGCTCAGGTGCTCGTACAGGATCGAGTCGTCCGGCACACCGCACTCCCGTAGTGAACGGGTGATGACGCGGCGGTCGATGCGGTCCTCCACCGGACCACGCCCGTCGAGCACCAGTCGCGTGACGCGTTCTTCGACCAGGTCGACCACCAACCTGGCCAGGCACTTCTGCCGGACGGCCTCCGACGGCCCGCGCCCCAGGTAGATGCGGCTGCGGAAGCCGGCGTCGACCAGCCGCCCGATGACGTCCTTGCGGACGGTGTCGCTCTCGCTCTTGAAGTGCAGCCTGCGCTCGCCGGCCACGCGGAGCCGGCGCATCAGCGTCCGGACCCCCGGGAGCTGACGCGTTTCCACGAACGCGGCCACGAGCAGGTAGCTGGATCGACGGGACTCGTCGACGAAGACGTGGGTGTGCACCCAACAATCGTTGCGCGCTCGCACGAAGGGCAAACGATTGCTCGCCCGATCGGATGACCGGTCGCCCGGCTGGGGCGACGTTGCCCCGGCCCGGCTCAGATCCGGTAGGCGATGCGGGGGTAGTCGACGACCAGGCCGGTCCGGTCGACGGTGATGTCCTGTTCGAACTCGCCGTGGGTGAAGGAGACGACCGCCCGGTCCTCGCCGATCGAGACCGTGCGGTAGCGCTGGCGGACCAGTTGGACCGACAGGTCCGGCAGGGTCACGTAGACGACCGGGATCTCGTGCTCGCCCTCCTCCAGCTGGAGGTTGAGGCGGCGGATCGGGATGGCGTTGAACAGGACCGCGAACTGCACGTCCACGTCCACCGCGCCGTCGAAGTCCGCCCGCTCCGCGCCCTGGCCGGAGTCGACCAGCCAGACGCCCTCCGGCGAGCGGCTCACGGAGATCTGCCGCTCCTCCGACACCGTGGCCGTCCGCAGCAGCAGCCTCTTCACGGCGCCGGTCTCACCGACCGACACCTCGAACGACCCGCTGAACTGCTCGGCCGGACCGGCGGTCACCAACCTGCCCGAGGCGCGGAGCTTGCGCTCCGAGAGCAGGAACCGCACCTGCTCCAGCCTGGGCACGTCGTAGCCCTGCCAGGTCACCATCTGCGCGGCGGCGGAACGGGTGCTCTCCCCGGACGGGGTTGCCCGCTCAGCCGTGTTGAACGAGTTCACTCTCCACCCGGAAGGACGTCCTTGGCCTGCTCGGCCGCCGATGTGACCTGCTCGTCGAAGTTCATCGTGCTCCTTCGCACTCCTGACGCAGGCTACCTGAATCGACGCCGCGCCCCCAGCGGCAAACGCCGCGACCGGGTTCCGCGGGCCGCCCCCGGACGCCGGAACGGCCCCCTGGGAGTCCCAGAGGGCCGTTCCGGACGTATCAGGATCAGGCAGTGCGCTTGCGACGCAGGAACAGCAGCGCCCCGGCGCCCGCGCCCAGCAGGCCGATGCCGATCAGCAGCGGCACGAAGATGGACGCACCGGTGTTGGCCAGGTCGTCGTCACTGCCGCCGCCGGCCGGGACCGTGGTGCTGGTGACCGGCGCCTCGGTCGTGGTGGTGGTCGTCGGCGCCGTGGTGGTGGTCGCCTCGGTCGTCGTGGTCACGACGGTGCCCTCGACCCACTTCGCCTTCGCCTTCGCCTTGACCGGGAAGACCTCGGACTTGGCGATGATCAGCGACTGCGTCTTCTGGTTGCGGTCGCTCGAGACGAACAGCCGGCCGCTGCGCAGCTTGGCGCTGGCCGTGACGGTGAACTCGACCTCGCCGGGCTCGACGCCCGCGTCGACCTTCACCCACACCTCGGCGACGTTCGACGCGGCCGCGACGCCGATGGCGTCCGGGTCGGCGATGGGCAGCGGGTTGCCGTTCGCGTCGACGACGGTGACGCCCTCGGGCAGCTCCGCGGTCAGCACGGCCTCGGTCGCCGTCGTGGAGACGACGAACGGGCCGATCTTCTCGCCCGCCTTGCCGGTCAGCTCGCCCGGCTCGATGGACAGGGTCGGCTTGGGCTCGGCCAGGTCCTCGGCCTTGGTGGTGAGGTACTCGTAGACCTTGTAGACGAGCCCGTCCACGGTGCCGCCGCGGACGTCCTCGTTCTCCGTGGTGGAGTCGTCCTCACGCAGGTCCACGCCGTCGCTGAAGTGCCACACGGCCGCCTGGGTCGCGGCGATCAGGATGCTGCGCTTGTTCTTCGGGTCCAGCCCGTACAGCTCGTAGGCGTCTTCCACGTCCAGCGCCGGGTAGCTGTTCTGCAGCACCCAGTTGACCTTGGCGGCGTTCTCCTTGAACTTGGTGTCCGGGTTGGGGTGCTCGCCCCACGGCACCTCGACCAGCGGCTTGCCGTCCTGCAGCGGGGTCGGGAGCTCGACGCAGTACGCCTTGGCGGTCTGCGAGTCGTTGCCCTCCTGGAGGCGGAGGCCGATGAGGCTCGCGTTGAACGCCTGGATGCCCGGCTTGTCCTTGTCGTTGTCGAGCTCCTGGCCGTCACGCTCCAGGTAGATGCCCATGCCCGACTCGTTCGCACCGTCGTAGGGCTCGACCTTCGGCTTGTCGGCGGCCGCGGGGAGGGCCGACATCAGCACGAGGCCGGCGCCGAGGATCGCAGCGCCGAAGCGCTTCACAGTCGACCGGGATGCCATTTGTCTCCTTGAGGCTCGCGAGGGTAGCCCGTTGGTGTGGTTCAAGGCGGCGGTCCGTGCCGTCCGGGGAGCTACTTGGCAGAGCGCTCCGACACCGAGACGACAGGAATCAACCGAACAGTAGCCGATCGTGTTTGCCCGATCGAGGATGGGTTGACACCGACCGTGAAACCGCCTACCAGCAGCCAAGACCGGCGTCGTCCATCCACAATGGATGATCGAGAATAGTCGACGGACCGTCGGCGACCGATCACCGGGGGTCTGTTTCGACGGAGCGCGAAACGGGCGCGGACCACCGAAGTCGCGCGTTCCCGCAGATCAGACGGTCCACAGTGGATTGCACGTAATAGGTGCCGACCCGGTTTCGACGCCACACCGTTGCCAAACGGTGATCTAGGCGACCAGGGCGGACGGCGTGACCGGGCGGATGTCGCCGACCCGCAACGACGTGCCCGGCAGGCACAGGTCGCGGGCCGTCGGCGGCTGCCCGCTCAGCATCCACTTCACCAGCGACGCCAGCTGGTAGGAGATCAGCGGCGGCACGGCGTCGCCCAGGTGCCGGTAGGCGTTGCCGATCACCGACACGTCGAACCGGAACCGGCGCGGGAAGCCCTGGAGCAGCGCCATCTCCCGCACCGTGCACAGCCGGTGCTGCTCGGGGTGCGCGTACCGCCCGTTGCCGACGTGCCCGCACTCCCGCTTGATCGTGCGCGCCGGCTCGTCCCACCACAGCCGGCCGTAGACGTCCGGGTGCGAGCCCCACTTGCCCTCTTCGATGATCTTGCGCTGGGCCGGGTTCAGCAGCTGCTCCGCGGGCGAGCCGACCAGGTCGCCCCACGACCCGCCGTCGGCCGGGATGGCCCGCATCCGGTCCAGCGACCGGTCGCGGCGGAACGACGGCGACACGTGCATCGCGTCCTCGGGGTGCGCCTCGCCCGCCTCCACCGGCGGCAGCTTGCCGATCGCCCGCCGCACGGTCACCGCGCCGGGCCGGACCTCCCAGCCCTGCCACAGGTCCTCCAGCGTCCGCAGCGGCACGCCGGAGTCCACCGCCACCACCATCGCCCGCTCGCGCAGCTGCGGCAGTCCGAAGCGGGACAGCATGTGCGTGCTCGCGTCCACTTCGTACCCGAGCTCCAGCAGCTGCTCGACCAGCCCGTCCAGGTGGTGCCGCTGCTTGCCCTTCACCAGCTCGCGCGCGTTCTCCAGCACCAGCACCCGCGGCCGGAACTCGGCCACGTACGCCGCGACCCGGCCCACCAGCGAGTTGCGCGGGTCGTCGCGCAGGTGGTTGGCCGGCGCGATCCGGGTGAAGCCCGAGCACGGCGGGCACGCCACCAGCACGTCCAGCTCGCCGCGCGCGAGGTTCCACACCTGCCGCAGCACGGCCGGGTCGAGCCGGCCCAGGTCGACCTGCAGCGGGTCGACGCCGATGTTGTCCCGGTAGATCCCGTTGCAGCGCAACGAGCCCAGCCGGGACGACGGCTTGCCGATCTGCGCGTCGGCCGCGCCGACGATGGTGAAGTCGCGGTGCGCTTGGAAGCCGAGGCTCATGCCACCGGCGCCGGAGAACAGGTCGACGACTTTGAAGGTGGGTCCGCGCACCGCGTGATCGTACGGTGGGGGCACCGCCCACAGGCGAGTGATCCCACCGGTACCGATCCCCACGATCGCGTACGTTGCGCGCCATGGAGCTCCCACCTGCGTGGCAACGGCCGGATCCGTTGCGTGGACTGGAGGACATGCCCTGGTCGGTGCTGGCCCACGGGGCGGGCGTGGACGACCTGATGCGCCGCGTGGTGCACAGCGAGCGCGTGACCCGCGAGGTCGCCTGCCAGGCGCTGGTCGACCGTCTGCTCGTCGACGACACGGTGTCCGAGGCGAGCGTGTGGGCCGTGCCCTTCCTGGTCGAGATGGGCGCGAGCTACCGGGTGCCCGCGGACAGCCGCGATCGGGTGATTTTCCTGCTGGCCGCGATGGCGTTGGCGAGCGCGGGTTTCACCGACGACGGCAAGCGCACCCGCCGCCGCTGGAACGCGCTCGGGCGCGAGCTGCCGCGCCGGCCGCCGGACTGGATCACGCAGACCCGGTACGAGGTGGCCAAGGGCGCGCCGAAGGTGTTCGAGGCGCTGGCGGGCGCGGAGGTGGCCTGCTCCATGGCGCTGGCGATCGCGGTGCCCGAGGTCGTGCCGCGGCACGTCGTGGCGGTGGCCGAGGCCCTGGCCTCCGCCGACCGCTCACCGCGGCTGCTCGCGCTGGCGGCCCGGGTCGCGCTGCACCTCGTGAGCGACACGCCGATCACGCCGACGCTGCTGCGCGCCACCGCGCAGTGCAACCCGGACCTGCTGCGCGCCTACCGGGACAAGGCCTACCCGGCCAACCAGCCGCCGCACGTGACCTTGCAGCTGATGGGCTACCGGTACGCCTTCCTCGCCGCGTACGAGGGGCCGGCCCAGGGCGACCCCCGTCCGGACCACGGCGAGGAAGGCGTGACGATCACGCCGTGACGGCGGTCGGCTCCACGACCGCGGCGGCGGCCTCGACGTCGGCGACCGGCACCGCGGGCTCCAGCGGGCCGAGCGCGGTGCCCCACTCCTGGTCGGCCAGGGCGAACGCGGCCACGGTCAGCGCCACCACCGGACGGGCCGGCGGCAGCTGGTCGGCGTAGAAGTCCAGCTCCAGCCGCGCGCCGAGCGGCGACGGGCGCAGGCGCAGCACGCCGTGCGGCACCTCCTCGGGGTGCGCGAACCGGCACGACCACTCGGTGAACACGATCGAGCGTTCCACCACCTCGGTCGGGTGAACCGCGCGGACGTTCGCGCCGACCGAGCCGTGCCGGTAGTCGTCGGCGGCGGAGACCAGCAGCTCCTCGAACTCGATCGACGACACGCCGAGGTCGTGCCCGGCCACCAGCGCGACCTGCACCAGCGACAGCGGCAGCTGCGGCAGGGCGTCCTCGAAGCACACCATCGCGCCGCCGTAGCGGGTGTTGATCTCGGTGGGCAGGAAGCCGTCCGCGGTGGCGATGCCGTCGAGGGTGAACGTGCCGCGGTAGTCGACCGTCTCGCGCAGCCGCTCGCCGACCCGGCGGGCCAGGTTGCGCATCTCCTCGCGGATCCACGCGGGCGGGTCGTAGTAGGACGCGCAGCCCGCGTACAGGAACCGGGCCTGGCCCGCGCGGCGCGGCACGACCATCTCGATCGGCCGCAGCACGGCGGTGCCGTCCGGGAACACGATCCCGTGCACGCTCACCGGGATGCCCTCCAGGAACGGCATGACCCGGACGAACTCGCACTTGGCCGCGAGCACGTCGAACGCGTCGCGCGCCTCCTGCCGGTCGCGGACGCGGCGGACGAAGTTCGCGCCGCCGTTGATCGCCGGGCCGTCGCCGGACCAGACGACGCCCGCGCCGCGGTCCAGGCGCTGGGTCGCCGCCCACAGGCCGTCGAAGTCGAGGCCGAGCACGACGGCGGGCGCGCGGGGCGCGGACAGCTCGTCCCACAGGCCGTCGATCGTCGTCTTGTTCTCCAGCTCCACCCACTCGGGGCGGCGGGCGTTGAGCACGGGACGGCCCGCGAACTCCGGCGTGTGCGCGTACGGCGTGCTGATCACCAGCGCCTCGCCGCGCGGGTCGAAGTCCTCCAGCACCGCGCGGACCTTGCGGCCGGGCGAGTTCAGGAGCTTGGTGAGCCGGTTCTGCTCGACCGCGACGAAGCCGCCCGCGATGCCGAGCGGCACCCAGCGGGCCACGTCCGAGTCGTGCAGCGGCGCGTGGTCGTCCGTCGACAGCACGAGCGTATGGCGGGCGCCGAGCTGGTGGAGCTCGCCGACGCGACTACTCAACCGAGTGCCGCCCGCGAGCACGACCAACCGGTCGCCGAACAGGGTGCCGAGGCGCGCTTGAAGCGCGGAAAGGACGTCATCCATCGCCGAGAACTCGCTTTATGAGAAGCAGACGAGACAGCCGGCGAGCGCCGGTGCCACGCACTGTAGAGGCAGGCGACGGGATCGGCCCAGCACGGTCCGGCAACGGGCGATGAAACTTGCCGATGGGATCAGGGGCGGTTGCGCGAGATCATCGAGCGGCGTCGCGAAGTACCTGGTCAACCCGGTTCAGGAAGGCACGCGGACCCCGGGCCTTGGGGAACGGGAGCAGCAGGCCCAGCAGCGTGTCGTCCACCGACGGAGGTGCGGCGGCCACGATCGCGGCGGCGGTCTCCAGGAACCGCTGGCGCTTGGCCTCCTGCACGGCGTGCTCGGCGAGAACGCCCTCGATGCTCGTGCGCATGGCTGGATGCGGGTAACTCACTTGGGTTGTATCGGCCCCACCTGTCCCCACCTTTAGGGTGAATTTGCACCGAGTTCGAAGAGGTGGACGACGCGCTGGACGTGCTGGGATGTCGCCATGCGAGTTGGGGTCACCGGGTCGACCGGGTACGTCGGACGGGTGGTGTCGGCGGAGCTGTCCGCCGCGGGCCACACACCCATCCCCTTTTCGGGTGATGTCCGGGTCGGGTCGTTCGACGGGCCGGTGGACGCGGTCGTGCACCTGGCGGGGCTCGGTCGGGTGCGCGAGTCGTTCGACGATCCCGTGCGGTACTACGACGTGAACGTGGGCGGCACGGTGAACCTGCTGCGCTCGCCGCCGCCGCGGTTCGTGCTGGCGTCCACGGCCGGCGTGTACGGGTCGGCCGGCGTCGCGACGATCGGCGAGTCGTGCCCGCGTGCGCCGGGCAGCCCTTATGCGGCTTCCAAGGCCGCTGCCGAGGACGTGCTGGCGTGGGCCGCCGCGGCGGGTCGGGTGAGCGGGGTGGCGCTGCGGCTGTTCAACGTCGCCGGGGAGGGGGACGTGGACGACACGCGCTTGATCACCAAGGCGTGCGGGGTGGCGGCCGGGCGGCTGCCGTCGATGGAGGTGTTCGGCGACGGGTCCGCGGTGCGGGACTTCGTGCACGTGCGGGACGTGGCGCGGGCGTTCGTGACGGCGGTGGAGCGCGGCGGGGACGGGTACGTGGCGCTCAACGTGGGCGCGACACCGGCGAGCGTGGCCGACGTGCTGGCGTCGGTGCGGCGGGTGAGCGGTCGGGAGGTGCCGGTCGTGCGGCGGCCCGCGCACCCCGGCGAGGCGTCCGTGCTGCGCGCGGACACGACCGGGCTGCGCGCGTTGGGCTGGTCGCCGACCTGCTCCGACCTCGACACCGTGGTCCGCGACCAGTGGGCGGCCGAGACCCTCCCGGGCCGGACCGAAGGGCTTCGCAAGCGTCCCCGCCAAGGGGAACCCTTGCAGTGATTCTACCGACGGGGTCCACAATTCCGGAGGTCGCGAGCACGGTAGGCGACAACCTCGGTGGTCGGCAGCGGGCGGTCGACCGCACCGTGGGCAACAGCGAGGCGGGCCAACGGCCGGGTGGTCAACGGCGAGGCGGTCGAAGCGGCGGTCGGATTTCTCGGCGGGCGGCAACCGTGCCGCTCGGGCAACCCGGGCGTGCAAGACCCGGGGTCACGCGCGGCGGCGGGGCAGTGGCACCCGTTCCAGGTCGGCGGCCACCACGATGTCGCCGTCGAAGACCTCCGCCGCCTCGTCGTGGAACAGCCGGGGATCGGTGTAGCGCTGCGAGAAGTGCGTGAGGACGAGCTTGCGCACGCCGCACTCGGCCGCGACCCGCGCCGCCTGGCGGGCGGTCAGGTGGCCGTACTCGACCGCCAGCGCCTCGTCCACGTGCAGGAACGTCGACTCGATGACCAGCATGTCGGCGCCGTCGGCGAGCTCGAACACCCCGTCGCACAGCCGGGTGTCCATCACGAAGGCGAACCGCTGGCCCCGGCGCGGCACGCTCACCTCGTCCAGCAGCGGCGGCCGGAGGTCGCGGATCGCGCGGCCCCGGATGCCGCGGGCGGCCAGCCGTTCGGGGATCATCGTGCGGCCGTCCGGCTCGACCAGGCGGTAGCCGTACGCGGGCAGCGTGTGGTCGAGCCGCCGGGCTTCCAGCCGGCCGAACGGTCCCTCGGCGAGCACGCCCGGCCCGGTGACCGGCTGCGCACGGACGTCCGCCACGTCGTGGAACGAACTGGCGTGCCGAAGCCGTTCGAAGTACTCCGCACCCTCCGCGGGGAAGTGCGCGTGCACGGTGTGCGCCACCCGGTCGAGCGACATGCGCTGCACCACGCCCGGCACGCCGAGGCAGTGGTCGCCGTGGAAGTGGGTGATGAAGAGCCTGGTCACGTCGGTGGCCGCGACGCCCGCCCGCGTCATCTGCCGCTGCGTGCCGTCGCCCGGGTCGAACAGGAAGCCCTCGGCGTCCCAGCGCAGCAGGTAGCCGTTGTGGTTGCGGGTGCGGGTCGGCACCTGGCTCGCGGTCCCGAGCACGACCAGCTCTCGTGGTGACACGTGGCAGAGTCTGCGGCATGGAGAGCTTGCAGGCGGTGTCGTCGTGGCCGGTGGACACCGCGGCGACGGCCGTGGTCGACGTGCGCGGCGAGGTGCTCGGCACGCACGGGCCGGTCGACCGCCGGTTCCCGTTGGCGTCGGTGACCAAGCTGCTGACGTCGTACGCGGTGCTGGTGGCGGTGGAGGAGGGCGCGGTCGAGTGGGACCAGCCGGCCGGGCCCGAGGGGTCGACGGTGCGGCACCTGATCGCGCACACGTCCGGGTTGGCCTTCGACTCGGCCGACGTCCAGGCCGCGCCGGGGACCAGGCGGATCTACTCCAACACGGGATTCCAGGTGCTCGCGGACTTCGTGGCGGAGGCGACCGGGATCCCGTTCGCGCGGTACCTGGCGGAGGCGGTGTTCGAGCCGCTCGGCATGGCGTCGTCCGCGCTGGACGGCTCGGCGGGCGCGGGCGGCACGTCCACGGTGTCGGACCTGGTCCGGTTCGCGGCGGAGGTGCAGGCCCCGAAGCTGGTGTCGGCCGAGCAGGTGGCGGAGGCGACGACGGTGGCGTTCCCGGGGCTGCGCGGTGTGCTGCCGGGCTTCGGGTCGCAGAAGGAGAACGACTGGGGCCTCGGGTTCGAGATCCGCGCCGGGAAGTCGCCGCACTGGACCGGCAGCGCCAGCTCGCCGCGGACGTTCGGGCACTTCGGGCAGAGCGGCACGTTCCTGTGGGTCGACCCGGACGCCGGGGTCGCGTGCGTGGCGCTGACCGACCGGCCGTTCGGCGAGTGGGCCGCGGCGGCTTGGCCCGCGTTCACCGACGGGGTGTTGGCGGAGCTGGGCGGTTCCCGGTAAGCCGACGCAAGTCCACGCAACTGGCTGACGAAATAACGCAATTACTTGACAACATCTGGTGATGCAGCGCACAACCCGCCTAGGGTCACGTCGCCCTGCCGACGCGAGAGAAACGAGTGCTCGATGCCGCGGATGTCTGCCAGGTTCGGCTTGGTCGTGGCGGTGGTGGCGGCGGGGCTCGCCGTGCCCGTCGCCGCCGGCGCCGCGCCCGCGCCCGTCGTCACCCGGGCCGCCCTCGACCCCGAGCTCGTCGCGGGGCGGGGCGCGGACGTCGCGTTCGTCGAGCAGGAAGCGGAGAACGCCACCACGACCGGCACGGTGATCGGGCCCGACCGGACGGCGTACACGTTGCCGTCCGAGGCCTCCGGTCGGCGGGCGGTCCGGCTCGCGCCCGGCGAGCACGTCGAGTTCACGTTGCCGGAAGCCGCCAACGCGATCACCGTCCGCTACAGCATCCCGGACGCGCCGACCGGCGGCGGCATCACCGCGCCGCTGGACGTGACGGTGAACGGCAAGCACCGCAAGACGATGACGCTCACCTCGCAGTACGCGTGGCTCTACAACCAGTACCCGTTCACCAACGACCCGGACGCCGACCTGCTGCACCCGGACTGGTGGATCGCCGAGTGCGCGTGCGTGCCGTCCCAGACCACGCCCGCCCCCGTCATCCGGAAGCCGTTCCGCCCCAGCCACTTCTACGACGAGCAGCGCCTCAAGCTCGGCCGGACGCACCGCGCCGGCGACCGCGTCCGCCTCACCGCGCCCATCGGCACGAACGCCGCGTGGACCGTGATCGACCTGCTGGACACCGAGCTGGTCGCACCGCCGCGCGTCAACCCGGTCGCGGCGAACGTGCTGCTGTTCGGCGCGGACCCGACCGGCAGGCGTGACTCGGCCGACGCCTTCGACCGCGCCATCGCCTTCGCCAAGCGCCACCGGCTGCCGGTCCACCTCCCGCCGGGCACGTTCCAGGTCAACCGGCACATCGTCGTCGACGACGTGACCATCGAAGGCGCGGGCAACTGGCACACCGTGATCAAGGGCCGTGAAGTCGCCCTGCCGACCCCCGCGCCGGACGGCTCCGTCCACACGGGAGTCGGCTTCTACGGCAAGCCGGCCGCGGCGGGCGGCAGCCGCAACGTGCACCTGCGCGGGTTCGCCATCGAGGGCGACGTGCGCGAGCGCGTCGACACCGACCAGGTCAACGGCATCGGCGGCGCGCTGAGCGACTCCACCGTCCACGGCCTGTACCTCCACCACACCAAGGTCGGCCTGTGGTTCGACGGTCCGATGTCGAACGTCTCGGTCACCGACAACATCGTGGTCGACCAGGTCGCGGACGCGCTGAACTTCCACACCGGTGTCACGGACTCGGTGGTGCGCAACAACTTCATCCGCAACACCGGTGACGACGGCCTGGCCATGTGGTCGGAGCACCGGCAGGACGCGCGCAACCGGTTCGAGCGCAACACCGTGCAGTCGCCCGTGCTGGCCAACGGCATCGCGCTGTACGGCGGCGCGGACAACGCCGTGGTGGGCAACCTGATCGCCGACCCGGTGCGGGAGGGCAGCGGCATCCAGCTCGGGTCGCGGTTCGGCGCGCAGCCGTTCGCCGGGCAGGTCCTGATCACCGACAACACCACCGTCCGGGCCGGCACGCACGAGCTGAACTGGAACATCGGGCTCGGCGCGATCTGGTTCTACGCGTTGGAGCGGGACATCGACGCGGACGTGCGCGTGGTGGGCAACCACTTCCTGGACAACACCTACAACGCGATCATGTTCGTGAGCGAGTGGTCGGTGAAGGACCTCCACTCGATCACCGGCGTGCACTTCGAGGACGTCCGCGTCGACGGCACGGGCACTTCGGTGGTCAGCGCGCGGGCGGCCGGTTCGGCGACGTTCGCGAACGTGGACGCCCGCAACGTCGGCGCGGTGCCGGTGAACAACTGCGGTTCGTTCAACTTCCCGGCCACCGGCTCGGAGTTCGCGCTGACCGACCTCGGCGGCAACGACGGCTGGCTCGCGCCCTGGCTGCTGCCGAACACGATCACGTGCGACGACCGCCCGCAGGTCGTGCCGCCACCCGCGCCCTCGCGGTGGTGACTAGGGCGTGATGACGGCGTGGCCGCGCACCCGGCCACGCCGCACGTCCTCGATCGCGGCGGCGGCCTCCGCCAACGGGTACGTGCGGCCCAGCGCGGGCGTGACGGCGCCGGCTTCGACGAGCTCGCGGAGCAGCACCAGGTCGTCGAGGCGGTCCTTGTGCACCAGCGGACGGGCCTTGAACCCGAGGAACAGCCCCGCGAGCGGCACGCGCAGCCACCGGTCGACGCCCATGAACCACCGACCGCCCGTGCCGCCGACGAGCGCGACCGTCCCACCGGGCTTCAGCAGCCGTTTCAGGGTCCGCGGCGACGGGTTGCCGTAGAGGTCGATCACCACGTCGAAGCCGCTCGCGGTCAACGGCCCGGCGGCGTAGTCGAGCACGTGGTCCGCGCCGAGCCCCTTGACCAGGTCCGCCTTGGCCGCGCTGCACACGGCGGTCACCTCGGCGCCGTAGTGCTTGGCGAGCTGCACGGCGTACACGCCGACGCAGCCCGAAGCGCCCAGCACCAGCACCTTCTGCCCGGCGCCGACGCGTCCCGCGTCCCGGACCGCCTGCAACGCGGTGAACCCGGCGATCGGCACGGCGCCCGCCTGCTCCGGCGTGAGGTTGGCGGGCTTGGCCGTCACCTGGCCCTCGGGCACGGCGGCGTACTCGCCGAACGCGCCGGAGCACCACCCGAACACCTCGTCGCCGATCTTCGTGCCGGTCACGCCCCGGCCGACCGCTTCGACCGTGCCGGCCAGCTCCAGGCCGGGCACGCGGTTGCGCGGTCGCCGCACCCCGACCACCGGCCGTGCCGCGTAGGGCAGGCCGCGCAGGAGGTGCCAGTCGGAGCCGGAGACCGCGGCGGCCCGCACGCGGACCAGCACCTCGCCGTCACCGACCTCCGGTTTGGCGATGTCGTCGAGCCGCAGCACTTCTTCGGGGACGCCGTACGCGTCCTGGGTGATCGCTCTCATGAGTCGTCCTCCGGGTACTGGAACACGTCGCCGAGCGGGACCCTGAAGACCCGGGCGATCTGGAAGGCCATCTCCAGCGAGGGCGAGTAGCGGCCCTGCTCGATGGCGATGACGGTCTGGCGCGTGACGTCGAGTCGGCGGGCCAGCTCGGCCTGCGTCATCTCGCCGTGCGCGAAGCGGAGGGCGCGGATCGAGTTGGTGATCCTGGTCGGCTTGCCCACTCAGAACCCCCGGCGGTACGCGACGAGCTTGACCGCGGCCCCGAACACGGCCCACGCGTTGAACACCAGGAAGATCGCGTTGGCGATCCAGAAGTGCGGCGCCCCGGCCAACGTCAACGCGAAGGGCAGCACCATGCCGACGCCGAGCACGACCCCGGCGGTGTGCTCGCCGAACCGGTTGATGTCGCGGTCGCGGGCGTCGGCCCGGTGGCTCTCGCTCGGCTTGGCCATCTCCAGCACCACCCGGCCGACCACCGCCAGCCCCACGGCGATCCCGACGGCCCACAACATGGGTGCCACGTACGGCACCTCGGCCACCGGCCCGTCACCGGCGCGGCCCAGGACGACCACGACGTACCCAAGGTAGGTCAGCGCGCTGACCACCAGGTACACCAAGATCCCCTTCTCCTCGTACGACATCGCCCACCCTCCGATGTAAAGGAAACTTGACATCAGGAGTGTCGGCTCTGCTTGACGTGATGTCAAGCATCTTTGACATCGGTCAGGCGAAGTGCGATCGCAGCCGGGCGCAGAGGTCGAGAAGGCCGTCCGCCGCCACGCGCGGCGCGCCCGACCACTCGTCAGTCCAGCCGACGTCCTCGGGCGTGCCCGCGTGGCGGACGAAGACGTGCTGGTGGAAGTGCGCCACGGCCCGACCGACCACGGCGGAGAACACGAAGTCGGGAGCGAGCTCGGCACGCAGCGCCCGAGCCGCCGACCACACCGCTCGCGCCACCGCGCCCACCTCGTCCGGCTCCAACCCGTCGAGCCACGGCACGTGCCTGCGGGTCTCGACGAACAGGTACCCGGGCACGCCCACGCCGTCCGCGGCGACCGGGCGGTGGGACACCACGACCAAGTCGTCCTGCCACACCACCGGCCCGACGAGGGGCCCGTCACGCCGGTGCTTCGCGCAGATCAGGCATCCGCCGTCCACACGTCAACGGTAACGATCGCCTCGCCGGCCCGCGAGCACGATGGCGCGACCACTTACCCGGCCTAACGGAACACGAGTGCGTGGCGATGACCTTCGCGGGAACGGTTGGATCGTGGTGGGGGGATCATGCGGACGGACGCACAACGGGGCGCGTGGCTGATGCTCGCGGTCGGGGACGACCGGCCGCGTCGGAGCAACGACGGTTACGACGACGCGCCGGCGGCCCACTACAGCTGGGACAGCTCGGTCCCGAACCACCAGCTACCGCAGGCCGGTGACTGGCATGTTCGAGGTGGCGGAGGTTGTCACCATCCGAAAGACGTCACCTCTTACCGGTCGCACCCAACTTGTGCGCCCGCCTCACGTACTAGACCTGACTCGACGTGAGTGACGAGGATCTCCACCCGGGCATTGAGGCGCTCGACGAGCTCAATGCCCGAGCAGCAGTGCACAACAAATCAGGGCCCTGTTCCGTTACCCGGAACGAGGCCCTGACCTGCACTTGCGCGCTCGGCAGGATTCGAACCTGCAACCTTCTGATCCGTAGTCAGATGCTCTATCCGTTGAGCTACGAGCGCATCGTTCTTCAGTTGTCACCCGGCCGAAGCCGGGTGTTGCGGAGGCTCCGGGATTTGAACCCGGGATGGGCGATAAACCCAAACCGCATTAGCAGTGCGGCGCCATAGACCAGACTAGGCGAAGCCTCCCGGAGCCCTCGGCTACGACGCATAGATTACACATGCCCCCGCCGCTCTAGCAAAACGCCCCCCTCTTTACCGCATCCGACCTGGTCAGAGGGGGTGGAGGGGGGCGCTGGAGCGGCCTCAGGCGGTGGGGACGTGAGGTAGGTCTCGGGCCAGGGCGAGGAATGGGTCCAGTGAGGCCGGGTTGCGCAGGGCGTCCCGGCTGACGGCCCGCTCGGGTGGGGTGCCGGCCAGGATCTTCTTCACCGGGACCTCGCACTTCTTGCCGTTGAGGGTCCTCGGGATCTCGGCCACGGCGACGAAGCGGTTCGGGACGTGGCGCGGGGACAGGTTGGTGCGCAGCTCCGAGCGGAGGCGGGGCTCCAGGTCGGCGAGGTGGACCCCCTCGTCCAGGACGAGGAAGCACAGTAGTTCGCCGTCGGTCTGGCCGGCGCCCGAGGTGTCGATCACGAGCGAGTCCGCGACGCCCGGCATGCCTTCGACCACCCGGTAGAACTCGCTGGTGCCCATGCGGACGCCGCCGCGGTTCAGGGTGGAGTCGCTGCGGCCGTAGATGACGGCCGAGCCGCGCGGGGTGATCCTGATCCAGTCGCCGTGCCGCCAGACGCCCTCGAAGGTGTCGAAGTACGCCTCACGCAGCTTCGTGCCGTCCTCGTCGCCCCAGAACCACACCGGCATGGACGGCATCGGCTTGGTGATCACCAGTTCGCCGACCTCGTCGACGACGGGCTCGCCGGCCTCCGAGAAGGACTCCACGGCGGCACCCAGGGCGCGGCACGAGAGCTCGCCGAGCCACACGGGCCGGTCGGGTGCGGCGGCGACGAAGGCGGTGCACAGGTCGGTGCCGCCGGAGACCGAGGCGATCTGCACGTCCGGGCTCACGGCCGACGCGATCCAGCGGAAGCCCTCGGGGGTCAGCGGCGCGCCGGTGGAGCCGACGACGCGCAGCCCGGTCAGGTCGTAGCGCTCCGCCGGGCGCACGCCCTCCTTCAGGCACGACTGGATGTACGGCGCCGACGTGCCGAAGTACGTGACGCGGTGCTGCTCGGCCAGGTGCCAGAGGACGTCGAGGTCGGGGTGCGCGGGACTGCCGTCGAACAGCACGACCGTCGACCCGACCAGCAGGCCGGAGACGAGGAAGTTCCACATCATCCAGCCGGTGGTGGTGAACCAGAAGAACCGGTCGCCCCGGCCGAGGTCGCTGTGCAGCGCCAGCATCTTCAGGTGCTCGACCACGATCCCGCCGTGGCCCTGGACGATGCCCTTCGGCAGGCCCGTGGTGCCCGACGAGTACAGCACCCACAGCGGGTGGTCGAACGGCACCGGCTCGAAGGCCAACTCGGCGTCGGCGTGCGCGGACAGCAGGGAGTCCCAGGTCACCGCGCCGGGCAACGGGGTGCCGCCCACGTAGTCGATCATCACGGTGGCGCGCAGCGACCCGATCTCCGACCTGAGCCGCTCCACGGTCGGCCGCACGTCGAACGCCCGCCCGTTGTACCGGTACCCGTCGACGGCCACGAGCACGGTCGGCGAGATCTGGGCGAACCGGTCGGTGATCGCCCGCGCGCCGAAGTCCGGCGAGCACGACGACCAGGTCGCGCCGAGCGACGCCGCCGCCAGGAACGCGATCAGCGCCTCCGGCGAGTTCGGCACGAGCGCCACCACGCGGTCGCCGGGCCGCACGCCCAGCTCCACGAACCCGGCGCGCACGGCGGCCACCCGGCGGCGCAGCTCGCCGTACGTGAGTTGCGACGACAGCCCGTCCTCGCGGTGGAACACGACCGCCAGGTCGCCGTCCGGGCCCCTCAGGGCGTGCTCCGCGTAGTTGAGCGTGGCACCGGGGAACCAGACCGCCCCGGGCATCACGGGCGCCTCCAGCACGCGCGTGGGCGGGCTGTGGAACACCACCTCGAAGAACTCCGCGATCGCGCCCCAGAACCCCTCCAGGTCGGAGGTGGACCACTCCCACAGCGACTCGTAGTCGGGGAGGTCCAGGCCCTTGGTCGAGGCGAGCCAGGAGCGGAACGCGGCCATCCTGGTGTCGCCGACCCGATCGGGGTCGGGGCGCCACAGGACTTCCGCCTCGCCGGCGGCGGCGCCGGCACGCATCTCGGTCATACCTGAAGTTCCTAGCCGATCGGACGGCCCGGAACCACAGCAGGCACCCACACACCGGATCAGTTCCGGCCGGCGCTCGCCACCAGTCCCTCGACCGCGGAGATCAGCCTCGGCGCGTCCGCCGGCGCGACGACCAGCCACCCGTCGTCCCGCCGCACGAGGTACCGGCCCTCGGCGGTGTCCAGCCACGACACGACCGCGCCGGTCGGGTGCAGGTAGCCGGCCCGGTTGCGGGCGATCACGCCGACCTGGCCGCCGCCGCTGCGCGTGGTCACGGCGCGCATCAGGGTGTTGGCCTCCGGTTCGCGCAGGCCGACGGCGCGCAGCGCGTCGAGGAACCCCTCGCTGCCGTCGTGCTCGCCCGCCCGGCCCGCGGCCAGGTAGTCGTCCCAGCGCACGTTCACCGACCGGCCGCTGCCGGGTGGCGCGGCGGGCAGCGTGTTGACCGTGGTGGCGGCCAGCGCGGTCGGCCGGAACCCGGCCACCTGCACCTGGTTGCCGAGCCTGCCCGCGAACGCGCCGTGCCACGCCGCGGTGGCCAGGCCGCGCGCCTGCGCGCCGCGCACGGTGAAGAACACCTCCAGGCCGATCTCGAACTCGGCCAGGCCGCGCAGCAGCCCGTACAGCTCCTCGTCCGGCCGCCGCACGGTGCCGAGACCGCGGGCGGCCAGGTCGCGGGACGCGCTCTCGATCAACGCGTCCCGCTCCCGCTGGGTGTGCCCGAAGTGCCGGACGCCGAGCGGGACCGGGTGGGCGTCGCGGTGGACCGCCTGCCAGAGCAGGAAGAACTCCAGTTCGCTGAGCCGGAAGACGCGCTCGGTCACAGGCCGATCACCGGTGGTGCGGCCTTGCGGTCGACGCCGAAGACGTTGTCGTCGTCCTCCAGGTACCCGGGCCGGTTGCGGTCCTTCTCACCGCCGCCGGCGACGGGCGGCGGCGCGGCCATCGGCGCGGCGCCGATCATGCCGGACTGCGGCGTCACCGACTTGGGCGCCTGGAACTGGCTGGTCACGCTGCCGGGGTTGGCGGAACCGCGGTCGGCGGCGATCGCGCCCGTCGCGCCGCCGGGACCGGCCACCGGACCGCCGCCACCACCGCCACCGCCCATGCCGACGGGCGTGGGCATGGCGCCGCGACCGCCGTAGCCGCCGCGGCCACCGGCGAAGCCGCCGCGGCCGAACTGGGGCGACGTGCCGCCGGGACGCTGGTTCGACGCGCCGCCGGGGGTGCCCACCACCGGCTGGCTGCCGCCGCCACCGCCGGTGCCGCCACCGTCGGGGACGGTCGGGTTCGGCGTGACGACCACCGGCGGCGGAGGAGGCGGCGCGACCGGGTTGGTCGGCGGGCTGAACGACGGCACGGTGCGGTCGACCTCGTAGGAGTTCTGCTGGAACATCGCCATGACCTCGGCGGCCTGGCGGTGCGTCGCGTCCGCGGTGACGACCGAGTCGATCGCGGGCCCGGCGATGGTGTCGATGCCGGTGAACGCGCCGGGCGTGCGGACGGGCGAGGTCGAGCCCGCGGTCAGCCCGTCGTGCGACGAGAGGGTCGGCGACCGGAAGCCGGCGTCCTCCGTCAGCCGGTTGTCGACCAGCGGCGACCGCGGCGTGGCGATCGGGGTCGGGGTGGCGGTCGGGGTCGAGGACACGCCGGCGACCGGGGTGACGACCGGCGGCGCGGGCGCGGGCGGCGGCATCATCTCGCGCGCCGTCTGCACGTGGTCGATCTCGGTGGCGATGCACTTGGCCACGTTGTCGGCGTGCTCGCTGGTGTTCAGCGCCCACTTCTCCACCGACTCCAGCGCCTCGCGGGCGCGTTCGGCCGACTCGCCCGTCCACGCCTGGCTGGACTGGCCGATCGCCTTGGCCAGGAACCCCTGCACCTCGCCGAGGGCCTTGCTCACGGCCGCCCAGTCGGCCTGGGCGCTGCTCGCGGCCTTCAGGTCGACGCCGGTGTTGATCATCTCCCACAGCTCCTGGTGGCTGTAGGTCATCCAGTCGACCTTCTGGCCGAGGTCGGTGGGCTTGTCGTGGCCGTGGCCGTGACCACCGCCGTGCCCCTGGCCGCCACCGTGGTTGCCGCCGTGGCCGCCGCCGTTGTGGCCACCGCCCTGGCCGTGGCCCTGGCCCTGACCGCCGCCGTGCTTGTTGTCGCCCATCAGCCCTTGGCCTCCCCGGCGGAACCGAACGCGTCCGCCGCTTCGTCGTCGGCCCGTTCCAGGTTCCGCGCCGCTTCGCGGATGGTCTCCTCGACCTCGAAGAGCACCTGCATGAAGTCCCCGATCACGTTGACCGCCGACTCCTCGTTGCCCACGGCGACCTCGCGCAGCCGCCTGCTGATCGCGTCGCTCACCCAGTTGTTGCCGAACTTGAGCTCGACGTCGAGGTTGTCGACCGCGCGGCCGTGCACGGTGTCGACCAGGTTGCGCGCCTGCGTGACCAGCTTGAGCAGGTCGTCGACGCCCTGCTTGTCCAGGTCGAGCTGGACGGACCCCTTGTCCACCGCGTCCAGCGCGGTGGTGGCCTTGTCCAGGTCGGTCTGCGCGGCCTTCGCGAAGCTCTCCGCCACGGGTTTGACCGCGTCGGACTCGGCCGGGGCCGAGGCCGAGGCGGGCAGGGTCACGGTGGCGTCGGTGGCCGGCGCGGCAGTCGGCGGAGCGGCGGTCGGTGGCGCGGAAGTCGGTGGAGCGGCGGTCGGTGGCGCGGAAGTCGGTGGAGCGGACACCGGTGGAGCGGCCGACGTGGGAACCGGTGGCACGACGGCCACCGGCGCGTCCGCCACGACCGCGGGCTGGACCGCCGCGGACGGCGTGAAGCCGGGCGGGATCTGCACCGTCTGTGCACCCGCGAGTGGGACCGTGTTCCCGTCGCTCATCACTACCCCCTGCACTGCGATTCGCCGCGGGCCCGCCGCGCGTTAGCCCACGACGACCGAAATCAGGCGTTCCGGACGCCTTCCTTAGATGTACCGGGAAGCCCGTTCGGTTCCAAGCCGCCGACCAGAGGCTTAGCGAAGATGTGAGTCGAACCAGTTCAACGCGCGCTGCCACGCCTCGGCGCTGACCTCCGGCGTGGTGTCGAACCGGTGGCTGGTGTGGGCGAACCGGACCACGTCGGTCGCCACCGGCGCGGCCGCCGCCGCGTCGCGCAACTTCTCCACGTCGCTGAACGGGATCTCGTCGTCGTCATCGCCGTACAGGCCGAGCCACGGGCAGGTCAGCTCCTCCGCGACCTCCACCAGCGACGGCAGCCCCGCGGCCAGCGGTTCCAGGATCCCGCCACCGCCGACGGTCACCGCCGCGCCGACGGTTCGGCTTCCCGCAACCACCATCGCGACCGATCCGCCCAGGTCGAAGCCCATCACGCCCATCCGGTCCTGGCTGACGCCCCGCTGGGCCAACCAGACGAACGCGACGTCGGTGTCGGCCAGCACGGCGTCGCCGGACAACCCGCTCACCATCGCCGGCGCCTCGTCGCCGGACACCTCGTCGTAGAGGTGGGGCGCGACCGCCAACCACCCCTCGGCGGCGAGTCCGCTCACCAACCCGCGGACGGTGTCGGTCACGCCGCGCGCCTCGTGCAGCACGACCAGGCCGCCGCGGACGGCGTTCTCCGGCTCGGCGACGGTCAGCCGCAGCTCGCGGCCGTCGGTGAGGGAGAGCGTCTCGGTGCGGGTAGGAGTCATGGCCCAACCCTTCCACGAGGGGGTGAACGGCAGTCAACGTGAGCATCCGTACGGCAGGTATGCCCCATCCGGGTCTTTCACCGGATAACGTCCGGCTCAGAACCCCGAAGGGAGTCCTTGGATGACCGTGCGAACCCGTGCCGACCTCGTTGCGCTGCCCGGATACGTGCCCGGCAAGACGATCCCCGGCGCGATCAAGCTGGCCAGCAACGAGGTCTCGGCCGGACCGCTGCCCAGCGTGGTGCGGGCGATCGCGGACGCCGCCACCGCCGTGAACCGCTACCCGGACACCGCCGCGACCGAGCTCGTGGCGCGCTTGGCGGACAAGCTCGGCGTGCCCGCGGAGCAGGTGGCCGTCGGCTGCGGCTCGGTGACGTTGTGCCAGCAACTGGTGCAGGCGACGTGCACCGAGGCCGACGAGGCGCTGTTCCCGTGGCGCTCGTTCGAGGCGTACCCGATCATCACCGCGGTCGTCGGCGCGCGGCAGACCCGGGTGCCGCTGACGCCGGGCCACGGGCTCGACCTCGACGCGATGGCCGACGCGATCACCCCGGCGACCCGCCTGGTGTTCGTGTGCAACCCCAACAACCCGACCGGGACGGCGTTGCGCAGGGCGGAGATCGAGCGGTTCATCGAGCGGGTGCCGTCCGACGTGCTGGTGGTGGTCGACGAGGCGTACAAGGAGTTCGTCGACGACCCCGACGTGCCCGACGGCGTGGAGCTGGCCAAGGCGCAGTGGGCCGCGGGCCGGGACAACGTGGCGGTGCTGCGCACGTTCTCCAAGGCGTACGGGCTGGCCGGGCTGCGCGTCGGGTACGCGGTGGCGTCGCCCGCGGTGGCCGAGACGCTGCGCAAGGTCTACGTGCCGTTCAGCGTGAACGCCCTGGCCCAGGTCGCGGCGCTGGCGTCGCTGGACGCCGAGGCTGAGCTGATGGCGCGGTGCCGGGCGATCGTGGCCGAGCGGGCCAGGGTGCGCGGCGAGCTGCTGGCCGCCGGGTTCGAGGTGCCCGAGTCGCAGGCGAACTTCGTGTGGCTGCCGCTGGGCGAGCGGACCGCGGCGTTCAACGAGCACTGCCTGGCGCACAAGGTGGTCGTGCGGGCGTTCGTCGGTGACGGCGCGCGCGTCACGATCGGCGAGCCCGAGGAGAACGACGCGTTCCTGAAGGCTGCCCGGTCCTTCGCCGGCTGAGCCGCTCAGCGGGTGAGGATCTGAGCGATGGCCACGACTCCCACCACCACGATCACCGCGCGCAGCGCGGTCGGTGGGAGTCGGCGGCCGACCTTCGCGCCGAGCTGCCCGCCGACGACCGAGCCGACCGCCAGCAGCAGCACGGCGAGCCACGCCACGTCGGCGATGAAGATGAACAGCACGCCCGCGACCAGGTTCACGAACGCGGTCAGCACGTTCTTCAGCGCGTTCATCCGCTGGATGTGCTCGCTCATCAGCACGCCCATCAGGCCCATCACCAGCACGCCCTGCGCCGCGCCGAAGTAGCCGCCGTAGATGCCCGCGAAGAACACGCCGATCCACAGCGCCACGCCGCCGTGCTCGTGCCGCTCCCGCTCGGCGAGCTTGCGGTTGAGCCACGGCTGGGCGACCACCAGCACCAGCGCGATGGCGATCAGCACCGGGACGATCGCGGAGAACGCGTCCTCCGGCAGCACCACGAGCAGGATCGCGCCGACCACGGCGCCCAGCACCGAGGCGGGCAGCAGCCGCTTCACCCGGCCCGCCTGCCCGGTCAGCTCGCGCCGGTAGCCCCACGCGCCGCTGAGCGAGCCGGGCACCAGGCCGAGGCTGTTGGACACGTTGGCCACCACCGGCGGGTAGCCGACGGCCAGCAGCACGGGGAACGTCACCAGGGTGCCGGAGCCCACCACCGTGTTGATCCCACCGGCGAACACGCCGGCCAGGACGACGACGATCGCCTCCACCGTCGTCACGGCCACTCTCCCTGGTTCTCGCGGTTCGCCAGCGACGCTAACACCGCGTCCGGCGGGGCGCGGTGTGGTGATCGCGACACGGCGCCCCGCCCGCCAGGGGTTTGGGAGGGCTACGTCGTGCGCCGCCCCAGCGCCCGGGCGCCGATGCCGAACGCCAGCAGCACCAAGCCGACCACCCCGAGCCCGAGCACGCTCGCGCCGGTGGTCGCCAGGGCGTCCCGGGGCGGACCGCCGCCACCGGCCGGGGTGTCACCCGGTGCGGTGGCGTCCGGGTCGACGACGACCGGTCCCGGCTTGACCGCGATCAGCTGGGGTTCCGTCGCACCGCGGACCGCCGCGAACAGCGGGCCCTCGTGGAACGGGACCACCTGCCACGGACCGAGGACCACCGGCGTGTAGTGGCCGACGGCCAGGTCGGGGAACGTGAGCATGCCGTGGGCGTCGGCCGTGGCGCGGGCCGCGGTCTCGTTCGTGTCGGGGTCGAGCAGGACCACGGTCACGTCCGGCACGCCGACCCACTGCCTCCCGCAGCACTCGACCACCCGGCCGGTCGTGGTCCACACCGCGCCCGGCACCCTGGCCTTCGCCCTGGCGATCGGCGCCAGCTCGCGGAACCGGCCGTCGGCGTCACGCGTGCCGAAGGCGCACGTGGCCGTGATCAGCCCGTGGTCGGGCGACCCGACGGGCATGGTCTCCTCCACCGTGGTCGACCACGACCTGCGGGCGGCGACCGGGACGCCGTAACCGAGCTCGCTCAGCGGACCCCACTCCTCGCCGTTCTCGATCTGGTACGGCGTGCCGGTGCCGCCGCACACCGCGTGCACGGTGAGGTCGGCCAGGCCGTTGTTGGTGATCGTGACGTTCAGCCTGGGCCGCTCGTCGGGCCGGTACTCGGCCTTGTCCCAGGCGATCACGGCGGTCAGCGTGTTCGCGGGCCGGACCAGGCCGACCTCGAACGTCGTGTCGCCGCCGCCGGTGACGGTGAACCGGTCGTAGAAGTCGATCGGCGGCGCCCAGCGGGAGGAGTGCCAGACGCGGACCCGGTAGTTGCCGGCCGGGGCGCCCTCGATCCGGTAGCGGCCGGCGGCGTCGGTGATGCCTTCGTGGAACGTCGTGGGGATGCCGCCCTCGACGGTCACGGTCTGGTTCGGCAGCGCCTCGCCCTGGTCGAACGCGCCGTTGGCGTTGGCGTCGCCGTAGACCAGGACGGTGGCGCCGCCCGCGGCGTGGCTCACCGGAGCGGACAGGTCGAGCGGCACGGACGCGCCGCGCGTGCCGAAGGTGATCCGGCCCTTGAGCGAGACCAGGTCGCCGATCCACGGCCGCGGCTCGCCGACCACCGTGACCTCGTAGGACTCGCCCGGCCACAGGTACAGGCCCTTGGTCGGGTTCGCGTACGGGTACAGCGGGCCCCACTGGTCGAAGTCGTGGGTCATCGTGGACGGCACCCACTCCGGCACGTACCGGACCGGGATGCTCGCCCCGACGCCCGTGTTGGTGACCTTGATCCGGGCCGTCACGGGCTCGGCGATGTCGTAGGCCGCCTTGTCGAACGACGCCGTCACCTCGAGCCGGTCCACCTCGACCGGTTCGACGACCTCGGGCCCGGCCACCACCACGAACTCCACCCGCGTGGTCGTGTCGGCGACCACGTCGACGGTGAACCAGCCCTCGCCGGTGGCCTCGTCCCGGTACTCGCCGAGCACCAGGACCTCCGTGCGGCCCGCCGGCAGCTTGGCGAAGGAGAACGCGCCGCCGTCGTGCGACCGGGCCTCGGCGACCGGCAGGCCGCCGCGCTGCAGCGCCACGAGCCGCACGCCGTCCAGCGGTCGCCCGTCGCCGTGCCTCAGCGTGCCCTCGACCGCGCCGAACGAGCCGACCTCGGCGAAGTCGGACGAGCCGATGTAACCCGCGGTGCTGCGACCGCTGTTGCCGAAGTTGCAGGCGACGCCGATCCGGCCGACGGCCGCCGCGTCCGCGGGCACGGTGTCGGTGACCCTGAGCACCTTCGTCTCGCCGGCGGCGAGCGTGACGCCGGGTCCGTCCGGGCTCAGCGCGGCCCACCCGGGGCCGTTGCCGGTCAGCCGACCCTCGTCCGGCTCCTCATCGCACACCGCGACGACCCCGGTCAACGCGGTCGCGCCGGTGTTGGTGAGGGTCACGTCGATGCCGACCGGGTCGGTGGGCCGGTAGGACTCGCGGTCGAACTCCAGCTTCGGCCGGAGCACTTCCAGGACCGGTGGGGTCATCGGCAGCGCGAGTTCGGTGGTGACGCCCTGCTCGACGGTGAACTCGGCGTGGCCCGGCGCGATGACGAACGGGTTGCCGTGCTCGATCAGGGAGGCGCGGTAGCGGCCGGTGGGCACCTCGCCGCCGAAGGTGAACCGGCCGGTGGCGTCCGTGCGGCCGCTCAGCCACGTCGTGGGCAGGCCGCCGTCGGCGTAGACCGGCGCGTCCGCCACGCCCTCGCCCTCGTCGAACGCGCCGTCGCCGTCGGCGTCGCGGTAGAGCACGCCGCGGGCCGAACCCCAGGTCAGCGGCACGCGGGTGGCGGCCCGGCCGGTGTTGTCCTCCGGCGTCGGGTCCATGTCCGGCAGCGTCTGCGGGCCCGTGTACGCGGTCACCGAGTACTCGACGCGGTCGTAGAGCGGGATCTGCTGGCGGCCGACGAGCCGGTAGGTCTTCGCCTCGCCTGGCGCGATGGTCGCGCCGGGGACGCGGCGCAGCTCCGTCGCGCCCGTCGTGATCCGCAGGTCGCCCCCGTGGGTGAACCGGACGTCGACCGCGGGCGCGGCCCCGGCGTTGCGGACCGTGACGGTGAGGCCGATGTCGGAGTCCGGCGGGTACTCGGCGCGGTCGAAGGCCAGCGAGACCTTCAGGTCGGCCCGCGGCACGGGCGCCGCTTCGGCCCGCGGCACGGCCGGTGGCGCCGGCTCGGGTTCGGCCGGCGCGGTGGTGGGATCGGGCTCGGCGGGCGGCGACGAGGTCTCCACCGGCGGCTCGGTGGTGGTCGTCGTGGTCGTCGGCGGCTCGACGGGTGTTTCCGTCGGCGGCTCGGACGGCGCGGTGGTGGTGGGTGCCGTGGTCGTGGTTTCCTGCGCTGACGCGACCGGTCCGCCGAGCGCCACGGCGAGCGCCAGCGCGCCCGCCGTGACCGCCCGCACGATTCGCCCCGTGCTGGTGGTGCCGGACATCGGGTGTCCCCCGTAAGTAGGTCCTTGCCCACCGCGGGTTGCCGACGTCCCCCGAGCCGCCGCCGGGCAGGGCCCTTACACGATCAGGCCGGAAGCTACCGCTTCGCCGCCGTGCCGTGCCCGGCTTTCGCGGAACTTCCGCAAGGTGTGCGCGTCCGACAGCCCCGTGCCGCCGACCAGCACGCCGAGGTCGCCGTCGACCACGTAGCTGCCGTGCGGCGAACGGGCGATCGTGGTCGGCTCGTCGTCGCCCCACGGCGCGACCCGGTGGGCGGTGCGGGCGGCGCCCCAGTCGTCGGCCGACCGCAGCACGCTGACGGCCGCTTCGCCCGGCGCGCCGAGGGAGTTGGTGACCACGGCGAGCGTGCCGTCCGGGCGCAGGTCCATGCCGTCGCCGCCGACCAGCGGCCGGTCGAGGGCGACCTCCGAGACCCGACCCGATCGGGTGATCTTGAACAACGCGCCCGTGTCGTAGCGGACGGCGAGCGCGAAACCCCTGGGGTGCCAGACGATCCCGTTCAGGCCGATGGTGTCGCTGCCGAACCGCGGGTCCCGGGCGAACACCGCGGCGCGGCCGTCGCGGTCGACCCGGTACAGCGCGTCGGAGGCGGGGTCGGTGACGTAGGCGTTGCCCGCGTGGTCGACGGCGACGTCGTTGGCGCTGTGCCGGCCAGGGCCGATGGCCAGGTCGACCACGTGCACCGGCCGTCCCGTGGCGAGGTCGAACACGCCGAGCCCGGAGGCCCGGTAGGTGGTGTCCGGGGTGGACCGGGCGCCGAGGCCCATGTCGCCGTACGCGACGTAGACGCGGTCGCCGACCACGTGCACGCCGAACGTCGACACCATCCGGGGGTCGCTGATCAGGGTCTTCGTGGTGCCGTCGCGGACGACCTCGACGGTGCCGCGCCGGATCGAGCCGAGCAGGAACGTGTGCCGCAGCGGGTCCCAGGCGATGCCCTCGGGGTGCAGCGCGGCGGACCGGCCGGTGATCACGCCCGGCGCGGCCGTGGCGGCGGCCGGGGTGGCGGTGAGGACGACCAGCACGAGAACCATCAGGAAACGCATAATGCTCCGTCCACTTGTGTGAGTACGTGCACGAAGTTAGATCAGAGCTCTGATATCCGTCAACGCACTTTACGATCGGGGCATGGGCATGCCGGTCGAGGAGCGCCTTGGCGGCGACATCAAGCGGGTCGAGCACGAGCTGATGCTGGTGAAGCAGCAGGCCGTGCGGCCGGCCGGGCTGACCGTGGCCCAGTACGCGGCGCTGCTGGTGCTCAACGACCACCCCGGCGTGTCGGCCGCCGAGCTGGCCCGGCGCTGCCGCGTGACGCCGCAGACGATGACCACGATCCTGCGCAACCTGGAGGCGGCCGAGCTGATCGCCCGGGTGCCGCACGAGGTTCACCGCAACGTGCTGGAGACGCGGCTGACCGAGGCGGGGCGCGCGGCGTTCGAGGTGGCCGACGAGCGGGCGTCCGCCGTCGAGCGGCGGCTGGCCGACGAGTTCAGCGCGGCGGAGCGGGAAACCCTCCGCGCCCTGCTGGCCCGGTGCTCGAAAGCCCTAGCCGGTCAACCCTGACACCCTCCGCGAGGTCGCGTCGGTCGTTCGCGACTCATTTCCCGGCGATCACGCTTTTCGATCGTCGGGAAATCAGGCGCGAGCGGCCGACTTCCCGGCGACCGAGCCGCCATCTGCGGAGCAGGGGCAATCCAACACAGCTTCAGCCCAGGTTGTCGGTGTCGAAGGTGTTGCAGCGGGCCGGGTCGCCGGTCTCGTAGCCGGTCGTGTACCACTTCTGGCGCTGCGCCGACGTGCCGTGGGTGAACTTGGTCGTGTCGACCTTGCCGCCGCCCAGCTCGCCCTGGATGAAGTCGTCGCCGATGCGGGCCGCGGCGTCCAGCGCGGCGTTCACGTCGTCCTGCGTGACGCCGGTGATCAGCGGTTGACCGGAGGCCGTCGGCACGGTCTCCGCGTGGTTGGCCCAGGCGCCCGCGTAGCAGTCGGCCTGCAGCTCCAGCCGCACCGAGCCGGACGTCGGCCCGGACCCCGAGCCGACCCGGTCGGACGTGCCGAGCAGGTGCTGGACGTGGTGGCCGTACTCGTGGGCCAGGATGTACGCCTCGACGAACGGACCGCCCGTGGCGCCGAACTTCTGCTGCATCTCCTGGAAGAACCCGAGGTCGATGTACACCTGCGCGTCCGCCGGGCAGTAGAACGGCCCCACCGCGGACGTGGCGTTGCCGCACCGGGTCGACACCCCGCCGGAGAAGAAGTTCGTCTGCGCGGGCTGGTAGGTGCGACCCGATCGGGCGAACTGGTCGCCCCAGTAGGCCTGGATCGAGTTGATGAACGCCACCGCGCGGCAGTCGGACTCGCGGTTCGCGTCCGCGCCGGTCCGGCACTTCTCCTTGATGGCCTCGGAGCCCACCTGCTGCCCCTGGCCCACGTCGGAGAACCCCGATCCGGACGGCAGCTGCACGCCGCCGCCGATCTGGGACAGCACGAAGTACAGGATCAAGCCGACGATCCCCAGCCCGCCGCCACCGAGGGCGACCCGGCCGCCGACACCGCGTTGGTCGGAGACCTGTGACGTGTCCAGCTCGGCGTTCTCGTTGAACTGCACCGCGCGTCCTCCCAGACAAACCCGAAGCCGACCCGGACAAGACAAGCCCCGGGTGCGGAGCCCGACGTCGGGGCACCGCACCCGGGTTTTCCCATGTGGAAGTGACGAAACCTGCGTGACGGGGTCGGCGTGGACCGCGGTCGGCGCCGACGGTGGAGACGGCGCCCTGATGACCTACCGGGTCAACATCGTCAAGCGCGGCGATGGCGCCGGTGGCGCCGTGCGCTCGAAACCCCGTCGGAGCCGCTCACGTTCGCGATCGGGCCGGTCTCATGACCGCTCCGCCCGCGGGGTTGCGGCTCGAACGCGGCTCGTCACCGCGAGGACTTACCTGCACCGCACCACCTACCCCTTCCGGGCGTGCCGCCGGCGGGTCAGCTCGGGTTCCGCCGGTGGCAGGTCCTGTGTCGAGCATGCGCCTCTTCGGCCCGATGCACAACTCGAGGAGAAGCCCCTGAACTGGTGAAATGAGATTCATCCGGCTCAGCGGGACAGTGGTTGCGCGCTGTGAGCGGGCGCCGGGGTGCCCGCTCACAGCGCGTGCATCACGGGGTGGTGGTGATGCGGCCGAGGGCCGGCGGAACGGTGTTCGGGTTGGCGGTCAGGTAGGCCGTGAAGCCGTCCAGGTCGATGCCGCCACCGGTGATCTCCGTGCCCGCGGTGAACGCGCTGAAGCCGTCACCGCCGCCCTGCAGGAAGCTGTTGATCGTGACCCGGTAGCTCGCGGCCGGGTCCAACGGCGTCCCGTTGAGGACGATGTCCGACACCTTGGACCCGATCGGCGCGGACGCCGACCACGTGTAGGTCAGGCCCTTGGACGGCTGCAGCACGATCTGCCGCTGCTGGCCGTTGACGACCTGCCACTGCTGCTCCAGCGCCGCCTTGAGCTGCGCGCCGGTCAACGTGACCGTCTGCAGGATGTTGCCGAACGGCTGCACGGTGAACGCCTCGCCGTAGGTCACCACGCCGTTGCCCTCGCCCGCGGGCGACGAGGCGTGGGTGAGGTCGGCGCGCACGCCGCCCGGGTTCATCAGCGCGAGCACCGCGCCGTTGCCCGCGGTGGCGGCCAGCTGGGAGTCGGCGATCAGGTTGCCGAGCGCGGACTCGCCCGCCGGGTTCTGCGCGCGCAGGATGTCCTGGGCGATGGTGCCGATCGGGCGGTTGGCGATCGGGCCGGACTTCGACTTGGCCAGGTCGATGATCGCCTGCACCTCGGGGTCCGGGGTGACGTTCCTGGTCACCACGTGGTTGCGGGCGACGGTGGCCGAGCGGACGACCTCGCGGGTCCGCTTGTCGATCTTGAGGTCGACCACGGACAGCTCGCGGCCGAACGCCAGGCCCTCGATGAACGGGCGCGGGTTGCCCGCCGGGTCGGTGACCGTGCAGTTGTAGTGCTGGTGGCTGTGGCCGGAGAACACCGCGTCGATCTTCGGGCTGACCTGCTCGGCGATCTTGCGGCCGGGGCCGCCCGCGACCGTGCGGCACTCGTCCGGGCCGCCGCCCGAGGTGTTGTCGCCCTGGTGGATCAGCAGCACGATCGACTTCACGCCGAGCCAGTTGAGCAGGTCGGCGTACCGGTTGGCGGCGGCGACCTCGTCGCCGAACTCCAGCTCCTTGATCCCGTTCGGGTCGACCAGGATCGGCACGTCCTTCAGCGGCATGCCGATGAACCCGATCGGGACGCCGTCGCGGAACTCCACCCAGAACGGCGGCAGCGCGGGCCGGTCGTTCTTCGCCAGCGTCACGTTCGCGCCGAGGATCGGGAAGTCCGCGCCCTCGTAGGTCTCGCGGAACTGGCAGCCGTCGACCGGGTGGCACCCGCCGCGCTGCATGCGCAGCAGCTCCTGGTAGCCCTCGTCGAACTCGTGGTTGCCCGCCGCGGTCGTGTCCATGCCGACCCGGTTGAGGACCTCGATCGTCGGCTCGTCGTGGAACAGCGCCGACACGATCGGGGACGCGCCGATCAGGTCGCCCTGGCCGACGATCACCGAGTTGCGCACCTCGGCCTGGAGGTTGCGGATGTGGGTCGCGTTGAACGCGGCGCCACCCGCTTCGACCTGCGTGCCGTCCGACAGCGTGACGCGGCCCGAGGAGCCCGAGGGCGGCTCGATGTTGCCGTGCAGGTCGTTGATGCCGATCAGGCGGACGTCGACGGTGCGCGCCGGGCGGTCGTCCTTGTCGGCCGTCGCGGGGCTCTGCGCCAGCGTGACCGCCAGCGCTGCCGCCGCGGTGACCGCGAGCGCGGCGGATCGCCGCGCGGTGCGTCTGAACGAGGTCATGGGGTGGGTTCCTCCCTGCGGCGCCCCGGTAGGAGGGCGCGGTACGGCGCAGGAGTTTGCCTGGCGGAGCTGACCTGCACCAGACATGTCGGTGGATCGTCCGTTAACGGATATGTGCGGCCTAACCTTGTGGGGTGACTGAGCAGGAGCCGCGTTGGCTCGACGATGGGGAGATGCGCGCCTGGCGCAACTACGTGGTCGGGGCCTCGATGCTCGCCGACCGCCTGCACCGGGAGCTGCAGGACGGGCACGGCGTGTCGTTGGCCGACTACGAGGTGCTCGTGCGCCTGTCGGAGCGGCCGGGGCGGCGGATGCGGATGTCGCAGCTCGCGGACGAGGTGGCGTCGTCCAAGAGCCGGGTGTCGCACCAGGTGGCGCGGATGGAGCGGGAAGGGCTGCTGAGCAGGCGGGAGTGCCCCGAGGACGGTCGCGGCGTGTTCGCCGAGCTGACCGACGAGGGCATGGCGCTGCTGGAGACGTCCGCGCCGACCCACGTCGAGGGCGTGCGCGAGCACATGATCGACCTGCTGTCGCGCGACGAGCAGGCGGTGGTGGCCAAGGTGTTCGACCGGATCATCACCCACCTGCGGGACGTGGACGGGTGACCGGCGCGTGACGCGGCAGCGCCCCCACGCCCGGTGAGGGGCGTGAGGGCGCGTGGAGCGCGGTAGCGGTGGGATTTGAACCCACGGAGGGGATCAACCCTCGCACGTTTTCAAGACGTGTCCCTTAGGCCGCTCGGGCACGCTACCTCGGTGCAGGAGCCTAGCCGACGGGCGTCGGCGGCGGGCGGTCGCTCGCCGCGGCACGGCCGCCGGAAGGCCCCTGGAAGACGGACGTGCGAGGCCCCGGTGGTCGGGACCCCGCACGTCCTGCCGCCGTGCCGGGTGCTCACCCGGCGGGCGCCGTGATCAGGCGAAGATGCCGAACACGTCGATGACCAGGTGCGTGTAGCCGGAGTTGTTGTAGTACTGGTGCGCGGGGTAGACGCTGCCGCCCGTCTCGAAGCTGCCGAGGCGGACCGTGGCCATGTTCGGCGCGGTCTGGCCGGGCGCCAGGTTCAGCGCCGAGGTGCCGGGCCGGCTCTGGCCCGCCGGGAACGGCGTGATGTAGGTGTTGTCGGTCGGCTCGGTGCCGGTCAGGTTCAGCAGCAGGCTGTTGCCCGGGAACAGGTTCGGGTCGTCGAAGTACAGCGTGATCGCCTGGCTCGGCCAGATCGGCCCGGGCTCGCCCTCCCACCGGGTGTCGTACGCGCGACCGGGGGTGACGGGGTAGAAGTCCGCGCCGCCGTTGTCGGTGGGCAGGTAGTACCCGGTGATGTCCACGATCAGGTGAACGGAGCCGGCGTTGTTGTACAGGTTGACCTTGCGGTCCGCGCCGAGCGCGACGGTCACGCCGTTGGGGGTGGCACCGCCGGGCACGACGTTGAGGCTGGACGCGGTCGGCCTGGACGAACCGGACGGCCACGCGGTCACGTAGGTGCTCGCGGTCGCGTCGACACCGGTGACGTTCAGCGCCACCGCGGTCGAGCCGGCCGGCACGCCGTAGGAGCTGAAGTCGACCGAGCGGGACTCGCCGCCGTAGAACGCGCCGCCGGTGTTGCGCGAGTCGTACACGCGGGTCGGGCCGGTGGCGAAGTACCGAGCGGGGGTGATCGCGACGCCCGGGTTGTCGTGGACGTAGTAGCCCGCGATGTCGGCGATCAGGTGCGTGCTGCCCGCGTTGTTGTAGATGCTGATCGTGTTGTCGATCGACACCCAGGTGGTGACCGAGTTGGCGCGGGTCTCACCGGGCACCAGGTTCAGGGTCGACACCTCCGGCCGGGGGATGTCGGCGCCACCCTCCCACACGGTCACGTACGTGTTCCCGGTCGGTGACGTGCCGGTCACGTTCAGCACGACCGCCAGGGTGTACACCGGGGCGTCGGTGACGGGCACCACGATGCTGCCGCCCGGGCCGACTGGCGCGGTGCTGCCGCCGCGGCCGAGGCCGCTGCGGGTGTCCAGGATCCGTCTGGGCGCGGACGGGATGAACCGCGTGCCCAGGTACTCCTCGGCGCCGGCCTCCTGACCGTTGGCCTCGGTCGCCTTCGTGCCGTACGGGCGGGCGGAACGGCCGGCGCGGTCGAGCGACAGCTCGGCCCGGGCGACCTGGTCTCCATTGTGGACGGACGCGGGCTCGGCGGTGGCCGGAGCCGCGACCGCCACCACGGCGGCGGTCGCCGCGGTGGCGACCAGCAGCGCTGCGGAACGACGCATGATCCTCTTTCCTGACTGCAAGACGAATGGAAGGCGTCGGTCTACCAGCCAGTCCGTGACAGAGACACGCGGACGTCGGCAGCGCACAGCGCGACCCCCCTGTGGGACGAGCCCCCGACTCGACCGAACGGGCCGGACACTACCTCAGGGGTACGACAGCCGAAAGTGAAATGCGGTCGGCTTCTCAGTTCTCCGGCTTCACCGCGACGTGCACGAATTCGTTGTAGGTGAACACTTTCCCGGCCGCCCTGGGGAACGGGAAGGACATGCGGTCGCGCTCGACCAGCCCGAGCTGGGAGGTCACGTCCGCGAGGCCGTCGAGGTCGGTGAACGCCACGTGGGTGGGGTCCGACGCGTAACCGCGCTCCTGGGGGCAGATGAGCACCAGCAGGCCGCCCGGCGCGAGGAAGTCGACGTAGCCGCGCAGGATCTTCACGGCTTCCGGGCGCGGCATGTGCTCGACCAGGTGCGCGGCCAGGATGCCGCCGAAGCGGCCGGGCTTGGCGTACTCGGTCTCGAAGAACTCGTCCGTGGTGAACGCGGTCAGCCCCATGTCCCGGCAGGTCTGCACGGAGTGGGGGTTGTGGTCGACGCCGACGCCGTTGGGTTCCAGGTGCTTGAGGTTGCGCCCGATGCCGCAGCCGACGTCGAGCACCTCCCGCTCGCCGAAGATGCGGCGCACGTTCCACCGGTACGGGGCCTGGACGTTCAGGACACGCTTCCAGGGCAGGTTCTGCAGGCGCGCGAGCCGGTCGGTGTAGTCCTGACCGTCAGTCTTGTCCACGGTCGTACGGTAGCCGACGCTGAGACCCCTGACACCACCACCGTGGGGTTGACCCCCGTCGACCCGGTCACCGCGCGTGCTGCCCGACCCCTGTCCCGCCGGGCGGGACAAGGGTCGGATCACCAGGTCAGGCGGTGCGCCGGGTCACCCGCCGGTACGACGCGTGTTCGTCACGTCCGGGGCGGGCACGGCACCCGTCCACAGCTCTTCCTGGCAGCTCCGGCACGTGCCCGCGAACACGACAGCGTCGTAGCCGCCTTGCTTCCAGGCGCCGTAGACGCGCACCTTGTACGGCCCGGAGGGCAGGTTCTCGAAGCGCACGCGCCCCTGCGCGTCGGTCCGGGCCTGGGCCGCGACCTCGCCCGTGACCGCGTCCCTCAGGATGATCGCCGCGCCGGTGAGCATGCGGCCCGTCTCGCCGATCCCGTCGCCGTCGCGGTCCTCGAAGAAGGCCATGCGCAGCGTCACGGCCGGGCCGGGCACCTTGGCCACGGCGTAGGCCCGCGGGAGACCCTCGCGGCGGCCGTCGCCGGGGCCGAACTCGCACAGGTGGTCCGCCGCGCCGTACTCGGCCGCCACCTCGGAGACGGTGCCGCTGATGGTGAAGGCCCGGGACTGGCCCACGGGCACCGTCACGCCCGGCCCACCCAGAGCCAGGTCGCCGAAGGTGAGGTCGCGCAGCTCAGGCCCTCCGTCGTTGGCCCGCTGGCAGTCGGCCTTGATCCCGGTCAGGTCCGCGGTGCCGATGTTGGTCAGCGTCACCGCGACCTCGGCCCGGTCACCGACCCGGTAGACGTCCTGCGTGAACCGCATGGCCGCGGACAGGTAGTCGGTCAGCGGGCGCTGACCGCGCAGCAGCAGGTTCGCGGCCGAACCGCTCCCGTCCACCGCGACGGAGGAGTTCGGCTGCTCGATGACCCAGCCGTCCGGCGCGTTGTCCGTGTACAGCCCGTAGACCTGCACCGGGAGGTCCGCGAACCGGAACCGGCCGTCGGCGCCGGTGGTCGCTTCCAGCCTCGTCCACGGCGGGCCGTTCGTGGTGGCGGTCACCCGGACGCCCTGGAGGGCCTCGCCGGCGTCCGGCGCGCCGTTGTCGTTGCGGTCGCCGTAGACGAGGCCGGCCAGGGTGTCCGCGGCGGAGGACGGGTCGCGGACCGGGAGCGGCAGCTCGACCTCGGTGACCGAGGCGTTGCCCTGCCAGATGGAGAACTTCGCCACCGGCGCGCCGCTCCAGCCCTGGACCTCGCCGCGGACGGTGAGGACGCGCTGCCGCCCGGCGGGCAGGATGACGCCGGGGCCGGAAAGGGCCAGGTCGCCCCACTCGGAGGACTGGATGAAGAAGGTGGACCCGGAGCTCGAGTACCCGTCGGCCTTCACGCCGGTGGCGTCGGCGTCACCGGTGTTGGAGAGCGTCACCTCGACCGGGATCTGCTCGCCGACGAGGAACGGGCCCGCGCCGACGGTGGCCGAGATGGCGAGCTTCGCGGCGGCGGCCGTCGGAGAGGAGGCCGCGGGCGCGGCTGCTTGCTGCGCTCCGGTCGGCTGGGCGGTGGCCGGCTGGGCCTGGACCGGTGGCGCTTCGGGGCTGGAGGTCGTGAGGACCGGCTCGGCCGCGGCCGGCGACGTCCCGGGGTCCTGGGCCCGGGCGGCGGCGGACAGGGTCGCGGTGACCGCGAGCGCCGCGACGAAGGCAAGGGATCTTCGCGCGACCACGCGCTTCGAGAGAGTCAAGACCAGCCCCCTGAGTGGTGGATTCGGGTGGCCGCAACCTAACCGACGTCGATCACCGACGCACCCGTTCGTCGTTTGTGGACACTCCCGGGTGGACGAGAAGAGACCGGCCTCCCGTGGGGGAGACCGGTCTCCGTTACCCGCTCGGCTGTGACCTACGCCACGTCGGCGTGCGAGTGGTGGTGCTCCTCCACGTGCAGCGAACGCGTGGACGCCGCACGCGCCGCAGCGCGCTCCGACCGCGCCGGCACGCCGTTCACGCTCTCCGTGCTGATCGCGTACGAGGCCGTCACCCACGCCAACGCGTCGGAGTTGCGGTCGAGGGCGACGCGGTCCACGTTGCCCAGGGTGTCACCGGAGCCGTGGTAGTTCGGGTCGTAGGCGACACCGGCCGTGCCACCCCACTTCGTCGCCTGCGCCTCGGTCTTGACGCCCTCGGCGCCGGTGAACAGACCACCGGCCGGGATGCCCTGGAGGATGAACTCGCCGTAGTCCGAGCGGCCGGTGAAGTCGGTGCCCTCGGTCTGCACGCCCTTCGCCACCGTCAGGTACTCCACGAACGCCTGCTCGATCTGCGCGGAGCCGTACGGGCCCGCGCCCGCGCCGACGCCGTCGGAGTCGTCGCCGTCGTAGACGAAGTACGCCGCGTTGGGCGAGCCGATCATGTCGAAGTTCAGGTACAGCGCGATGTCGAGCTGCTGCTCGAACGTCAGCGACTGCACGTACTTCGTCGAGCCGACCAGGCCGAGCTCCTCCGCGCCCCACCAGCCGAACCGGACCGCGTTGTTGACCTTCGGCGAGCCGCCGAGCTTCAGCGCGGTCTCCAGCAGGCCCGCGGAACCGGTGCCGTTGTCGTTGATGCCGGCGCCGTTCTCGACGCTGTCGAGGTGGGCGCCCGCCATCACGACGTTGTCCGTGCGGCCGGTCTTCGTCTGCGCGATCACGTTGCGCGAGACGCGGTCCTCCTCGTGGTAGCGCAGGTCGACGGTCACGGCCTGGCCGCCGAGCTGGGCCAGCGCGTTGCCGTCGGCCTGGGTGACGCCACCGGTGGGCACGACACCCGGCGCGCCGAGCGTGACACCCGCCAGCGTGCCCTCGCGGTTGTTGGAGATGATCACCGCGATGGCGCCCGCGGCGGCCGCGTTGCGGTGCTTGACGTCGAACGTGCACGAGCCGCGGCGGATCAGGGCGATGCCGCCGGTGAAGTCCTGCCCGGCGAAGTCGCTCGCCTCGCAGCCCGGGGTCGCGTCCTCGGGCACGACCCGCAGCGGGCCGGTGACGCCGCCGACGGGCGTCTGCGGCGAGAACTCGAGCGGGATGTTCTCGTAGGTGGTCGAGCCGACCTTCGCGATCGCGGCGTCGGTGATCTGCACCGGGTAGGTGAACTCCGGCGTGGTCACGTGGAAGCCCGCGCCGCGCAGCTTGCCCGCGACGTAGTCGACGCTGGCGTCGTAGCCGGACGTGCCCGCGGCGCGGTTGCCGCCGTTGCGGTCGGCGATGCGCTGGAAGGCGATCAGGTGGCGGTTGACCCCTTCCGCGGTGACGTTCCTGGTCAGGTTCTCGGCCAACCTCGGCCCGTCGAGCGTCGAAGCCGACGCGGCGTTGACGGCCGGAACGGCGACCAGTGCGAGGGAGGCGGACGCCGCGAGGATCGCCGCGCGTCGGATCCCGGTTCTTGCTGACATGATCGAGTTCCCCTTCACTCGGATGCCGAACCCTCACAAGCCGCCGCGACGAGCGCAATCCGTCACTCGGTGGGTTCGCAGCCCGTGAGCAGGGGCAAGCACGGCGTGACGCCGGTCACCGCGAGGGCCCAGTCGGGTCGCCGGAACGTGCCCGGGGTGACCAGCAGGCGGGTCTGCCGCGCCGGTTCGCCGCGCCTGACCTGGGCGAACGTGCCGTCCGGCCGGTAGCCGAGCCGGCGGCTCACACCGTGCGAGGCGAGGTTGTCGTCGAACGCGCTCGACCGCGCCGCCACCGCGCCGAGGTGGTCGAACGCGAACGCCAGCACGGCGGCGCGCATCTCCGTGCCGATGCCGCGCCCTTGGTGCCGCAGCCCGACCCACGAGCCGCTGGTGACCTCGCGCAGGACCGGGAAGTCGTCGGCGCCGAGCGACTGCTGGCCGACCACGCGGCCGTCCAGGCGCACGATGAAGTTCACCGTCCACCGCTGCGGCGAGAGCGTGGAGCGCACGTGCCAGTAGTGCTGGAGGGTGTTGATGCCGAGCCGCTCGCGCGGGGCGTCGGTCCACGCCACGCCGAACGGCATCCGGTCGGGCGGGTGGACGCCGTCGAGGGCCAGGTCGACGAGCTCGGTCAGGCTCTCGTCGTCGTCAGGGCGCAGTTCGAGGCGCGGGGTGCGCAGCACCAGGTCGTGCAACGGCCAGTGGTCCATGCCGGTCGATGGTGGCGACCGCGCGTGCGGCGTGCGACCGGATTACCGTCGGGCCATGCGCGCGATCACCATTCGTGAACCAGGCGGTCCGGACGTGCTGGATTGGGCGGAGGTTCGTGATCCCGCACCGGGGCCCGGCGAGGTGCTGCTGGACGTGGCCGCGACCGCGGTGAACCGGGCCGACCTGCTGCAACGCCAGGGCCACTACCCGCCGCCGGAGGGCACGTCGGACGTGCTGGGGCTGGAGTGCTCGGGCACGGTCGCGGCGCTCGGCGACGGCGTCACGGGCTGGCGGGTCGGTGACGAGGTGTGCGCGCTGCTGGCCGGTGGTGGCTACGCGGAGCGGGTCGTCGTCCCGGCCGCCCAGCTCCTGCCGCTGCCGGAGGGCGTCGACCTGGTGACGGCGGCGTCGCTGCCGGAGGTGGCGTGCACGGTGTGGTCGAACGTGGTGATGGTCGCCGGTCTGCGCGGCGGTGAGACGTTCCTCGTGCACGGTGGCGCGGGTGGCATCGGCACGCACGCCATCCAGGTCGCCAAGGCGCTCGGCGCGCGCGTGGCCGTCACGGCGGGGTCGGCGGAGCGGTTGCGGCGGTGCGCCGAGCTGGGCGCGGACGTCCTGGTGGACTACCGCGAGCAGGACTTCGTGGCCGAGGTCGGTCGGGCGGACGTGGTGCTGGACAACATGGGCGCGGCCTACCTGGGCCGCAACGTGGACGTCCTCGCGCCGGACGGCCGGCTGGTGATCATCGGGATGCAGGGCGGGGTGAAGGGCGAGCTGAACATCGGCAAGCTGCTGTCCAAGCGCGGCAGCGTGACCGCGACGGGCCTGCGGTTCCGGCCCGTGGACGGACCGAGCGGGAAGGGTCGCGTGGTGGCCGAGGTGCGGGAGCACTTGTGGCCGCTGATCGCGTCCGGCCAGGTCAAGCCCGTCGTGCACGACGTGCTGCCGATCGCCCGTGCCGCCGACGCCCACCGGGCTTTGGAGGGCGGTGCGGTATTCGGCAAGCTGGTGCTGACCGTCTGATTCACCAGATCGTCCGATCCGTCCTACCCGTCTGATCCGTCTGAGCGCGAATGCTCCAAAAGATTAAAAGCGTCCTCGCCGGACGGGCAGATCAGCAGGATGACCCCTGGTTTGGCGGTCCTGTTCCGGGTCCGTCGTTGGTCCGGGCTCCGTGTCATCCCACCGACCTCCCTCCGGGCTACCACACGTATCAAGGGGGCAGCCATCAGCGCACCACCGGGCAAAGGACGCACAGCCCCCTTGACACGCGCGGTAGGGCAAAGCCAGGTCGGCGGGATGACACGAACCCCTCGTTTGGGAAAGCGAAAGCCGACACCCAACCCATAGTCACACGGCCCACGCCGCCCGCGCCGGGTCCGCCGCTCCCGTCCGCTGACCGGTTCTTCTCTCAAAGGAGGGCTTCGTGTCATCCCGCCGACCTGGCAGAGCCCTACCGCACGGGTCAAGGGGGCACATCCCCACCCAACAGGAACAATGGGCCGGAA
>NZ_JBFAMT010000030.1:0-102063 GCF_040656635.1 Actinosynnema sp. NPDC049800 | reverse complement strand
ACCCGACCCCGCCCGGCCAACACCGCGGCAACCGCAAGAACCGCGTCCTCCACACCCGAAAGCACCACCGAGTCCGGACCGTTGACCGCCGCCACATCCACACCCGGCACCAACAGCGGCACCACCTCCCCCTCCCCCGCACCCACCGCCACCATCGCACCACCCGCCGGCAACCCCGCCATCAACCGACCACGCGCCACCACCAACCGCACCGCATCCCCAAGATCCAACACCCCCGCCACATGCGCCGCCGCGATCTCCCCGATCGAATGCCCAACCACGAAATCCGGCCGCACACCCCACTGCCCCAACAACCGGAACAACGCCACCTCAACCGCGAAAATCGCCGGCTGCGCCCACCCCGTCCCATCCAACCCCACACCCGAAGCGATCACACCCCGCAACGACCCACCCACCAACCCGTCCACCACACCACACACCTCCTCCAACACCGCACCGAACACCGGAAACGACTCCGCCAACCCCAACCCCATCCCCACCCGCTGCGACCCCTGACCCGCGAACACGAACCCGGTACGACCGTCGGCGGCGAGCACCGGCTCGACCGCGGCCAGGTCGTCGCGGCGCACCACCGAAGCCCGGTGCGGCAGCGCGGAGCGCGCGGTGGCGAGGGTGAAGGCGACGTCGAGGTCGGCCGCGTCCACCGCGGCCAGCCGGCGGGCCGACTCGCGCACCGCCTCGGGGGTCCGGCCGGACAGCACCCACGGGGCGATCGGCAGCTCGACCTCGGCGACCAGCTCCGGCTCAGCCGGCGGCTGCTCGATGACGACGTGCGCGTTGGTGCCGCTGATGCCGAACGAAGACACGCCCGCCCGGCGCGGCCGGTCGACCTCGGGCCACTCACGGGCCTCGGTGAGCAACTCGACCGAGCCCGACGACCAGTCGACGTGCGGCGTCGGCTCGTCGACGTGCAGGGTGCGGGGCAGCACACCACGCCGCATCGCCTCCACCATCTTGATCACACCGCCGACACCCGCCGCCGCCTGGGCGTGACCGATGTTCGACTTCAACGAACCCAGGTACAGCGGGGTCTTCCGGTCCTCGCCGTAGGTGGCCAGCAGCGCCTGCGCCTCGATCGGATCACCCAACCGCGTACCCGTCCCGTGCGCCTCCACCACGTCCACATCGGACGGACGCAGGCCGGCATTGGCCAGCGCTTGCCGGATGACGCGCTCCTGGGACGGGCCGTTCGGCGCGGTCAGGCCGTTGGACGCCCCGTCCTGGTTCACCGCGCTGCCCCGCAGCACCGCCAACACCGGGTGCCCGTTGCGACGCGCGTCCGACAACCGCTCCAACAACACCAGCCCCACACCCTCCGACCAGCCCGTCCCGTCCGCGCCCGAGGAGAAGGACTTGCACCGACCGTCCGGAGCGAGGCCGCGCTGGCGTGAGAACTCGACGAAGGCGGTCTGCGTGGACATCACCGTCACGCCGCCCGCCAGCACCAGGTCGGACTCGCCCTGGCGCAACGACTGCGCCGCCAGGTGCAACGCCACCAACGACGACGAGCACGCCGTGTCCACCGTGACCGCCGGACCCTCGAACCCGAACGTGTAGGACACCCGACCCGACGCGACACTGCCGAGCGTGCCGCCGGCCAGGTAGCCCTCCAGGTCCCGAGGGATCTCGACCAGGCCCGAGCCGTAGTCGTGGTACATCACGCCGGTGAACACGCCGGTGCGCGAACCGCGCAGCCCGGCCGGGTCCACCCCGGCGTTCTCCAGGGTCTCCCAGGCCGTCTCCAGCAGCAGCCGTTGCTGGGGGTCGGTGGCCAGCGCCTCGCGCGGCGACATGCCGAAGAACTCCGCGTCGAACAGGTCGGCGTCGTGCAGGAAGCCGCCTTCGCGCGAGTAGGACCGGCCCACCCGCTCCGGGTCCGGGTCGTACAGGTCGGGCCAGCCCCGGTTGGTCGGGAACGGCGAGATCGCGTCCACGCCACTGGCGACGAGGTCCCACAGCTCGCCCGGCGAGCGCACGCCGCCCGGGTAGCGGCACGCCATGCCGACGATGGCGATCGGGCTGTCGTCCCCGTTCATCGCCGTCGCGGCGACCGCTTCGCGGGCGCCGCCGAACAGCTCGCCGGACAGGTGCGCGGCCAGCGCGGCGGGCGACGGGTGGTCGAACACCAGCGTGGTCGGCAGCCTCAGGCCGGTGGCGGCGCCGAGCTGGTTGCGCAGCTCGACCGCGGTCAGCGAGTCGAAGCCCAGTTCCTGGAACGGCCGGTCGGCCGGGACCGCGTCCGCGTGGGCGTGCCCGAGCACCGCGGCCACCGCGGCGCGGACCAGGCCCACCAGCGCCCGGTCCCGCTCGGCGCCGGTCAGGTCGGCCAGCCGCTCGGTGAGGGAGCCGTCGACGCGCCGGGGCCGACGGGCCGGAGGCACGAGCCCCCGCAGGACGACCGGGGCGTCCTCCCCCAGCGCCGCCAGCGTCGCCGGGTCGACGCCGGTGATCGCGACCACCGGCACGTCGAGGGCGAGCGCGGCGTCGAACGAGATCAGGGCGTCCTGTGTGGACAGCGCCAGGAGACCGGCCTTCGCCATCCGCTTGACGTCCACGTCGGCCAGGTGGCCGGTGATGTCGCTGGCCCGCTCCCACAGGCCCCACGCCAGCGACACGGCGGGCAGCCCCAGCGCGCGCCGGTGCTCGGCGAGCCCGTCGAGGAAGGTGTTGGCCGCCGAGTAGTTGGCCTGCCCGGCGTTGCCGAGCTGGCCTGCCAGCGACGAGTACAGCACGAACGCGGACAGGTCGAGGTCGCGGGTGACCTCGTGCAGGTTCCAGGCCGCTTCCACCTTGGGCCGCAGCACGGCGGTGACCTGCTCGTCGGTCAGCGCCCCGAGCACGCCGTCGGCCAGCACCCCCGCGGTGTGCACGACGGCCTTGACCGGGCGCCGCGCCACCAGCTCGGCGAGCGCCGCGCGGTCGGCCACGTCGCAGGCGGCGAAGGTGACCGCCGCGCCCAACTCGGTCAGCTCGGCCTCCAGCTCCGCCGCGCCGGGGGCCGTCGCGCCACGTCGGCTGACCAGCAGCAGGTCGGTGGCGCCGTGCGCGACCACCAGGTGCCGGGCGATGACGGCGCCCAGCGCGCCGGTGGCGCCGGTGACGAGCACCGTGCCGTCGGCGAACGGCGTCCCGGCCGGCGCGTCCACCGGTTCCGGCCTGGACAGGCGGGGCACCCGGACATCGCCGTCGCGCAACGAGATCTGCGGCTCGCCGGTCGCGAGCGCGGCGTCCAGGACGGCGGTGGACGCGTCCGTGCCGTCGGTCTCCACGAGCACCACCCGGCCGGGTTGCTCGGTCTGCGCGGTGCGCACCAGACCGCGCACCGCGGCGTGCGCGGGCACGTCCGCGCGGGTCACCACGACCAGTTGCCCGTCGCGGTCCTCGGCGAGCCAACCGCGCACCAGCTCCAGGGCCTGCCGGGTGGCGGCGTGGGTGGCGGCCACCACGTCGTCGGTGCCGGGCAGGGCGATCGGGACGACGTCGAACGCCGCGGCGGACGGCGTGCCGGCGGCGATCGGGGTCCAGCGTGGCTCGAACAGCGTGTCGAGGGTGGTCGGTCCGAGCTTGAACGGCCGCAGCGCCAACGACTCCACCGCCGCCACCGGCGAGCCGAGGCCGTCCGCGAGCACCATCGAGGCCGACTCGACGCCGGTCTGGGTGATGCGGGCGCGCAGGGCGGTCGCGCCGGGCGCCACCACGGTCACGCCGGACCACGAGAACGGCAGCAGCGCGGGCCGGTCGGGGTCGGTCACGCCGGGCAGCAGCGGGTGCGCGGCGGCGTCGAGCAGCGCCGGGTGCACGGCGAACCCGGCGGCCTCCGCGTGGGCCGAGTCGGGCAGTGCCAGCTCGGCGAACAGGTCGCCGTCGTGCCGCCACAACCGGCGCAGGCCGCGGAACACGGGGCCGTAGGCGTAGCCGTCCTCGGCCACGCGGTCGTAGAGGTCGGTCAGGTCCACCTCGGTCGCGCCCTCGGGCGGCCACGCCAGCAGGTCGGCCGACACCGGGACGTCGGCCGGAGCCAGCGCGCCCGTCGCGTGCCGCTGCCAGGCCCGGCCGGTCGATCGCGCGTGCACCTCCAGGGGTCGTCTGCCTCGATCGTCGGCCTCGCCCACGAGCAGTTGCACCTGCACGCCCCCGCCCTCGGGCAGCACCAAGGGCGCCGTGACGGTCAGTTCCTCGACGCGATCCAGCTCCACCTCGGCGGCGGCGCGCAGCGCCAGTTCGAGCAGCGCCGTGCCGGGCACGACGACCGCGCCCGCGACCCTGTGGTCGCCCAGCCAGCCGTCGGCGCCGAGCCGGCCGGTGAGCACGACGGAGCCACCGTCGGCGACCTCGACGACCGCGCCCAGCAGCGGGTGGTCGGCCGCGTCGAGTCCCGCCGCCGCCACGTCCCCGCCGCCGGAACCCGGGCGCAGCCAGTAGCTTTCGCGTTGGAACGGGTAGGTGGGCAGCGGCACGCGGGTGGCTCCGGTGCCCGCGAAGAACGCCTCCCAGTCCACGGCCGTGCCGCGGGCGTGCACCTCGGCGAGCGCCGCGATGGCGGTCTCGGCCTCGGGACGGCCCGCGCGCAGCATCGGCACGCCGTCGCCGACCATGGCGGACAGCACGCCGTCCGGCCCCAACTCGACCAGCGTGGTCACGCCCAACGCGCGTACGGCGTCCACGGCATCCGCGAAGCGGACCTCGCGACGGACCTGCTCGACCCAGTAGCCGGGCTCGGTCAGCCGGTCTGCGATCGCGCCGGTCACGGTGGAGACCACCGGCACCTCCGGCCGGTGGTAGGTCAAGCCCTCGGCGACCGAGCGGAACTCCGGCAGCATCGGGTCCATCTCGGCGGAGTGGAACGCGTGGCTGACCCGCAGCCGCTTGGTGCGGCGGCCCTGCTCCCCGAGTGTCGCGGCGGCCGCGAGGACGGCGTCCTCGTCACCGGACAGCACGACGGAGGCGGGGCCGTTGATCGCGGCGATGGAGACCCGGTCACCCAGCAGCGGCCGGACTTCGCCCTCCTCGGCCTGGACGGCGACCATCGCGCCGCGCTCCGGCAGTGCCTGCATCAGCCGGCCCCGGGCGGCGACCAGCGTGGCCGCGTCGTCGAGGGACAGCACGCCCGCCACGTGCGCGGCGGCCAACTCGCCGATGGAGTGCCCGACCAGGACGTCCGGCCGCACGCCCCAGTGCTCCAGCAACCGGAACAGCGCCACCTCGACGGCGAACAGCGCGGGCTGGGCGGCACCGGTTCTGTCCAAGCCCTCGCCGGACGCGATCACCTCGCGCAGCGACGGGTCGAAGCGGGCCAGCACGTCGTCCAGGGCCGCGGCGAACACGGGGAAGGTCCGGGCCAGCTCCAGACCCATGCCCACCCGCTGCGAACCCTGGCCGGTGAACAGCAACGCCGTGCCGCCCCCGGCGACGACCGCCGGCTCGCCGACCGCACGGTCCACGCCGGCGGCCCGCCAGGCAGCCGGCTGCCGGGTGGTGGCCAGCGAGTACGCCACGTCGAGGTCGGAGCCCTCCGCGGTGGCCTGCACCGCGGCCTGGGCGCGGGCGGCGGCCTCGGTCCGGCCGGACACCACGAACGGCACCACAGGCAGCACGATGGACACCGACTCCGCCTCGACCGGTCCGGGGTCCGGTGGCTGCTCGACGATCACGTGCGCGTTGGTGCCGCCGAAGCCGAACGAGGACACGCCCGCCCGGCGGGGGCGACCGGTCTCGGGCCACGGCCGGGCCTCGGTGAGCAGCTCCACCGCGCCCGACTCCCAGTCAACGTGAGGCGTCGGCTCATCGACGTGCAGCGTGCGGGGCAGCACACCACGCCGCATCGCCTCCACCATCTTGATCACACCACCCACACCCGCCGCCGCCTGCGCGTGACCGATGTTCGACTTCAACGAACCCAGGTACAGCGGCCTCTCCCGCCCCTGCCCATAAGCCGCCAACAACGCCTGCGCCTCGATCGGGTCACCGAGGCGCGTACCTGTCCCATGAGCCTCCACCGCGTCCACATCGGACGGACCCAGACCCGCACCCTCCAACGCGGCACGAATCACCCGCTCCTGCGCCGGACCATTCGGAGCAGTCAAACCATTCGACGCCCCGTCCTGGTTCACCGCGCTGCCCCGCAGCACCGCCAACACCGCGTGCCCATGACGACGCGCATCCGACAACCGCTCCAACAACAGCAGACCCACACCCTCCGACCAACCCGTACCAGACGCACCAGCGGAGAACGAACGACACCTACCGTCAGCCGACAAACCACCCAACCGCGAGAACTCGACGAAGGCGGTCGGCGTGGACATCACCGTCACACCGCCCGCGAGCGCGAGGTCGCACTCACCGCGGCGCAGTGCCGTCGCCGCCAGGTGCATCGCCACCAACGACGACGAGCACGCCGTGTCCACCGCGACCGCCGGCCCCTCCAGGCCGAACGTGTAGGCCAGCCGGCCCGCCGCGATGCTGCCCGCGCTGCCGCTGAACAAGTAGCCCTCGAAGTCCGACGAGGACAGCCGGGGTCGCGAGCCGTAGTCGTTGTACATCACGCCGGTGAACACGCCGGTGCGCGAGCCGCGCAGGGACCCCGGCCACAGTCCCGCCGTCTCCAAGGCCTCCCACGCGGTCTCCAACAGCAGCCGCTGCTGCGGGTCGGTCGCCAAGGCCTCGCGCGGCGACATGCCGAAGAAGTCGGCGTCGAACTGGTCCGCGTCGTGCAGGAACCCACCGTGCCGCGTGTAGGAGGTGCCGGTCCGCTCCGGGTCGGGGTCGTAGAGCGCGTCGACGTCCCAGCCGCGGTTGGTCGGGAACCCGCTGACGGCGTCCACGCCGTCGGCGACGAGCCGCCACAGGTCCTCCGGCGACCGCACGCCGCCCGGGTACCGGCAAGCCATGCCCACGATGGCGATCGGCTCGCTGTCCTTGTCCTCCAACTCACGCAGCTTCCTGCGCGCGTCCCGGGCATCCGCGATCGCCCGCTTGAGGTACTCGCGAAGCTTCGCCTCGTCAGCCACGTGTTCTCGCTCCCCAGTCGTGTCCGGGCCGGTCGTGTCCGGGCGGAATACTCAGTCGAAGTCGTCGACCAGCGCGAAGAGGTCCTCGTCGCTGGCCACGTCCAGGTCGTCCGTCTCCTCGTCGCGCGGGTGGCCCGCGACGAGGTCGAGCAGCTCGCGCAACCGGTCGGCGATGGCGCCGGAGCGCTCCGCGTCGTCGCCGGCCGAGCGCAGCGCGATGCGCAGCCGGTCGAGGTCGGCCAGCACGTCGGGCTCGTCGTCGACCCCGAGCCGGCTGTGCAGGTGGTCGGCCAGCGCGGCGGGTGACGGGTAGTCGAACACGAGCGTGGTGGGCAGCCGCAGCCCGGACGCCGAGGCGACCTGGTTGCGCAGCTCGACCGCCGTCAGCGAGTCGAAGCCCAACTCCTGGAACGCGCGGTCCGGGTCGACCGCGCTCGCGTCGGCGTGGCCGAGCACCGCGGCGACCCTGGACCGCACGAGGTCCGTCAGCACCCGCAGCCGCTCGACCCGGTCCAGGCCGGCCAGGCGCTGCGGCAGCGCGGGTTCGCCGCCGGTCGCGGTCGAGGCGGCGGTCCGCTGCCGCGGCGCCCGTACCAGGCCACGAAGCAGCACGGGCTGCTCGTCACCCAAGGCGCGCAGGGCCGCGGTGTCCAGCCTGGTCACCGCCAGCACCGGCTCGGACGACGCGAGCGCGGCGTCGAACAGCGCCATCGCCTCGGCATTGCCCAGCGGCTTCAGGCCCGACCGGGCGAGGCGACGTCGGTCCACTTCGGACAGATGGCCGCTCAGCTCGCTGGCCTCCGCCCACAGGCCCCACGCCAGCGACGTGCCGGGCAGGCCCAGCGCGCGTCGGTGCTCGGCCAAGCCGTCGAGCCAGGTGTTGGCGGCGGCGTAGTTGGCCTGCCCCGCCGTGCCCAGCAGGCCGGCGACCGACGAGTACACGACGAACGCGGACAGGTCGTGGTCGCGGGTCAGCTCGTGCAGGTGCCAGGCCGCGTCCACCTTCGGCCGCAGCACCCGGTCGACCTGCACCGCCTCCAGGGCGGTGAGCACGCCGTCGTCGGTGAGCCCGGCGGTGTGCACGACGGCGCCCAACCGCCGGCTTCCGATGGCCGCCGCGAGGGAGTCCCGGTCGGTGACGTCGCACGCCACCACGTCGACCGCCGCGCCGAGCGAGGTCAGCTCGGCTGCCAGCCGCTCCGCGCCGGGTGCCGCCGGACCGCGCCTGCTGAGCAGCACCAGGTCGGTGGCCCCGTGCTCGACCACGAGGTGCCGGGCCAGTACCGCGCCCAGCGCACCGGTGCCACCGGTGATCAACACCGTTCCCCGGCGCCAGTCCGGAGCTCGTCCCGGGTCGCCGGCCGCCCGCACCACCCGCGGCACGACCACATCGCCGGCACGGACGGCCACCTGAGGCTCACCGGTGCGCAGCGCCGTGTCCAGCAGCGCCGCCGAGCGCGGGTCGTCGTCGATCTCGACCAGCACGAAGCGGCCGGGGTGCTCGGTCTGGGCGGTCCGCACCAGGCCACGCGCCGCCGCGTGGGACAGGTCGTCGGACCGCAGCACCACCGCCAGTTGCCCGGACTGCTCGGCCAACCACCGCCGCAGGGTGGCCAGCAGGCCGTGCACGACCTCGCCCGGGGTGCCGGACGGCACCCGCTCGACGGTCATCCCCGCGCCCGCGGTCGCGTCCGGCACGGGAACCCATCGGGACACGAACAGGCCGTCGGCGGCCCGCGCCACGCCCGACACCGGGCGCAGCACCAGCGAGTCGACCGCCGCGACCGGCGCGCCGACACCGTCGGCCACCACCAGCGACACGGTCTGCGAGTCCTCGGCGGACGCGGTGATCGACAGTCGCACCCGCAGCGCCGACGTGCCCGAGGCGGCCACCCGCACGCCGCTCCAGGCGAAGGGCAGCCACGCCGGGGTGGCCTCGGCCGCGACACCGGGCAGCAGGGTGTGCAACGCGGCGTCCAGCGAGGCGGGGTGCAGGACGAACGCGTCACCGTGGCGGTCCCGGGCGGGCCCGACCTCGGCGAACAGTTCGCCCTCGCCCCGCCACACCCGGCGCAGGCCTCGGAAAGCCGGCCCGTAGTCGTAGCCGTGCTCGCGGAGGCGGTCGTAGACGCCGTCGAGGTTCACCTCGTCCGCGGCGGGCGGCCACTGCGCCAAGCCCTCTACCACCGGTTCGGAGGCCGGGGCGAGCACGGCGGTCGCGTGCGCGGTCCACAACTCGTCGTCGTCCACCCGTGAGTGGACCCGCGCCTCCCGGCGGCCGGCGGCGTCGGGCGCGCCGACCACCAGTTGCACCCACACGCCGCCGCGCCCGGGCAGCGGCAGCGGCGCGGCCAGGGTCAGGTCCTCCACCTCGTGGCACCCGACCTGCTCGCCCGCTCGCAACAGCATCTCGACGAACCCGGTGCCGGGCACCAGGACCGAGCCGCGCACGACGTGGTCCGCCAGCCACGGGTGGGTGCGGCGGGACAGCCGCGCGGTGAACACCACCTCGTCCCGGCCGGCCAGTCCGACCACCGCGCCCAGCAAGGGGTGTTCCGCGCCGGTCAGGCCGAGGTCGGTGGCGTCGCCCGCCGCGGCCGGGGCTTCCAACCAGTAGCGCTCGCCCCGGAACGGGTAGGTGGGCAGGTCGACCCGCCGGCCGCCGGGGAACAGCCGCGCCGGGTCGGCCGCACGACCGCGCACGTGCAGCGCGGTGATCGCGGTCAGCGCGGTCAGGCCCTCCGGGCGGCCCGAGCGCAGCACCGGGACCAGTGCGCCCACCGGGCCGGTGACGGTCTCGCGGACCAGTGCGGACAGCACGCCGTCCGGTCCGACCTCCAGGTAGTCGGTGACGCCCTCGGCCTCCAGGAACCGCACGCCGTCGGAGAACCGCACCGCGGCGCGCACGTGCCGGACCCAGTGGTCGGGCGACGTGAGCTGCCCGGTGGTCGCGAGCGCCCCGGTCAGGTTGGACACGACCGGGATGCGCGGCTCGTGGAAAGTCAGGTCCGCGATCGCGGCGCGGAACTCGTCGAGCACGTCGTCCATGTGCGGGGAGTGGAACGCGTGGCTCACCGGCAGGCGCTTGACCCTGCGGCCCGCGGCCCGCCAGCCCGCCGAGACCTCCTCCACGGCGTCCTCGTCGCCGGAGATCACCGTGGCCGAGGGGCCGTTGACCGCGGCGACGACCGCGGTGCCGTCACGCCCGGCCAGCGAGGCGAGCACCTCCTCCTCGCCCGCTTGGAGGGCGACCATCGCCCCGCCGTCGCGGGCGGCCTGCATGAGGCGGCCCCGGGCGGCGACCAGCTTCGCGGCGTCGGCCAGGTCGAGCACGCCCGCCACGTGGGCGGCGATCACCTCGCCGATGGAGTGGCCGAGCAGGTAGTCCGGGCGCACGCCCCAGTGCTCCAGCAACCGGAACAGCGCCACCTCGACGGCGAACAGCGCGGCCTGGGCGAACGACGTCTGGTCCAGCAGCGCCGAGTCCGCCGAGTCCACCGGCGCGAACAGCACGTCCTTGAGCGGGCGGGCCAGGACCGGGTCCAGGTGCTCGCACACGGCGTCGAGCGCGGCGGCGAACACCGGCGAGGTCTCGTACAGCTCGCGGCCCATGCCGAGCCGCTGGCTGCCCTGGCCGGTGAACAGGAACGCGATCTTCCCGGGCCGCGGTCCGTCGCCGCGCAGCACCGCCGGGGACACTTCGCCCCGGGCGAGCACGTCCAGCGCGCGCAGCAGGCCGTCCCGGTCGCCGACGACCGCGGCCCGGTGCTCCAGCACCGCCCGGCCGGTGGCCAGCGAGAAGCCGACGTCCACCGGCTCCGGGGCCGCAGCCGCCGCGGCGAACTCGCGCAACGCCGCGGCCTGCGCCCGCAGGCCAGCCTCGTCCTTGGCGGACAGCACCCACGCCACCGGCCCGTCGACCGGCTCCCGCTCGGGCACGGGCTCGGTTGGCGGCTGCTCGATGACAACGTGCGCGTTGGTGCCGCTGATGCCGAACGAGGACACGCCCGCCCGGCGCGGGCGACCGGTCTCCGGCCACGGCCTGGCCTCGGTGAGCAACTCGACCGAGCCCGACGACCAGTCGACGTGCGGCGTCGGCTCGTCGACGTGCAGGGTGCGGGGCAGCACGCCGTGCCGCATCGCCTCGACCATCTTGATCACGCCGCCGACACCCGCCGCCGCCTGGGCGTGACCGATGTTGGACTTCAACGATCCCAGGTACAGCGGGGTCTTCCGGTCCTCGCCGTAGGTGGCCAGCAGCGCCTGCGCCTCGATCGGATCACCCAACCGCGTACCCGTCCCGTGCGCCTCCACCACGTCCACATCGGACGGACCCAGACCCGCACCCTCCAACGCGGCACGAATCACCCGCTCCTGCGCCGGACCATTCGGAGCAGTCAAACCATTCGACGCACCATCCTGATTCACCGCACTGCCACGCACCACCGCCAACACCTGGTGCCCGTTGCGACGCGCATCCGACAACCGCTCCAACAACAGCAGACCCACACCCTCCGACCAACCCGTACCAGACGCACCAGCCGAGAACGAACGACACCTACCGTCAACCGACAAACCACCCAACCGCGAGAACCCGACGAACGTGCTGGGCCCGGCCATCACGGTCACGCCGCCCGCCAACGCCAAGTCGGCCTCGCCGTCGCGCAGCGCCTTGGCCGCCAGGTGCATCGCCACCAACGACGACGAGCACGCCGTGTCCACAGTGACCGAGGGCCCCTCCAGGCCGTAGGCGTAGGACAGCCGGCCGGAGACGACGCTGGACAGGTTGCCCGCCAACACGAGGCCCTCGAACTCGGCGGGCACGGCGGGCAGCCGCGAGGCGTAGTCGTCGTACATCACGCCCGCGTACACACCGGTGCGGGAACCGCGCAGCGTTTCCGGGTCGATGGCGGCGGACTCGAAGGTCTCCCAGGCGGTCTCCAGCAGCAGCCGCTGCTGCGGGTCGGTGGCCGTGGCCTCGCGCGGCGACATGGCGAAGAAGTCGGCGTCGAACTTGTCCGCGTCGTGCAGGAACCCACCGTGCCGCGTGTAGGAGGTGCCGGTCCGCTCCGGGTCGGGGTCGTAGAGCGCGTCGACGTCCCAGCCGCGGTTGGTCGGGAACCCGCTGACGGCGTCCACGCCGTCGGCGACGAGCCGCCACAGGTCCCCCGGCGACCGCACGCCGCCCGGGTACCGGCAAGCCATGCCCACGATGGCGATCGGCTCGTCGGTCCGGACCTGCCTGGTGGCCCGCACCGCGACCGCGCTCGCACCCGCCACGTGCTGCTGCACGTGCGCGGCGAGCGCGGAGGGGGACGGGTGGTCGAACACCACCGTGGTGGACAGCCGCAACCCGGTCGCGGCGATGAGCTTGTTGCGCAGCTCCACGCCGGCCAGCGAGTCGAAGCCCTGCTCGCGGAACGCCTTGGCCGGGTCGATGCCGGCCGCGTCCGCGTGGCCCACGGCCGCCGCGCTGAGTGAGCGGACCAGGTCCAGCACCGCGCCGGCTCGCTCGGCCTCGGGCAGCGCCGCGATCCGCCGGGTCCAGTTCGACTCCGCCTTCGCGGCCTTCCTCGAGCGGGCGGGCACCAGGGCGCGCGCCACGGCGGGCGGGTCCTCGCGCAGCGCGGCCAGGTCCAGTCGAGCCGGCACCAGCAAGGCCTCGCCGGTGGCCAGTGCCGCGTCGAACAGGGCGGTGCCCTGCTCCGGGGTCAGCGGCACGACACCCAGCCGCGTCCACCGGGCCACGTCGGACTCGGTGAGCGTGCCGCCCATGCCGCCCGTGCCGCCCGTGCCGGCCCACAGGCCCCAGGCCAACGAGGTGGCGGCCAGGCCGAGGGAGCGACGGTGCCCGGCGAGGGCGTCGAGGTAGGTGTTGGCGGCGGCGTAGTTGGCCTGGCCCGCCATGCCGACGACGCCGGAAATGGAGGAGAACAGCACGAACGCGGCGAGCGGCCGGTCCTTCGTCAGCTCGTGCAGGAGGTGGGCCGCGTCGACCTTGGGCGTGAGCACCCGGTCGATCCGCTCGGCGGTGAGCTGCTCCACGGTGCCGTCGGCCAGTACGCCCGCCGTGTGCACGACCGCGGTGAGCGGGTGGGCGGCGGGGATGCCGGCCAGCAACCCGCCCATCGCCACCGGGTCCGCCGCGTCGGCCGCCACCACCTCCACGCTCGCGCCGCGGGCGGTCAGGTCGGCGACGAGTCGGTCGACACCGGGCGTCGCGGGACCCCGTCGGCTGGTGAGCACGAGGCGGCGGGCGCCGTGCGTGGTGACGAGGTGGCGCGCGAACAGCGCGCCGAGGCCGCCGGTGCCGCCGGTGATCAGCACCGTGCCGCCGGGGTCGAGGGCGGGCGCGGCGGTGGTCGAGGCACGGGTCAGGCGCGGGGCGTGCAGTCCGCCGTCGCGCACGGCCAGCTGCGGCTCGGCCGAACCCGCCACCAGCGGCAGCCAGCGGTCTGGATCCTCGTCGACGGGGACGTCCAGCAGCACGACCCGGCCGGGGTGCTCCGCCTGCACCACGCGGCCGAAGCCCCACACCGGGGCGTTGGCCAGATCGGCGACGCCCTCGTCCGGCCGCACGGCCACCGCGCCGCGCGTGACGAGCACCAGGCGGTCGCGCGCGTCCTGCCGCGCCATCCACTCCCGCACGGCCGCCGCGACGCGGTGGGTGGCGTCGTGCGCGGCGGCGGCGTCCGGACCCCCTGCGGGCAGCACCACCACGTCGAGGTCGGCGACGTCGCCCGGCGCGGGCCGCTCGACGCGCGGCCAGGTCAGCGCGTACACCGGGTCGACCCCGCCCACCTTGTCCCGGGCCACCGGCCGCAGCGCGAGCTCGCCGACCGTCGCGACGGCCGCGCCGGCGGAGTCGGTGAGGGTGATGGCGACGGTGTCCGGCCCGGTCGGGGACAGCCTGGCCCGCAGGGCGGTCGCCCCGGCGGTGTGCAGGGTGACGTTGCCCCACGAGTAGGGCAGCCGGATCTCGCCGGCCGCGCCGCGCCCGGCGGCGACCAACACCAGCGGGTGCAGCACGGCGTCCAGCAGCGCCGGGTGCAGGCTCAACCGGGGTCCCTCGACGGGCAGCCGCACTTCGGCCAGCAGGTCCGTGCCGTCGCGCCACCACGCGGTCAGTCCCTGGAATGCCGGGCCGTACTCGTAGCCCAGTTCGGCGAGCCGGTCGTAGACGTCGTCCAGCGGCTGCTCCTGCGCGCCGGCGGGCGGCCAGTCGAGCAGGTCTTCCCCCGCCACCTGCTCGCCCGCGGCGAGGTGGCCCGAGGCGTGCCGGACCCAGTCGGAGGCGCCGTCGACGCGCGAGTGCACGGTGAACGGCCGGCCCGCGGCGGTGTCCTCCCCCAGCGCCACTTGTACGGTCACCGGCTCGTCGAGCTGCAGCGGCGCCTCCAGGACCAGCTCCTCGACCCGGCCCGCGCCGACCCGCTCACCGGCGGCCAGCGCCAGCTCCAGGAACGCGGTACCGGGCAGGAGCACCGACCCGCTGATCCGGTGGTCGACCAGCCAGGGGTGCTCGCGGGCGGAGATGCGGCCGGTGAGCACGACCTCGTCACGGTCGGCGAGGTCCACGGACCCGGTGAGCAACGGGTGGCCGGAGTCGGCGCGGCGCGGGGTGGTGGCGAGCCAGTAGCGGCTGCGCTGGAACGCGTAGGTCGGCAGCTCGACGTGCGGCGCAGGGCCGAAGAACGTCCCGGGTGCGACCGGCGCGCCGTTGGCGAACGCGGTGGCCAGGCCCGCCCGGAACGTCTCCTGCTCGGACCGGCCGGACCGCAGCAGCGACACGGCGACCACCTCGCCCACGGCCGATTCCCGCGCCATCGCCGTCAGCACCGGGTCGGGACCGATCTCGACGAACACCGCCGCCCCCTCGGCCTCCAGGAACCGGACGACGTCGAGGAACCGCACCGTGCCGCGGAGGTGCCGGACCCAGTAGTCCGCCGAGCCCACGTCGGTGAGGTCGCCGGTGCTCCCGGCGACGATCGGGACGACCGGCTCGCGGTACTCGACGGTCTCGGCGACGGCGCGGAACTCGTCGAGCACGTCGTCCATGTGGGGCGAGTGGAACGCGTGGCTGACGCGCAGCGCGCGGGTGCGCCGGCCGCGTTCCCGCCACGTCGCGACGATGGCCTCGACCACCTCGGCGTCACCGGCGAGCACCACGGCGGACGGCCCGTTGACGGCGGCGACGGCGGCCCGGTCCTCGTGCCCGGCCACGGACTCCGCGGCCTCTTCCGCGGTCGCCTCGACCGCGATCATCACGCCGCCGGCGCGCGCCTGGTGCATCAGCCGGCCGCGGGCGGCGACCAGCTTGGCCGCGTCGTCCAGGGACAGCACGCCCGCCACGTGCGCGGCGGTCAGCTCGCCGATCGAGTGGCCCGCCACCAGATCGGGGACGAGGCCGTGGTGCTCGGCCAGCCGGTACAGCGCCACCTCGACGGCGAACAGCGCGGGCTGCGTGTAGCGGGTCTCGTGCAGCTCGTCGCCCTCGCCGAAGACCAGCTCGCGCAGCGGCCGGTCCAGGTGGGGGTCGAAGGCGGCGAACACCTCGTCCAGGGCGGCGGCGAACACGGACGACGTCTCGTGCAGCTCGCGGCCCATGCCGAGACGCTGCGCGCCCTGGCCGGTGAACAGGAACGCCGTCTTGCCCCGACCCGCCGTGCCGATCACCACGCCGGGCGCGTCGGCGCCGTCGCGCACCGCGTCCAGCCCGGCCAGCAGGTCGTCCCGGTCCTGGCCGAGCACCACGGCGCGCTCGGGCAGCGCGGTCCGGGCGGCCAGGGCTCGGCCGACGGCGGCCGAGGACAGTTCCGGGCGCTCGGCGAGGAAGGACCGGAGTCGCCCGGCCTGGGCGCGCAGCGCGGCGCGGTCCAGGCCGGAGACCACCCACGGCACCGGCGCGGTCACCGGCTGGGCGACCGGCTCGTCCTCGGCGGGCGCCTGCTCGACGATGACGTGCGCGTTGGTGCCGCTGATGCCGAAGGACGACACGGCGGCCCGCCGGGGCCGGTCGACCTCGGGCCACTCACGGGCCTCGGTGAGCAGCTCCACCGAGCCCGACGACCAGTCGACGTGCGGCGTCGGCTCGTCCACGTGCAGCGTGCGGGGAAGCACACCGTGCCGCATCGCCTCCACCATCTTGATCACCCCACCCACACCCGCCGCCGCCTGCGCGTGACCGATGTTCGACTTCAACGAACCCAGGTACAGCGGCGTCTCCCGCTCCTGCCCGTAGGCCGCCAGCAACGCCTCGGCCTCGATCGGGTCGCCCAGCGCGGTGCCCGTGCCGTGCGCCTCGACGGCATCCACATCGGACGGACGCAGCCCCGCGTCGGCCAGCGCCTGGCGGATGACGCGGCGCTGCGACCGGCCGTTGGGCGCGGTCAGGCCGTTGGACGCGCCGTCCTGGTTGATCGCCGTGCCGCGGATGATGCCCAGCACCGGGTGCCCGTTGCGGTGGGCGTCGGACAGCCGCTCGACGACGAGCACGCCCACCCCCTCCGACCAGGCGGTGCCGTCGGCGGAGGCGGCGAAGGACTTGCACCGGCCGTCCGGGGCCAGGCCCCGCTGCCGGGAGAACTCGACGAACATGCCCGGGTTGGACATCACCGCCACGCCGCCCGCGATGGCCAGCGTCGACTCGCCCGAGCGCAGCGACCGCACCGCCAGGTGCAGCGCCACGAGCGACGACGAACAGGCCGTGTCCACCGTGAGCGCCGGGCCCACCAGGCCCAACTGGTAGGCGATGCGGCCCGACATCACGCTCGGCGAGGTGCCGGTGAGGAGGTAGCCGTCCACGCCTTCGGCGGCCTCGTGCATGCGCGGGCCGTAGTCCATCGTGGTCGCGCCGACGAACACGCCGGTGCGGGAGCCGCGCAGCGCGGCCGGATCCACGCCCGCGCGCTCCAAGCCCTCCCAGGTCGCCTCCAGCAGCAGGCGCTGCTGCGGGTCCATGCCGAGCGCCTCGCGCGGGGAGATCCCGAAGAACCCGGCGTCGAAGGAGGCCGCGTCGTGCAGGAACCCGCCGCTGCGGACGTAGCTCTTGCCGCCGCGGCTCGCGTCGGCGTCGAACAGGTCCTCGTCCCAGGCGCGGTCGGTCGGGAACGCGGAGATCGCGTCGCCGCCGGACTCGACGAGCCGCCACAGGTCCTCGGGCCCCGCGATGCCGCCGGGGTAGCGGCACGCGATGCCGACGATGGCGATCGGCTCGTCCGCGTCGGTGGCGGCGACCTCGTCGTCGTGCTCACCGTCACCGGTCAGGAACTCGATCAGCGCGGCCGGGGTCGGGTGGTCGAACAGCACGCCGCCGGGCAGTCGCCGTCCGGTGGCCGCGGCCAGCGCGTCCCGCAACTCGACGCCCGTCAGCGAGTCGAAGCCGAGGTCGCCGAACGTGCTCCGCGGGTCCACCTGCCGGTGGTCGTCGTGCCCGAGGACGGCGGCGACGTGCGCGAGGACCAACGCGGCGAGGTCGCGGTCGACCGGGGTGCGCGGCGCCGGCACGGGGGCCGTCGTCGCGGTGCCGGCCGGCGACGCGGTCACGGCGGGCGCACGGGTGGTGTCCGGCCAATACCGCTCCCGTTGGAACGCGTAGGTCGGCAGGTCCACCCGCTCCGCCCCGAGGCCGACGTGCGCCGCCACCCAGTCGACGGCGCCGCCGCGCACGTGCACGGCGGCGAGGGCGGTCAGCAGCGACTTCACCTCGGGGCGGCCCTTGCGCAGCGCGGACACGGCGCGAACCGCGGTCGGGTCGAGCACCGAGTCGGCGACCATGCCGGACAGCACGCCGTCCGGGCCCAGCTCCAGCACGGTGCGCACGCCCCGCGTCTCCAGCGTCCGGGCCGCGTCGAGGAAGCGCACCGGACGGCGCAGGTTGTCGACCCAGTACCCCGGTGCGGTCCAGTCGGCCCCGGCGTCGCCGGTGACCGTGGAGACGAGGTCGAGGGCGGGCTCGTGGTAGGTGAGCGTGGACGCGACGGCGAGGAACTCGTCCAGTATCGGCTCCACGCGCTCGGAGTGCGACGCGAGGCTGATCTTCAGGTGCTTGGTCTTGCGCCCCTGCCCGGCGAATCGGGCGGCGACGGCGAGCGCGATCTCCTCGTCGCCGGAGAGCACGACCGCGCGGGGTCCGTTGATCCCGGCGATGGAGAGGCCGTCCACCACGTACGGCAGCACCTCGGCCTCGGAGGCCTCCACGGCGACCATCGCGCCGCCCTCGGGCAGCGCCTGCATCAGGGCGCCGCGGCTGACGACGAGCTTGGCCGCGTCCGACAGGGACAGCACCCCGGCGACGTGCGCGGCGGCCAACTCGCCGACCGAGTGGCCGGCCACGACGGCCGGCCGCACGCCCCACGACTCGACCAACCGGAAGAGCGCGACCTCCACGGCGAAAAGGGCGGGCTGCGTGTACTCGGTCCGGTCGAGGCCCTCGCCGGAGGCGATCACCTCGCGCAGCTCGCGACCCAGCAGCGGGTCGACGTGGGAGCAGATCTCGTCGAAGGCGGCGGCGAACGCCGGGAGTTCGGCGTACAGCTCCAGGCCCATGCCCACGCGCTGCGCACCCTGTCCGGTGAACACCACGGCGAGCGGGCCGTCCTGTGCCTCGTCGACGACCACGTCGGCGGACGGCAGGCCGGCGGCGACCTGGTCCAGGGACGCGAGCAGCGCTTCGCGGTCCCTGCCGAGCACGACGGCGCGGTGGTCGAACGCGGTGCGGGTGGCCGCCAGCGAGTGCGCCACGTCGAGGGGATGGAGGTCGACGGCGGCTGCGCGCAGCCGTTCGGCCTGTGCCCGCAGAGCCTCCGGCGACCGGGCCGAGAGCACCCACGGCAGCACGGAGCGGGTGCCCTTGTCGTCGTTCGCGGCGGTGACCGGCGCCTCGGCGACCACGACGTGCCCGTTGGTGCCGCCCACGCCGAACGAGCTGACGCCGGCGACGAGGGTGCGCTCCGGGTGTGGCCACGGCGTGAGTTCGCGCTGCACGGCCAGGTTGAGCGCGGCGAAGTCGATGTCCGGGTTGGGGTGCTCGAAGTTGAGGCTCGGCGGCAGCTCCCGGTGGCGCAGCGCCAGCAGCACCTTGAGCAGGCCGACGATGCCCGCCGCGCCCTCCAGGTGGCCGACGTTGGTCTTGGCCGAGCCGATGCGCAGCGGCGAGGTGCGGTCCGCGCCGAGCGCCGCACCCAGGGCGGCGGCCTCGATCGGGTCGCCGACGGGGGTGCCGGCGCCGTGCGCCTCGACGTACTGGACGTCGTCCGCGGTCACCCCGGCGCGCTGCCACGCCTCGCGCAGGACCTGTTCCTGGGCGCTGCGGCCGGGCACGGTGAGGCCGGGCGTCGCGCCGTCGTTGTTCACCGCGGTGCCCAGGATGACGCCGTGCACGCGGTCGCCGTCCGCGAGGGCCTTCGCCAGCGGCTTGAGCACGACGACACCGCCGCCCTCGCCTCGCACGAAACCGTTGGCGCGCGCGTCGAAGACGTAGGCGGTGCCGTCCGGGGACAGCCCGCGGAACCGCTCGGTGGCGATGGCGCCCTCGGTGGACAGGTTGAGGTGGACGCCGGCCACCAGCGCCGCGTCGGACTCGCCGGACAGGATGCTGCGGACTGCCAGGTGCACGGCGACGAGCGACGACGACTGGGCCGAGTCCACGGTGAGGCTTGGACCGCGCAGCCCCAGGAAGTAGGAGACGCGGTTGGCGATGACACCCCGGTTGAGGCCGGGCAGGGAGTGTCGCGTGATCGCCTGGTCTCCGAGCAGCCCCGCGTAGTCGTCGCGCAGCGTGCCGACGAACACCGAGGTGCGGCTGCCGCTCAGGGTTGCCGGTCGTATGCCCGCGTCCTCCAACGCCTCCCAGGCCAGCTCGAGCACCAACCGCTGCCGGGGGTCCATGGCCGTCGCCTCGCGCGGCGAGATGCCGAAGAACCGGGCGTCGAACGCGTCCGGCTCGGCCAGGAACCCACCTCGGCGGATGTCGCCGCCGCCTTCGCCGCGGTGGTCGTCCCACCGCCCCTCGGGAGCGTCGGTGATGGCACTGCCACCGTTGGTCAACAACCGCCAGAAAGCCGACGGGTCCGCCGCCGACGGGAGCCGGCAGGACAGTCCGACGACGGCGATCGCCTCGTCCGCAACCCTGTCGTGCTGTGTCGTCATCGCGCTCGGCCACCTCTTCATGCGAAATGTGGAAGGTTGGCGAATACCAACGGACCCGCTCCTGCGATCGTCCCGAAATCGACCATAACGGCGTTGCCGGCGCAAAGGTCCAACGCGCACTCACCGCTCGGCAATCGCTCCACGTACCTGCACGTGCACCGTCCCTGCCCGTCCCGTGGACCAACGGTGACCGCGGGCCGGAGGGAGGTGCTGGGCAGCACTCGGAAGAGTGATGACCGTCCGGTTACCGGTCGCAGACCGCGCGTCGACCGAGAACCATCCACAAAGGACATACCCGTTCCGCTCGCCCACCGCGGCGCGCGGCGGTTACCCGAGCGTGGATTCGCAGTGGGAAGTCCTGGCTACGTTGGGCGCGACCGGGAGTGCGGTCCCGGCACAGCTCACCGACGAGGGAGTAGACCGGCAGATGACGAGCATCGTGGACGAGATCGGCCCAGTGACGGACCCCCGCGAGATGACCGCGACCTACGTGCGCGCGATGAACTCCGGCGCGGTCGAGGCCGTGCTGGGCCTCTACACCGAGGACGCGGTCTCGGTGTGGGAGCCGGGCAACCCGGTCAGCGGCAAGGAACACGAGGACGGCCTCCGCGCTTACCTGGCCCGCAAGCCGTCGATGAAGGCCGAGCTGCGCGAGTCCTTCGTCACCGACGACACCGCGCTGCTGGTGGTCGACTGGGAGCTGGACATCCCGGCGGGCCAGGGCTTCGAGGCCGAGCACCACACCGGTATCGGCCTGGACGTGCTGCGCCTGGGCGAGGACGGGCGCTGGCGCTACGTCGTGGACAACCCGTTCGGCGAGGCCTGAGCGACACGAGCGACACCGCGGGGCGCGACGGCGGGGGCGGGCTCGGGCCCTCCCCCGCCCGCACGCGTCCACCGGCCCCGGCGCCGGCCGGGCAGACAGGACGACCACACGCAACGCGGTCATCGGCGGGTAATCGTCCGCCCGCCCCGCCCCGGACGGCGATGACCCGAGCGAGCACGACGGAGAGGGCACATGGCTGCTCCCACGATGGAACCGGAACTCGCCGAGGCCCACATGCGGAGGCTGCTCGCCGGCCTCGGCCTCGACCGGGAGTACGTGCGCGGTGAGGGCGACACCCTCTACTACCGCGACCACAATGGTGATGAGGTCGCCGTACTGGACCTGGTCGGCGGCTACGGCACGCTGGTGTTCGGCCACAACCACCCCGAACTGGTGGCGCTGGCGCGTGATCTGCTGGCGAAGCGAGTGCCCCTGCACGCGCAGCTCTCCTACCACCCCTACGCCAACGAGCTGGCCGCCGCGCTGAACCGGGTGCTGCACCGCGAGTTCGGCATCGACGAGCCCTACTCGGCGGTGTTCGCCAACAGCGGCGCCGAAGGCATCGAGACGGCGATGAAGCACGCCGAGCTGGACCGGGTGATCCGCGTCGGCGAGCTGCACGCGGCAGTGGAGGCCGACATCGCGACCGCCCGCGCCGCAGTCGCCGACGGCACGGCCACCGTGTCCGCCGAGGCGCGTGCCCGACTCGGCCTGGCCGAGGGCTCGGACTTCGACGCCCTGGTGGCCGAGCTCGGCCGCCGCCACGGCGAGATCCTGGGCCGAGGCCCGGTCTTCCTGACGCTGGAGGGCTCCTTCCACGGCAAGCTGGCGGGCAGCGTGCAGCTCACCCACCACGCGGGTTACCGGGCGCCGTTCCGCGCGCTCGCCGCGCAGGCCAGGTTCGTCCCGGTCGGCGAGCCGGGCGCGCTCGCCGAGGTGCTGGCCGAGGAGCGCACGGTCCTGCCGTCCCCGGTCGTGGTCGACGGGCAGGTGACACTGGTCGAGCGCGAGTACCCGGCGATCGGCGCGTTCTTCGTCGAGCCGGTGCAGGGTGAGGGCGGCATCCACGTGCTGTCGCCGGAGTCGGCGGCGGAGATCCGCGCCGCGGCCGACGCCGTGGGCTTCCCCGTGGTCGTCGACGAGGTGCAGAGCGGCATGGGGCGCACCGGGCGGCTGTTCTCCGCCTCCGGCGTCGGTCTGCTCGGCGACTACTTCGTGCTGGCCAAGGGCCTCGGCGGCGGCATCGCCAAGACCGCGGCGCTGCTGGTGCGGCAGAGCCGCTACCGCAGCGACTTCGAGCTGGTGCACAGCTCGACGTTCGCCAAGGACGCGCTGTCCTGCCACATCGGCATCAAGGTCGTGGAGATGCTGGAGGCGGACGGCGGCGCGGCGTACGAGCGGGCCGTCGCGCGGGGGGCGCGGCTGCGCGCGGAGCTGGACGCCGTGGCCGCGGAGTTCCCCGACGTCGTCTCGCAGGTCCGGGGCAAGGGCCTCATGCTGGGCATCGAGTTCCACGACCTGTCCGAGTCGACCTCGGAGGTGCTGCGGGACAACGCCCGTGCGGGCCTGATCGGCTACGTGGCGGCCGGGTACCTGCTGCGCGAGCACGCCATCCGGGTCTTCCCCACCGCCAGCGCGGCGCACACCCTGCGGGTGGAGCCCTCACTGGGTATCACCGACGAGGCGATCGAGCGGTTCGGCCAAGCCCTGCGAGGGTTGTGCGCGATCCTGGGCAAAGCCGACGGGATGGCGCTGCTGCCGGGCTGACCCGCACGCACGGAGGAGGCCGCCGACTGGATTGTCGGCGGCCTCCTTGGTTGCGCGGGAACGGCCTCCAGCGAGTGCCCACGAGCCGGCACGGCTCCATCAGGGGACACGGACGATCCGTGCCGGCGGCGACCGTGCGAGCCGCCGTCGGCGCTCCCGTGCGACCAATGCGCGGGCAGCCGGGGGAAGCCGGACACCCGCGCACGGGAGGGAGCCGCTAGTTCTCGGCGGTCGCGGTGGGCTTCGGCGCCTTGAACAGCACCAGGCCGACCAGGAGGCTGGCCACGGCGAGGAAGGTCATCGCCCAGAAGCCCGCCTGGAAGCCTTCGTTCAGGGCCACCTTCTGGTCACCACCGCGGGTGAAGGTCACCGCCACCGAGGTCGCCACGGCGACACCGAGCGCGCCACCCATCTGGAAGCCCGCGGTGTTGATGCCGGAGGCCACACCGGAGTGCTCCCCCGGGACGTCGGCCAGCGCGGCGATCGTGACGCCGACGAAGCCCATGCCCAGACCGAGGCCGAAGAGCAGCAGGCCCCAGAACAGGTCGGCGAAGTAGGTGCCGTCCACGTCGACCTGGGTCAGCAGCAGGGTGCCGATCGCCATGAGGGCCATCGCGATCACCGCCAGGGTGCGGAACCCGATCTTGGCGACGACCCGGGCGCCGATCTGGGAGCCGATCGTCGACATCACCGTGTAGATGACGGTGCTGACGCCGAAGGCGAGCGCGGTGTAGCCCAGCACCTGCTGCGCGTACAGCGAGATGATCAGCACCGCGCCGAAGGTCACCATGCCGACGAGCAGCATGACCACGTTGCCGCCGACCAGGTTGCGGTTGCGGAACAGGCTCAGCGGCACCATCGGCGCGGAGACCCGCTTCTCGATGACGACGAACAACCCGAACAGCACGACGGTCGCGGCCAGCAGGCCGAGGGTCTGCCCGCTCAGCCAGCCCGCGACCGGCGTCTCCACGACGGCGTAGATGAAGGCGACCATCGCCAGGGTGATCGTGAGCGCGCCGAGCGGGTCGAAGCCCTTGCCCTGGTCCGCAACCCTGCTCTCGGGCAGCAGCTTGGGGGTCAACGCCAGCACCAGCAGCGCCACCGGCACGTTGATGAAGAAGATCCACTCCCAGCCGAGGAGGTCGTTGATCGGACCACCGATCAACAGCGCGGCCATGGCGCCCGCGGCGCCGTTGGCGGCCCAGATCGCCAGCGCCTTGCCCAGTTCGGTCTTGTCGGTGAAGGTGACCATCACCAGGGACAGCGCCGTCGGCGAGATGATGGCGGCCGAGATGCCCTGGCCGACCCGCGCCGCGATCAGGATGGTGGGGTCCCAGGCCAGACCGGCGATCAGGGAGGCGACCAGGAAGAGCGCCATGCCGACGGCGAACATGCGGCGCCGGCCGAAGACGTCGGCGGCGCGACCGCCCAGCAGCAGCAAGCCACCGAAGGTCAGCAGGTAGGAGCTCATGACCCACTGCGCGCCCGCGGCGGTGAGGCCGATCTCGGCCTGCATCGACGGCAGCGCCAACAGGACGATCTGCGCGTCGAGCTGGACCATGAAGAAGGCCGCGCACAGCACCACGAGCGCCTTCCAGCGCAACGGGTTCTTCGGGGCCTCGACGGCCTCCTCCGCGCCGACGGCACCCGCCGGTTCGTTCGTCGCCGCGGTGCCCGCGGCCGAGCGGTTGTCCCCTGACATCACTTGTCCTTCCGGTGGTTCACGGTGTTGCTGCTCTCGATGCGACGTCCGCTGGTCGGGTCGCCTGCCGACCTTCGAACCAGAGCCGTCGGCGGGACGGTCACGCGGTGTCCGACTGCCAGATACGTGCGAACAAGTCCGTCCCGCGGACGACCTGCACCCGGTACGGCTCCATGCGGAGCAGGTGGTACTCGGGGTCTTCGGGGCCACCTCGCCAGTACCTGATCGGGTCGTACCCGACGGTGGCGGGCGAGCCCTTGCGGTACAGGTCCCAGATCTCGCGTTTGACCTCCGGGTCGTCGACCCACGTCGACGCGGTGTCGATGTGGACCACGTTCTGGCGCGGGGACCAGTACGAGAAGGTGGCGTGCGGGTTGCGCGCCAGGTGCGCCGCCTTCACCGGCGTCTTGTAGGCGGCCAGCCACCCCACCGGCTGGTCGTCCACCACCTCCCAGATGGGCAGCAGAACCCTGGCCCTGGGCCGGTTCTTCTTGTCCACCGTGATCATCGTGCAGTACTTGATGTCCGCGATGTACTCGAAGAATTTGCCCTGGATTTCGGTGAATGAGGTGACTGTCGTCGCCATCGTCGTTCCTGTTTCCCGCGCACGGCGAGTCCAGCCGCGTGATACCGGACCACTGGTGAGGCCCGGCATTCCACGGCAATTTGTATTGTGATCCGGGCTTACTCGGCGCCGAGCGGGACCAGACCCTGGGCGATGCCGCCGTCGACCGGCAGCTCGATCCCGGTGGTGAAGGTCGCGCCGAACGCCAGGAACAGCGATGCCTGCGCCACCTCCTCCGGCGTGCCGATGCGACCGAGCGGGGTCAGCGCCGCGCCCGCCGTCTCGAACTCCTCGCGGTACTCCGGGCTCGCGGTGGCCACACCCATGGTCGGGGTCCTGATGAACCCGGGGCTGACCACGTTGACCCGGATCCGCCTCGGCAGCAGTTCGGCCGCGAGCACCTGCGCGAACGCCCGCACCGCCGCCTTCGCGCCGGAGAACGTCGACATGCCGGGGGTACCCGTGCCGTCCGCGACCGCGGTCGTGAAGACCACAGCGCCGCCGTCGGAGATCAAGGGCAGCAGTCGCTGCACGGTGAAGAAGGCGCCCTTGGTGTTGATGGCGAAGGTCTTGTCGAAGCCGGCCTCGGTGACCGAGTCGAACGGTTCGATCTCGGCGAACCCGGCGTTGATGTGCAGGTAGTCGACCGTGCCCAACTTCTCCTCGACCAGCTTGGCCAGGACCTCGATGTCGGCCAGGTCCGTGGTGTCGGAGCGCACCACGTGCGCCTTCGACCCCAGTTCGCGCTGCGCCGCCTCGACGTTGCGCTCGTTGTAGCCGGTCGTCAGCACCTCGGCACCACCCGCGAGCAGCGCCTTCACGATGGCCAGCCCCATCCCGTGGGTGCCACCGGTGATCACGGCCCTCTTGCCAGTGAACATGTGCGGAATCTCCTGTTCAGCTCCGCTGAGCGAATGATGCGCGTGCTTCGGGCAAGAATCACACGCGGCAGACGATTGATCAACTACTGATAAAAAAGTCAGTACTTACCAATTGGTCAGTGTGCGGTTTTCATCGTGGATGACGGCGGGTCCCGACGTGGTGCAGGACGAGGACGGCTGCGGTGATCGCGGTGGCCCGGTGTGGGCGCCCGGTCGACCGCCTTCCGGTCGCGTGGCAGTCGAGGGCGTGGCGCTTGAGCGGAGTGCGCACTGTCGCGCCTCGCGTACGTAGCGCCAGGCGACCGGGATCGAGCCGCCGCCGACGGGACCGTCGCTTTCCGGTCAGCGGAGCACAACTCCGGGACCGGTCGTCCCGGAGCCGCTGCTCAGTCCCGGCCGAGCAGGCCGGCGACGTGGCGGGCGGCCACGATGCCGGACTCGATCGCGCCGTCGACGCAGCCGCTCCAGCCGTTGGCCATGTCACCCGACGCGAACGCCACCCGGCCCTGCGGCCGCTGGATCTCGTGCATGGTGGTGAGCTGGCCCGGCTGGCGGTAGGCCCAGCCACCCCCGCTGAACTCGTCGCGACCCCAGTCGTGGAGCTTGTAGTCGATGACCTCGGCCCGCGGCTCCAAGTGGCGCACGGCGTCTTCGACCTGCTTGCGGTCGTTGACGTCCACCCCTTCCTCGACGCAGAAGCCCACGACGAGGTGGGTGCCGTCGGGCAGCACGCGGTGCGGGAAGAGCCCGATGAACGCCGCGCCCTCTTCGCCCTGCGCGTAGAACGCGCCCTCGAAGTCGCCGCGGAGGTGCAGTGCGAGCTTGACCGCGTTCGGCACGCCGATGGTCTCGGTGCTGGCCCGCAGGTGGGGCTCGGGCAGCGCCGGGCTGAACTCGATGTTCTTCCACACGTTGACCGGGACCGTCACCACGGCGGTCGACGCGGTGAAGACCTCGCCGGACGCCGCCGTCACGGTCACCGCGGCGCCGTCGGCGTGCACGGCCTTGACCGCGGTGTTCAGCCGTAACTCGCTCCCGGCGACGTCGGAGGCCATCAGCTCCGCGAGCTTCTGCATGCCCACCTCCAACCGGAGGTTGAAGATGGCGTCGAAGCCGATCAGCTGGAGCCCGCCCATGGCCCACCAGTGGCCGGGCATGGTCAGCGCGCCGCGGGAGCTGCGGCCACCGGACTCGCCCGACGCCCAGCCCCACAGCAGGTTCTCGTCCTCGGGCGACAGCTCCAGCTCCAGGATGCGGTCGCGGAGCGAGAGCTTGTCGACCTCGGCCAGCTTCTCCGCCCGGAACCACGGGTCGTGGGGACGCTCGAAGTACTCCTCCCAGCCCGCGAAGAGCCGCTCCAGCAGCTCCTGCTGCCGCGCCAGGACCTCCTCACCCGGGTAGGTCTTCATCCGGCCGTCGGCGCCGGGGAAGTTGGCGAACACGGCCTTCTCGTCGGGCACGATGCCGAGGCCGTAACGGGTGATCTCGGTCCACACGTGGGGCTGGGTCCAGTGGACCCACGCGCCGCCGAGCTCGACGAGGTGACCGGCCAGCGTCTCGGTGTAGGCGCGACCACCCACCCGGTCCTTGGCCTCCAGCACCAGTGTGCGCTTGCCCTGCGAGCCGAGTTCACGCGCTGCGGTTATGCCGGCGAAGCCGGCTCCGATGACTATGGTGTCGTAGTGCGCGGTGGTCACGCGTTCCTCCTGAGGTACTCGAAGTGGGACCGGTCAGTCCACGGTGGACATCACGCCGCGATGCCCGGACCCCCTGTCCTCACACCGGACCCCGAGACCGTAACCAGGTGCCGACCACCGGCCGCTCATCGTCGGTAATGGACCGTCCACTTTCGACTCAGAGCCGCTCCCTCCCGGGAACGCCGCAGGGGGCGGACGGCAGCTGCCGTCCGCCCCCCTGCGGGACGTTCCCCCTCGGTCGCTAAACGCGCTCCAGGACCACCACGGGGATATCCCTGGACGCGGTGGCCTGGTAGGTGTCGTACGCGGGCCACAGCTTCGTCATCAGGGCCCACAGCCGCGGCTTCTCCCCCGCGTCCGCCGTGCGCGCACGCGCGGTGAACTTGTCCGAACCGACCTGGACGAGCACCTCCGGGTTGGCGACCAGGTTGAGGTACCAGTCGGGGTGCTTCGGGCCGCCGCTCATGTGGGAGGCGACGATGACGTAGCGCTCACCGTCCTTCGTGTAGAACATGGCGGTCCTGCGGAGCTTGCCGCTCTTGCGTCCCGTGGTGGTCAGGACGAGGTTCGGGACACCCGCTTCCAGGTGACCGTCGCGCCCGTCGCTGGCGAGGTACCGCGCGACGTGCTCGGCGACCGCCGCGTACGGGCTGTCGGTGACCGGCTCCGCGCCGGGCTCGTTCATCTGTGCTCCTCATGGGTAACCGGGGACGGGGGTGGAACGCAACTCCGGGTAACCGGTTGTGCGACCACTGTAGCGATATCCGGCCGGCGGAGGACGCCACCACCGCGCGTTGGCCCGGCGGCGCGCGGTCCGATCCTCAGTGGACTGCGACGTGCGGGCGGCTGGGCGGGGGCGCCGACCGTGCGACGGCCGTGCCGTCGTCAGCCGGCGCCGAACGCCTCCAAGGGGGCCACCCGCCGGAACGCGCCCTCGAAGAACAGCAGCCCGGAGCCCTCCGCGGCGGTCTCGGCGTCCAGCACGGTCCCGACGATCACCGAGTGGTCGCCCGCCGGGTGGACGGCGCTGACCTCGCACTCGAGCCACGCCAGCGCGCCGCCGATCAGCGGTGCCCCGGTGCGGGGTCCGGGACGCCAGGTGAGCGGATCGAACTGCGCGTGGCCGTCCGGTCGGCGCTTGTCCGCGAAGTGGCGGGCGACCTGCTCCTGGTCCGCGCCCATCACCGACACCCCGAACGCGCCGGTGGCGGTGAGCGCGCCGTGCATCACCGCGGACTGCGCGACGCAGCACAGCACGAGCGGGGGTGTCAGCGACACCGAGCCGAACGCGTTCGCCGTCATGCCGCGGAGGTGCTCACCGCCGACGGTGAGCACGACCACGCCGGTGGCGAACCGGGACATGACGCGACGCAGGACGTCGGGCGCCACGGCGCCGCCGACCGTGCGGGACGGCACCGGGGAGGTGTGCGCGGACATGCCTTGCCTTCCTGTGCGTACTCGGTCTGCCGGCCGGCCCGCTTGGCGCAGGAGTTCGACGAGCAGGCCGGGCGCGGTGGGGAACGTGCGGCCCGCCGGGCTCACACCTGCCAGGCGCCGTTGGCGACGGCGTTCTTGGCGTACTCGGCGAAGCTGATCGGTTCGCGACCGAGAGCGCGCTGCACACCGTCGGACAGGTGGGCGTTCTTGCCCTCGCGGATCTGGCCGATCAGGTCGGCCAGCAGCTGGGCGTACTCGCGCGGTGCGCCGACGGCGACCAGGTCGTCGACGTACTGCTCGTGCGTGACGGCCTCGTAGCGGATCTCGCGGCCGGTGGCGCGGGCGATCTCCGCGACCGCTTGGCCGAAGGTGATCGCCTCGGGACCGGTCAGCTCGTAGACCTGGCCCGCGTGACCCTCCTGGGTCAGCGACGCCACGGCGACCTCGGCGATGTCGTCGCAGTCGATGAACGGCTCCAGGCCGTCACCCGCGGGCACTCGCAGGTGACCGGCCATGATGCTGTCGAGCAACACGCCCTCGTCGAAGTTCTGCGTGAACCACGTCGGCCGCAGGATGGTCCACTCGAGACCGGACGCGCGGACGATGTCCTCGCTGCCGGTCAGCGACTTGCCACCCGCCTCCTCATCGGTCCGGGCCTGGAGCAGGGTCACGCGCTCGACGCCGGTGGCGACGGCCTTCTCGCAGAACGACCGCACCGAGACCGCCGGGTTCCACTCCACCGCCTCGTCGACCAGGTCGACCATGTAGACGGCCCCGACCCCGTCGAGGGCCGCGTCCCAGGTGCTCTCGTCGTGCCAGTCGAAGGTCGTCTCGCCGCTGCGGCTCGCGGCGCGCGCGGTGAACCCGCGGGCACGGAGCCGTGCGACAACCCGCTTTCCGGTCTTGCCTGTTCCACCGAGCACCAGGATGGGTTTGTTGGTCGTCATGACCATCAGTGAAGCAGCGCTGCGGTACTCGTTCGAGATGGCGGGAAAAGTATTCTCCACCGTTTGGTCATCGACGGTCGCGGGCGGGTCGGAGATCGGTAACCGGCTGCTCATCGGCTGGTCAGCGCCTCCGCGGGGAGTCGCGCGACCTGCGGGGTTACCGCGCAGTGATTGCGTGTTGGACACCTTCGCAACGTGCCTCGGTAGCTTTGGCGGCAAGCGTCGACAACCCGCCGGTGAACGGCCCGGGGGTGGGACGCGTTCGGCGCCGGCGACCAAGCCGGGCGACCTCGCCGTCATACCCGTGCGAAAGCGCGAAGGAGGCATGGTGACCACGACCGACACCGCCCGTCCGGCGGTTCTGGAAGCGGTGCGGGACCTCGTTTCCACACTGCGCGCCAACGGCGCGGAGGCGGACGCGAACGGCTGGATCCCCCAGGAGAACATCGACCTGCTGGGGCGGGCCGGTGTCTTCGCCATGGCCGTGCCGAGTCGGTTCGGGGGCTTGGACCTGCCGCTGGCCGAGAAGGCCGCGGTGCTGGCCGAGATCGCGCGCGGGTGCCCCTCCACCGGCTGGGTGTCGATGGTGTGGGTGAGCACCGCGTGGATGGTGTCGCTGTTCCCGGACAAGGCGCAGGAAGAGGTCTACGGCTCGGGCGCGGTCCGCGTCTCCGGTGGGTTCACGCCGGGCGGCACGCTGACCCCGGTCGACGGCGGCTACCGGCTCAGCGGCACGTGGCGGTTCAACACCGGCGCCAAGGCCGCCGACTGGAACATGATGGCCGCCATCGTGGAGGGCCCGGACGGCCCGGTGGGCGAGTCCGTGGCGCTGGTGCCGCTGTCGGACATGACCCTCGCCGACGACTGGGACGTGTCGGCAGCACGCGGCACTGGCAGCGTGAGCAGCACCGCCACGGACGTCTTCGTCCCGGCGCACCGGGTCGCGGACGCCGAGAAGGCCGTGCTGGGGACGCTGGACGACCGGTCGAACACCGGCGCCACCGGCCGCGACTACTGCCTCTACCCGTTGGTGCTGGCCGAGTCGCTCGCCGCGTTCGTCGGCATGGCGCGCGGCGCGTACGAGCTGTTCGTCGACCGGCTGAACGGTCGCGGCATCTCCTACTCGAGCTGGACCGACCAAAGCGACCACCCGCTGACCCACGTCCAGGTCGCCACCGCGGCGAACAAGATCACCGCCGCCGAGGCGATGCTCGACCGCATGGTCGGCCTGGTCCAGCGCCGCGCCGACGAAGGCGTGCAGCCCACGTGGGAGGAACGCGCGGACATCCGCGGCCAGAGCGCGTTCGCCATCGAGCTGGCCAAGGAGGCCGTGGACCTGCTCTACAGCGCCAGCGGTGCCACGGTGATCGCGCGCAACGTCCCCCTCCAGCGGTTCCAGCGCGACGTGCGGGGCATGGCCCAGCACGGCCTGCTGAACGCGACCACCAGCCTGGAGGTGCAGGGCCGCGTCCTGCTCGGGTTGGACCCCCGGAACTACTTCCTCTGATCCGGCCCCGTCCGGCGGGACCGGGCAAGAGTCACCGACCGAGAGAAAGCGAGCAGCCGCTCATGACGGCGCAACTGGATCTGGACAACCTGGAACTGACCGACGACCCGGAGGTGCAGAACGCGGTCTTCCTGGCCGCCTTCAACTCCGGCAAGGGCGCCATCTTCGACAGCCTCTACCGCGACGACGCCATCTCGAACCTGACCGGCGCCCCGCGCACGGGCGCCGACCGGACCGCCGCGATCACAGAGCTCCTGGCGCGCAACCCCAAGCTGGACTCCACGGTGAAGTACGCCTACGTAGCGGGCGGGCACACGTCGTTGATCGTGGTGGACTTCCGGCTGGAGGTCACCGACGACGACGGCAAGCCGGTGCGCATCAACGGCATCTGCACCGACGTCCTGATCCGCGAGCCCGACGGCAAGTGGATCATGGCGGTCGACCGCCCCGTCGCCCTGGAGACCATCCCGCTGTGAGGGTTGCCCGGTAAGGGTTCTCTGACGGCACCGCGTGTCCGGGCCGCTGCGGCCCGGACACGCGGTGTCGTCGTACCCGGGCGGTGCGGTGGTCCCGTCTCCGAGCGGAACGGTGCCGTGCCGGCCCTGTCGGCAGGGCGGAGAACGGTGGTGGTGGCACGATCACCACCACCACCGCGGGTCAGCGGGCCAGGTAGTCCAACTCCGGCTCGATCATGGGCGCAGGGGTGACGAGGCGCGACGCCTTGCCGCCCCTGCGCGGTTCGACCGCCCGCTCTCCGCCGTCGCCGAAGAGCGGGTCCAGGGTGATGGTCGTGGCTTGCCGCTTCCCACTGCCCCAGGCCGGCCTGCGGTCCAGCAGGCGCGGCTGCGCGGTGGCGACCACGAGGAGCGGCACCGTGCGAGGGGTCTCGACGAGGGCCTCCACCGCGTCCATCACGGCGGGGTGGGCCAGGTGCAGGTCGTCCACCGCCATCATCACCGGTTTGGTGAGCGCGATGTCCTCCACGAACAGCCGCCACGCTCGCAGGACCTCGCCGACGTTCGACCCGGCGGCGCCGTCGCGCTCCGGATCGACGCAGTGGCGCAACCAGTAGCGCAGCGACCGGAACTCCTCGTCGTCGGCCACCACCTGGTCGAGCACGTACGACAGCTTGGCCGACACCGTGGCCGAGGAGTCCCCCGGGTTGATGCCGCAGTACTCCACGACGATCTGGCTGGGCAGGGCCAGCGGGTCGTGCCCGCACCGCACCGACGGCCGTCCGACCAGGACGGTGGCGTCTTCACCCTTCTCCAGTCGGCGCACGAACTCCATGAGGAAGTGCGTCTTGCCGATGCCCTCCTCGCCCAGGATGGTCGCCATGTCCGGACGGGCACGGTGGCGGACCCGGTCGAACATCCCGGCCAGCAGGTCCATCTCGCGCTCGCGGTCCGCGAACGGCAGGGCGTTACCCGCCGGCGGGTCGCCGAGGGTGGCCGACTCGCCGTTGCGAGCGACCCGGTACGTGAACAGCGATCTGGTCATCCACAACGTCCGCCCGCACACCCGGACCTCGCCCGTCGGCACGTCGGCCAGCAGGCACTGCGCCTGCTCGACGAGCGTGCCCGCGACCACCACGGCCTCGCCGGAGCGCGAGTACCTGACCGTGGCCTCGCCCGTCACGATCGCGGCGGTGACCTCGGGCCGGAGCCCCGGTGCGACGCGGCTGCCCAGGATGTCGGCCAACCCGTCCACGGCGCGGACCGCGCGTTCGGCGTGCCCGCCGCCGTGCGGGGCGTCGAACAGCACGGCGGTGACCGAGCCGATCGACGCCAGGATGAGGCCGCCCTTCGCCTGCACGGCCCGGCGCACGTCGACGGCGATGATGTCGAAGTGGACGTCCATGCGCTGGGCGGGGACGACATCGTCCGCCACCGCCGGGCGCGCCCGGACCAGCAGCACGCTGACGGTCTGCCGTGCCGGCCTCCCGTCGGGGCGATCCGGCTCGGCGGGCTCGTCCGCGACCTGGACGCGGCCCGGTTCGAGCGCGGGCGGCGCGGGCGGAACCGGTTCGGTGGCGGGCGCCACCGACTCCGCCTCGGTCGACACCACCGCGATCCGCTCAGCCGGGGTGAGCGCCGGGTCGTGCGTGAGAATGGCCTGCTGCAACGCCCGCAAGCCGTGGCCGGGTTCCAGACCGAGATCGGCCAGCGCGGCTCGCGTCCTGGTGAAGACGGTGAGCGCGTCGGCGTGCCGCCCGCAGCGGTAGAGGGCGAGCATGAGCTGGCCGCACGAGCGCTCGCGCAGCAGCTCGGTCTCCACCATGGTCTGCAGCGGCCCCAGCACCGCGTGGTGACGCCCGCAGGCCAGCTCGGCTTCGAACAGGTTCTCCATGGCGTCGAGCCGCGACTGCTGCACCGCGGTGAGTTCCGGCCAGTTGACGCCGGACTCGACCAGATCCGCCAGCACCGAACCGCGCCACATCGACAGCGCCTCGCGCAACACCTCCGTCGCCCTGGCGGGTTCACCGCTCGTGAGCAGCGCCTGGCCCTCGGAAGCCTGACGCGTGAAGCGGTGCAGGTCCACCTGGTCGACGTCGAGCCGGAGCACGTAGCCCGGCGGCTGCGTCACCAGGCTGGGCGCTCCCTCCCCACCGCCGTAGGCGGAGAGGACGGTCCGCAGTCCCCAGACCGCGTTCTGCAGGATTTTCCGCGCCGAGGTCGGCGCGTCATCACCGGGCCACAGCGCCCGCAACAACTGGCTGGTGGCCAGCACCTGGTTGGCCTGCAGCAGCAACAGGCCGAGGGTGGCGCGCTGCCGAGCGCCTCCCAGCGGGATCGGGTGGCCATCGTCGTCTAACGCCGTCAGCGGGCCTAACATCTGAAACCGCATCGTGTCCCCCAAGCCTACGATTCGTCTTCAGGCAGTCGTGTCCGACCACCAAGCGGCCTCGTGGTCGCCCGGCTGCCGGACCGACCCCACCGATCCGATATGCGCGTGGACGACGCCCCAAATAAGGCCATTACGGTTGCGGCACAAATCCGTTGATGTCAACGACCATTGACCTCCACCGGAGTGCAAATTCAGCTTACCACGCCGGAAGTGCACGTCCCGGCTAACGCCACAAGGCTCCGACGAGACGCTTCGGTGTCGGATATCGCAATTCCACGGAGTCCGCACCGGCGATTAGGACGTGAAGACCGGCGCGAATGACACTACACACCCGGACACGCTGAGTCACCTGTTTCGGCCCCATTGATCCGAACAGGTGAAACCCGAAGCGGCGCCCCTCGGCTGCGCCGAGCCGCCGCTCGTATGCACGATCCCGACCTGCGGACAACCTTGCTAACATCAGTCGGGATAGACCTGATAGGTGTGGTCCCGAAGCCGGAAATCGGGGTGGTGTCGGCGACGAGGGTCTCTCGCGGCCCGCCGTGCGGACCGGCGGGATGGTGCCACTACCAGCACAGGGGTCGCCACTGCGGAAGTCCGCGCCACGGGGTTCGCGACCTCGTCCGCCCTGCGGGCCCGATCCGGGTCACCCCCACGACAGAGGTGCCCCGGCGACGAAGACTGCCGGCATCTGGCGCTGGTCCCGCTCATCGATCCTCCGTCCGGCATCCTCGACATCACCGCAGCAACCGTTACACAATGCTCCGCACGCTCGTTACAGTATCCGGTGTTCAGGTGCGGACAAGTACTTACGGGAAGGTAAGCACTTACCAAGTCGTCAGGGGGATGAACATGAAGACCAAGAGTTACGTCTGCGGATTGGACGCCGCAGTGGACCTTATTGCGGGCAAGTGGAAGGTACTCATAATCTGGGCCATCGCCGACGAGAGCAAGCGGTTCGGCCAATTGAGGCGACTCATTCCGGGAATCAGCGAGAAAATGCTCTACCAGCACCTGCGGGAAATGGAGGCGGACAACCTGGTCCGCCGCGAGGAGTTCGACGAGGTACCCGCCCGGGTCGAGTACTCGCTGACGCCACTGGGGCACTCGCTGAACGCCGCACTGGAGCCGCTGAACGAGTGGGGCGCCCGCAACATGGCCTCCGGCGACCCCGCCGCCTGCGGTTACCGCTGACCACAACGACCGCTTGGCCGCCATGACCCCCTCGGTCACGGCCCGTGAGCCAGAACGACCCGCGGGGCGGGGACTCCGGCGCCCACCCCGCGGGGGCACGTCAGCAGACGACCCCGGCCGCTTGGCGGAAACTTCCTCACCAACTGCAACTGTCGCAATTAACTGCCCGAACTGTCGAGGGCTACCGCTTTGCCGCACGACACCGATCCACCGGGACGCTCGACCGCCGAGAATAGGGCAATCCTGACATATCGCCGGACGGAAGTGACCTACTTCCGCAGGTTGCGCGAAGCGGGCCCGGCCATTGCCGCGCGTTGGGCCCACCACCGATCGACACGAGCTGGTGATCCAGTACGCGCACGGCAGGTGCCTGACGAGTGTCCTGATCACCACGCCCGGCCCGCTTGACACCCGACCGCGGTCTCCGTCGCCGACCCACCGGGGAGCGGTGCGCACCGCTCCTCCGCAGACGTGCGCACGACGACCAGGCGTCGGGTGGCGCGGGTCAGGGCGACGTACCGCTCGGCCGGTGTCATGCGGTCGGGGTCGACCACGACGACGGTGTCGAACTCCAGGCCCTTGGCCGCGCGCGGCGTGAGGGGGCCGGCCGGTGCGATCACGGCGAACGTGCCGGTGGGCGGGCGGAACGACTCCGGGTCGGCGCCGGTGACTTCGAGCGGCGCTTCGCCGTGCCTCACGGACGTCGGCGGGACGGCGGTCGGGTCCACTTCGGCCAGCGTGCCCGCGGCGTAGGCCATGATCTCGGCGGGAGTGCGGTAGTTGACCGTGAGCCGGCGGTACTGCCAGCGGTCGTGGGCGAGGGGTTCGAGCACCGTCCGCCAGTCGCGGGCGCCCGCGGCGGATTGGCGTTGGGCCAGGTCGCCGACGACGGTCATGGACCGGTTCGGCCCGCGCCTGGCCAGCAGCCGCCAGTCCATTTCGGACAGTTCCTGCGCCTCGTCGACCACGATGTGGCCGTAGGTCCACTCCCGGTCGACGGCGGCGCGCTCGGCGAGGACGCGGTGGTCGACGGCGGTGTGGCGGTCGGCCAGCCACTCGGCGTCGACCAGGTCGACGGCCCGCAGCTCGTCCTCGTGCATGGCCTGGTCGGTGTCGATGACGTGCAGCACGCCCTGCGCGTACTCGACGGCCCGCCTGCGCTCCCGCGCCGCGCGTCGTTCGGCCCGGCCGTCGGAGCCGAGCAGTTCGGCGGCCTCGTCCAGCAGCGGCACGTCGGAGACCGTCCACGCGTGCGGGTCGTCGCGGTGCAGTTCGGGGTGGCCGAGGGCGGAGCAGCGGCCCGCGTAGAGGTCGGCGAGGAGTTGCTGCGGGGTGAGGATCGGCCACAGCGCGGTGGCGGCCCGCCGCACGTCCGGGTGGCCGGCGAGTTCGCGGCGCACGTCGGCCGCGAGTTCGGGCCAGTCCTCGCCGATGAGGTCGAGCGCCGGTGCGACCAGCGCGTCCACGAGGGCCTCGTGGAACAAGGGCTGGGCCTCGTTGTGCTTGAGCCCGGCGGCGCGCGCCCGTTCCCTCGCCCAGGCGGCGATCTCGGCGGTGAGCGGAACGGTGACGTCCTCGAGTTCGACCGGGATCGGCTCGACGGGCGTCTCCTGCCGGTCGGCGATGGCCGCCACCAGCAGGTCGACGGCCGTGAGGCCGCCCTTGAGTGCTTGGAGCTCCGGGGTGTCCTCCCGTTCGGTCCGCACGCCGGGGAACAGCTCGCCCGGCGTGGCGAACACGACGTCGGTCTCGCCGAGGGACGGCAGCACGTCGCCGATGTACCGCAGGAAGCCCGGGTTCGGGCCGACCACCAGCACGCCGTGGCGGGAGAGCCGGTCGCGCTGCGCGTAGAGCAGGTAGGCCACGCGGTGCAGCGCCACCGCCGTCTTGCCCGTGCCCGGCCCGCCCTCGATCACCAGCACGCCCCGGTGCGGGAGGCGGATCACCTCGTCCTGCTCGGCCTGGATGGTCGCCACGATGTCGCGCATGGTGTCGGAGCGGGGTGCGTTCAGCGCGTCGAGCAGCGCTTTCGAGGTGAGCTGGAGCTCGTCGTCGTAGAAGCTCTCCAGGTGCTTGCCCTTGGTGCGGAAATGGCGGCGCAGCGTCACTCCTTCCGGGTTCGCCGCGGTCGCGGTGTAGAACGGGCGGGCGGCCGGCGCGCGCCAGTCGGTCAACAACGGCTCGTAGTCGCGCTCGGTGTCGAACAAGCCGATCCGGCCGACGTAGACGCGGTCCTCGGTGGTGTCGATGCGGCCGAAGCACAGGTTCTCCTCCGCCACGTCCAGGCGGCTGACCTGCTCGGACAGCGTCCGGACGGCCACTTCGCGGTGCCAGCGCTGCTCGTGGCCGTCCTTGAGCGCGGCGTCCAGCTCCGCTCGCGCGGCGGCCCGCTCCAGCTCCAGCCGGTCGTGCAGGAAGGCGATCCGCCGCTGTTCGGCCGACAATTCACCGGTGGTCACGCTTGCCCCCTGTGATATACTCGAACCATCTCCAATTCCGCCATTTCCGGCGAAGTCAACCTTTATGTTTACCACGTTTTCGTGAGCGTTTCGCGGGGACCTGTCCCGCGTCGCCCGATCGCGTGAAATGATCGGTGATGTGGAATCCGACGAGTTGGTGGTCGCCGTCGCGCAGCACGCGCCCGTGCCCGGTGACGTGGCGGAGAACGCGCGCCGTGCGGCCGTCACGGTCGCCGAGGCGGAGGGCGCCGGCCTGGTGCTGTTCCCGCTGCTGTCGCTGACCGGCTACGACCTGGACCGGCTCGCCGATCCGGCGTGCTGGGTGACGGCCGACGACCCGAGGCTGGACGTGGTCCGCGAGGCGTGCCGGGCGCACGGGGCGACGGCGGTGGTCGGCGCGGCGTGGCTCGGGCCGGACGGTCGCCGGTTGCTGGCGTCGGTGGGGCTGGCCCCGGACGGTTCGGTCGAGGTGGTCGGCAAGCAGTACCCGAGCCGGGCGGAGCGGGAGCTGTTCGAGCCGGGTGAGCCCGCGCCGCCGCTGGACGTCCGCGGGTGGCGGGTCGCGCTCGCGGTCTGCTACGACGCGGCGGCGCCCGAGCACGCGCTGGAGGTGGCGCGGCGGGGCGCGGACGTCTACGCGGTGTCGGCGCTGTACACCGAGGGCCAGGAACGGCGGCTCGACGTGCACCCCGCCGCCCGTGCGATGGACCACCGGATGTACGCGCTGGTGGCGAACCTGGCGGGCGCGGGCCCCGGTTGGCGCTCGTGCGGCGGCAGCGGGGTGTGGCACCCGGACGGGCGGCGGGTGGTCGAGGCGGGCACGGGCCCGCGGGTCGTGACGGCGCGGCTGGACCGCGCCGAACTCGACCGGGTGCGGGCGGACGACGCGAAGGCCGGTTATCGGGGGTAGGCATGGGGATCCTGGACGGCAAGGCCGTGATCGTGACCGGCGCGGGTCGCGGGTTGGGCGAGGCGTACGCGCGGCACGCGGCGACGGCGGGCGCGCGGGTCGTGGTGAACGACGTCGAGGGTGCTCCGTCGGTCGTCGCCTCGATCGTGGACGCGGGCGGCGAGGCCGTGGCGCACACCGGGTCGGTGACCGATCCGGCGGTCGCGCAGGCGCTCGTGGACTTGTGCGCGTCGTCGTTCGGGCGGGTCGACGGGCTGGTGAACAACGCGGGCGTCACGCACTTCGCCGAGCCGTGGGAGGACGAGCCGGACGTGCTGCGCTCGGTGGTCGAGGTGAACGTGCTCGGCACGATGTACTGCGGCACGGCGGCGGCGAAGGTGATGCGCGGCGGCTCGATCGTGAACGTCGTGTCGGGCGCGATGCTGGGCCGCGCCGGCGCCGCGGCCTACTCGGCGTCGAAGGGCGCGGTGGCGTCGTTGACCCTGTCGTGGGCCGGTTCGCTGGCCGCGCGGGACGTCCGCGTCAACGCCGTCGCGCCGCTCGCGTGGACCCCGATGATGGACCTCGACCCCCGCGCCGAGGAGATCAGCTCGCGGGACCAGACGCCGGACAGGATGGCGCCTTTGGTGACGTACCTGCTCAGCGACCTGGCCGGCGGCGTGACCAGCCAGCTGATCCGCTTCCTGCCGGACAAGCTGCACGTGATCTCGCAGTACGCCGTGAAGCAGCCCGTGCTGACCCGCGACTCGTGGGACGTGGACGCCATCGCCGCCGCCTTCGACTCCGACCTGACCCCCGAACCCCCGGGCCGCGCGAGGTGGCGGGTCTGAGCCGAGGGCTCGCTACGCGGTGGACGGTTGGGCGACGCGCTGCCGCCGCAACGGCACGATCAGCGGGGTGTCGGTCTCCGGGTCGGCGATCACCCGGCACGGCAGGCCGAACACGTCCTCCACCAGCTCGGCGGTCACGATGTCGGCCGGCCTGCCCTGCGCCACCACGCCGACGCCGGGCTTCATCGCGATCAGGTGGGTGGCGTAGCGGCACGCCTGGTTCAGGTCGTGCAGCACGGCGACGAGGGTGTGGTTGCCGTCCTCGTGCAGGTCGGCGCACAGGTCGAGCACCTCGACCTGGTGGGCGATGTCGAGGAACGTGGTCGGCTCGTCCAGCAGCAGGATCGACGTCTGCTGCGCCAGCACCATGGCCAGCCACACGCGTTGCCGCTGCCCGCCCGACAGCTCGTCCACCAGGCGGTCGGCCAGGTCGTGCACGCCGGTCATCCGCATCGCGCCCGCGGTGACCTCCTCGTCCTCGACGGACCACTGCCGCAGCAGCCGCTGGTGCGGGTAGCGGCCCCGGGCCACGAGTTCGCCGACGGTGATGCCGCCGGGCGCGATGGAGGTCTGCGGCAGCAGGCCCAACCGGCGGGCGACCTCCTTGGAGCGGTACGTCGAGATCGCCTGGCCGTCGAGGTACACCGCGCCGGCGCGCGGCTTGAGCATCCGCGCCAACGCCTTGAGCACGGTGGACTTGCCGCAGGCGTTGGGGCCCACGATGACGGTGAACGAGCCGTCCGGGATCTCGACGTCCAACCCGGACACGACGACGCGCTCGTCGTAGGACAGCGTCAGTCGCGCACCGCGCAGTCGTCCGGTCGGCTCCGCCTCGGGCACGGTCACGTCGCGCTCCCCTTCCGCCACTCGTGGGCCAGCAGCCACACCAGGTAGAGCCCGCCGATCGCGCCGGTGGCGATGCCGACCGGCAGCTGGGTCGTCGGGAACAGCCGTTGCACCGCGAAGTCGCTGACGACCAGCAGCAGACCCCCGGTGAGCGCCGAGGCGGCCAGACCGGGTCCGGACGCGCCGGTGAGCCGTCGGGCGACCTGCGGCGCGGCCAGGGCCACGAAGCTGATCGGCCCGGCGGCGGCCGTGGCGACGGCGGCCAGGCCGACGCTCACCGCGAGCAGCGCCAGGCGGGTCCGCTCGGCGTTCACCCCGAGGCCGGTCGCGGCGCTGTCGCCCATCTCCAGCAGCGCCAGCCGCCGGCCGAGCGCCAGCGCGCACGGCAGCAGCACGGCCAGCACCGCGGCGACCACCTGGGCCTGGTCCCAGCCCCGGTTGTTCAGGCCGCCGACCAGCCACGCCTGCGCGGCCAGCGCGCTCTCCAGCGTGGCCCGCGTGAGCAGGTAGGAGTTGGCCGCGAGCAGCATCGCGCTCACGCCGATGCCGATGAGCACCAGCCGGAAGCCCTGCACGCCCTGCTTGAGCGCCAGCAGGTAGACGGCGGTGGACGTGAGCAGGCCCGCGACGGTCGCGCCGAGCGCGGTGGCCGCCATGCTGCCCTGCGCGAGCACGAGGACCGCGATCGCGCCGGTGGCCGCGCCCTGGGTGAAGCCGATGATGTCGGGGCTGGCCAGCGGGTTGCGGGACAGGCTCTGCAGGATCGCGCCGCTGAGCGCGAGCGCCGCGCCGACCAGCAGGCCGGTGATCAGGCGTGGCAGGCGCAGCGTGAAGACGACGAAGTCGGCGTAGCCGTCGCCCTGCCCGACGACCGTGGCCAGCACCTCGCCGACGGTGAGCGGGAAGTCGCCGGTGACCATGGTGGCGACGGCGGCGGCCGCGGTCAGCAGCACGATGGCCGTGCTGACGAGCAGGGCGCGTTCGCTGATCCGCAGCGAGACGGCGGGGGTGCGGATGGTCTTCACAGCGTGGCCAACTTCCGACGCCGGCACAGCGCGATGAACACCGGCGCGCCGATGAACGCGGTGATGATGCCGACCTCCATCTCCTGCGGCGCGATGACGACGCGGCCGACGATGTCCGAGCCGAGCAGCAGGACGGGCGAGAGCACCGCGGAGTACGCGAGCACCCAGCGCTGGTCGCTGCCGCCGATCATGCGGGCCACGTGCGGCACGGTCAGCCCGACGAACGCGATCGGCCCGGCGGCGGCGGTCGCGGCGCCCGCCATGAGCGTGACGGCGAGGACGCTGAACGCGCGCGTGCGGTGGACGTTCGCACCGAGCGCCTTGCCGGTGTGGTCGCCGAGCGCCAGCACGTTGAGGTTCCGGGCGAGCAGGAACGCGATCAGGATGCCGGGCAGCACGAACGGCGAGACCTGGCCGATCAGCTCGAAGTCGCGGCCGGCGAGCGAGCCGACGTTCCAGAACCGGAACGAGTCGAACGTGTGCGTGAACAGCAGCAGGATCGCCGAGACGTAGGCGTAGAGCACGGCGGTCATCGCCGCGCCGCTGAGCACCAGCCGGTCGGGGGTGGCCGTGCCGCGGCCCGCCGCGCCCAGGACGTAGACGACGGTCGCCGTGCCCGCCGCGCCGAGCAGCGCGAACCACACGTACCCGGTGGGGCTGGTGATCCCGAAGAACGCGATGGCGGACACGATCGCCGCCGCCGCGCCCATGTTCACACCGAGCAGGCCGGGGTCGGCCAGCGGGTTGCGGGTCAACGCCTGCATCACCGCGCCGGACAGGCCGAGCGCCGCGCCGACCAGCAGGCCGAGCACGGCCCGCGGCACGCGGACGCCGCGCACGATGGCCGCGTCGCCGGTGCCGTCGTCGGCCAGCAGCAGGGCGAAGGTGTCGGCGAACGGGATGCTCTTGGTGCCGATCCACAGGCTGAGCAGCACGATCAGGCCCAGCACGCCGATCGACACCAGCAGGCCGACCCCTCGCACCGCGTCGCGCGACACCCGCACCTCCCCGAAGTTTAGGTAAGGCTAACCGACACATCGGGTGAGTCGATCGTCCGGTTAGCCTCGGTGACGTGGACGAGGACGAGGCAGCCGCGTGGCGCGGGCTGGCGGCGCTGCTGCCGCCCGACCGGGCGAGGGACGTGCTCGAGTGCCGGGACATCGGCGAGCAGGAGGCCGGGATCGACCTGCTCGTCACCGGCCTGGTCGACGGCGACGTGGCGATCAGCGGGGACGAGCGGGCGGGCATCGCCGTCATCGCCGAGGTCTGGGGCGTGCGCGAGTCGGTGGAACCGACCCTGCGCCGCTGCCGGTCCCGCGACGGCGGCCGGGTCCGGGTGGTCGACGGCGAGCCGGTCGCGGAGGACGGCCTCGTCGTGGTCCCGTGGCTCGCGTGCACCGGCTGCGATCGCGTCCTGGGCCGCGTGCACCGGCGTGAGCCGTGGGGCGACCTGTCGTACGAGGCGGTGCGCTACGTGCTGCCGCCGCGGCTGTTCGGTCCCGAGGAGGCCTGGGCGGCGTTCACCGAGCTGGTCTCCTGCGTCCACCGGTGATCGGCCGGCGACGGGTGGTCAGCTGAGGGCGAGCGCGACGATCGCGACGAGTGCCGGGGTGATCTGCGCGATCGTGCCGCCGACCCCGGCGCCCTTGGGGCGGCTCAGCGCGAGCCGGTCCGACACGCCGAGGCCGATGCCGGCCAGGACCATGAACCCGCACGTGTAGAACACGAGCGCGCGGCCGACCGCTTCGTCGCCCGTGTTCAGCGCGATCAGGCCGGCGATCGTCCCGGAGCCGAGGAACAGGTTGTACAGGCCGACGTTGAACGACCACAGCCGGACCGGTTCGACGTCCTCGGTGGGCACCTTGAACACGCCCCAGTGGACGCCGGGCCGCCGGAACAGCAGCGTCTCCCACACGAACACCAGCACGTGGATCCCCGCCGCCACCCCGGCGGCGACCTGGGCGACGGCGTTCACGACGACCACTCCCCCTCGAAGCCCTGGCGGGCGGTGCGCAGGCGTGCCTCCATGGCCCGACGGTAGGAGCGGTCCGCGACCGGCCGCCATCCCGGAAATGTGGGATGGAAGCGCGGCCGTCACCGGCGCATACTCCGAGCATGTGGGAAGGCCGGGCAGTCGGCGCGCGGCGCGAGATCGCCGCGCTGGCCGCGGCGGGCCTCGGGGTCGCCGAGCTGCACCGGGCCGCGATCGACGTGGTCGAGCGGGTCGTGCCGACCGACCTGACCTGCTGGGCGTCGCTCGACCCGGACACCGCCGTGATCAGCACGATGACCAGCGGCCCGAACGCCATCCCCGCCGAGTACGAGCCGCTGCTGGCGGCCTGCGAGTACGGCGGCGACGAGCCGCACACGTTCGCCGAGCTGGCCCGCCGCCCGGAGCCGGTGGCGCGGCTGTCGGACGTGCCGCGCCGCGACGTCGCCCGCAGCGGCAGGCTCAACGAGGTGTGGCGACCGCTCGGCCTGAGCCACGAGCTGCGCGTGGTGTTCCGGGTGGACGGCACGTGCTGGGGCGCGGCGGGCCTGGTGCGGCGCGGCGAGTTCACCGACCGGGAGGTCGACTTCGTCGCCTCCGTCGCGCCCGCGCTGGCCGCCGCGACGAGGGTGGCGGCGCGGGGCGGGAACCCCCGGGCCGGTGGCGAGCCGGCGATCGTGGTGGTCGGCCCGGACGGCGAGCCGCGTGCGGCCACGGCGGCCGCCCGGACCTGGCGGGAGGAGCTGGACGCGATCGCGCCCGGCCGGTTCGCGCTGATGCTGCGTGCCGTGGTGACCGGGGCGCGGGCGGCGCCGTCCGGCACGTTCCGGGCGCGCGTGCGCGACGCGTCCGGCGGCTGGGTCCTGCTGCAGGCCTGCCGGTTGATCGCGGAGGACGACCGCGAGACGGTGGTGACCGTCGAACGGGCGTCCGGCGCCGAGCTGCTCGGCCTGCTCCTGGCCGCCTACGGCCTCACCGCCCGGGAGCGCGAGGTGTGCCACGAGGTCATCGCCGGGCGGTCCACTTCGGACATCGCGGCCCGGCTCGTCATCTCCGCGCACACCGTGCAGGACCACTTGAAGTCGGTGTTCGGCAAGGTCGACGTGCGCAGCCGCGGTGAACTGGTCGCCAAGCTCCGCCCCGCAGAGGAGACACCGTGAAAGCCGTTGTGCTGAGCCGCTTCGGCGGGCCCGAGAGCCTGCTCCTGGACGAGGTCGAACAGCCCGGGCCGGGACCCGGCCAGGTGCGCCTGCGGGTGCGGGCGGTCGGGGTGAACCCGTACGACGCGAAGGTCCGCGCCGGCGCCATGGAAGCGTTCTTCAGCACGCCGCTGCCCACGATCCTCGGCGTCGAGGTCGCGGGCGTGGTCGACGCGGTCGGCTCGGAGGTCGACGGCTGGTCGGTCGGCGACGAGGTGCTCGGCTGGTCCGACACCGGCGCGTACGCCGAGTACGCGCTGGCCACCACGGTCGCGCGCAAGCCGGAAGGGCTGTCGTGGGAGCACGCCGTGACGCTGCCCGTGGCCGTCGAGACCACCGACCGCGTGTTCGGCCTGCTCGGCGTCGAGCCGGGCGAGACGCTGCTGGTGCACGGCGCGGCGGGCGGTGTCGGCACGATCGCCGTGCAGCTGGGCGTGCTGGCGGGGCTGCGGGTCATCGGCACCGCCGGCCCGGCCAACCAGGAGCACGTCGCCGCGCTCGGCGCCACGCCGACGACGTACGGCGAGGGCCTGGTGCGGCGGGTGCGCGCGTTGGCGCCCGAGGGTGTCGACGCGGTGTTCGACGTCGCGGGCAAGGGCGCGCTGCCCGCCTCGATCGAGCTGCGCGGCGGCACGGACCGCATCGTCACCATCGCCGACGGGGCGGCCGCCGCCGAGCTGGGCGTGGTGTTCACCGAAGGGCCGCCGCGGCGGTCCGCCGAACGCCTGGCCGAAGTGGCGGATCTCGCCGCGAAGGGCGAGCTCGTCACCACCGTCGGCCGGGCGTTCCCGCTGGCCGACGCCGCCGCGGCGCACCGGGCCGCCGCCGAGGGGCACGGGCGCGGGAAGCTCGTGCTGACCGCCTGAGCCCTGGACACTTGGTCACACCTGCCTGTAACACATGGTTGACAAGTACCGGCAGGAGTCCGAGGAGGTCCGATGGCGGCACGGGACATGGATCGACGCGCGTTGCTGCGCCACGCCGGGGCGGCGGGTGCGGTCGGGGCGCTCTCGACGCTGTTCGGTAACGTGCCCGCGATGGGTCAGCCGGCGACGACTCCGTTCGACCTGCACTTCGCGGTGGCGCACAAGCACCGCCCGTTCGACCTGGTCGCGCCGCGGTTCGTGCAGTACGACAGCGCGATCACACCACCGGTCACCACGGCGGACACGCTGGTCGGCACCGGTGTCCGGCCCCGTGCGCCGTTCGGGTCGGTGCTGGTGGAGGTGCAGCGCGCCGAGGGCGTGGTGGTGGCGGGCCTGGCCGGCGGCGGCACGTCCGTGCTCGGCACGCTCGACGCGACCACCGGCAAGGCGACGATCGAGGTGACCACCGGCGGCGCGACGACCACGCTGAAGTCCGCCGACGTGCGCGTGACCGGCGCGTTCCGGTTCGCCGTCGTGGTCAACGAGAACGCGGTCACCGTCCTGGTCGACACCACCGGCACGGGCACCGGCTGGCAGCCCGTGCTGACCGAGCGGGACGGCGTGCGCGCGCTGGTCGACCTGCGGGTGCCCGCGGTGCTGGGCGGCCTCGACTACGCCTACGGCGGGCGCGGCGGCGACGTGCGGCTGGGCCGGGTGCGCGCGGGCTACTTCGGCCAGGCCGGCGTCCGCGACCCGCACGTGGTGCAGCACGCCGACGGCAGGCCGTTCATCCGCGACGGCAAGCTGTACCTGACCATGACCAACGCCGGGCTGGGCTTCTTCCAGCAGGCGCACTGGGCGGTGTGGACGATCGACCTGGCCGACCCGTCCCGCCTGGAGCAGGTCGCGATCCTGTTCTTCGAGCGCGACGGCGTGGTGCTGGGCGACCACGCCGGGCAGGTCGTGTACGACGACCGCACCGGCCGGTTCATCCTGCTCATGAGCTCGTGGGGCGACTTCGCGTTCCGGGGCGTGCACATCCGGCACGCCGCGACCACCGCGAACGTGCTGCGCGGCGTGCACGTGCTGCGCACCGAGCGGCTGCCGCTGCCGACCTCCGTCAGCTCGTGGGACCCGGCGCTGACCCGCGTGAACGACCGCTGGCACCTCGCGTTCGTGGAGAGCGAGGCGCAGCAGCCCGCGTTCGTCTTCCACCCGGCGCTCGCGGTCGCCGCCCCCGGCGCGGACTACACGCGGACGCGGCTGGTCGGCGCGGACACCGCCGTGGACCAGACCGAGGGCACGATCATCCAGCGGGTCGGCCGCGAGTGGTACCTCTTCGCCAGCGACGGCGACGCGCGCAACTACCCCGTGTACGACCTGGCGATGCGCAAGCTGGGCACGCTCGACGCGCCGTACGGCACGAACATCCCGCACCCGATGCTGCTGCCGGTCGGCCGCGAGTGGTGGCTGATCACGTTCGACGGCACGCAGTACGCCGAGCACGTGCTGGGGTACGGCGGTCACGGCGACCTGATCGTGATGCGCAGCCCGGCCCCCGGCCGCGGTTAGCCGGGGGGCGGGCGCGCGCACTACCCCTGCAACTGCTTCTCCTTGGCGAAGAACTCCTTGATCAGGTTGTCGCGCACCCGTGCGCCGTCCGCGGCGTACGGGCCGCCGGGTCCGGTGAGCTGCTCGATCTGGTCGAGCAGGACCAGGTTCTGGTCCCGGTGGGCGGGGTTCGGGGTGAGCTGCTGCCCGTTGAGGGTCACCGGGTTGCCCTGGACGTAGTCGCGCAGGCCGTTCCAGTCGGTCGGGGGTTGGCCCGGCGGCGGCTGGTAGGCCAGTCGCGGCGGGTTGCCGTTGGCGTCGTGGTGGGCGTTCTCGTTGACCAGCACGTTCTGGTACTCCAGCAACGTGTTGTGCGAGTTGTGGTGGTTGAAGCCGTGCTCGTTCTGCCTGGCGTGCCCGACCTCGTGCACCAGCGTCGCGTTGTCGTTGTGCTGGTCGTCGAGCATGAGCAGGTTGCTGTCGCCGTTGTAGGCGCCGCCGCCCTGCATGTCGAGGGCGTCCTTGGCCGGGGTGCCGGCGAAGTCCGGGTCGGCCATGAGGTCCGGCGGGAAGCCCATCATCTCGCCGAGGGTCATCCCCTGCTGCTCGGGGGTGAGGCCGTGGCGGTTGCCCGGCGGCAGGTCCATGACCGGCGTGTCGAGGGTGTACGGGCGGCCGTCCGGCCGGTTGCCCGTGGGCACGACGACCGCGCCGACGTCGTTGTTCACGCCGAGCTGCTGCCGGATGTCGCCGATGCGGTCGCCGATCGGCCTGGGGTCCGGGTTCGGCATCGGCGTGGCGTTCGGCGGTGGCGACATCGGGCCGTCACCGGTCACCTCGGGAGGCGGCGGCACGGTGCCGTTGTCGCCGTCGGCGCGGTCGCCCTGACCGCCCGTGCCGCCGTCGGAACGCCCGCCCGACGAGCCGGGCGGTCCCTGGTAGACGTCGTTGTCCTGCCCGATGCTGTTCAGGTCGTCGGTGATGTCGCTGTCGGTCGTGCGCATCGTCTCGGCCGAGTCGCGGACCTTCTGGGCGGCGTTGGCGGCGGCGTCCGCGGCGGCCTTGGTCGTGTCCGCGCCCTGGCTGATCGTCGTGTTCAGCGGTGACGCGATCATGCTGCCGAACGCGCCGTACGCGTCGGCCGTGGCCTGGTGCGAGCCGAGGTTCTGGCTCGTCGTGGTGAGGCCGGCGCCCAGGTTGTCGAGGTTCTGCGCCTGCCAGTCCAGGTTGTCCAGGCTCATCGCGCTGCCGTTGTCGCTGATCTGGTAGAAGTCCGAGAACGGGTTGGGCGAGGGCGGCGGGCTGACCTCGTACCGGTCGCTGAACGGGTTGCTGGTCGTGCTGGTGGTGCTGTCCGGGCTGCCGGGCGGCGGCGTGGAGCCACCGCCTCCGTGGCGGGCCATCAGACGGCCGCCTTCGACTGGTCCGGCGCGCCGCTCTTGCCGTCGCCGTAGAAGTCGCCGTACCCGCCGCCCGCCTTGACCGACTCGTGCACGATGCCGCCCGCGTCGCCGAACCGCGAGAAGCCCTGCGCGATCGAGCCCATCGAACCGCCGAGCTTGCCCAGCCGCGCGGCCTGCCTGCCCAGCGCGGCGATCAGCTTGGCGATCCGGGCGCCGATCTGCACGGCCAGCGCGGTGGCCGCCCCGACCGCGTACCCGATGAACCCGACGATGGACGCACCCAGGGTGAACACCGCGGCCGCCGCCGCGATCAACGCGCCCTTGACGAGCTGGGCGAGCAGGCCGGCGATCAGGTCGCGCACGATGTCGCGCAGGATGATGATCAGCGTGCCGGTCACCGCCGTGACGCGCGCCGTGCCGTCCACGACCTCGGCCAGCGAGTCCAGCTCGCCGCCGAGCCGGTCCATGCTCTGCCTGAACGCCTCGGCCGCCTTGCCCTCCCAGCCGGTGAACTGGTCCATCGCGGTCTTGTGCAGCTCGGCCTGGTCGCGGATCTGCTTGGCGTCGGCCTTCACCAGCTCGATGTGCGCCTGGATGGCGTCGCGGTCGCCCATCAGCATGTCCAGCGGCTCGCGCAGGAAGCTGACGTGCTCGATCAGCCACCCGATCCCGGCCGCGAGCAGCGTGCCGATCGGGTCGATCGCCAGCGCCACCGTCGAGGCGACCACGTCGATCGCGCCGAACGTGATGTCCAGCACGCGTTCGGTCTCGCTCTGCGCGTCACCCTCGATCGTCTTGACGAAGCTCGCGTAGCTCTCGAAGATCCCGGCTCCGGTCCACTGGTCGGTCATCGCCGGCCCTCCCCGGCCGCGTCGCCGCCGTGCCCTCGCGTTCCCACGGAAATCTCTCCCCCTGCTCGGATTCGTTCAGGTGACAGTGCAGCGCGACACGCCAACGACTGACCAACGTCCGGCCAACTCCCGGTGACGACCTGCGGCGTTTGGCATGCTCGGAGCGTGACGAACCACAGCGAGGAAGCTCTGCGGGCACTGGCGGGCGGCGACGTCGACGGCGCGAGGGAGGCGCTGCGCGGTGGGGGCACACCGCTGGCGGCGGCGTTGGCCGAGCACCTGGCGGCGGCGCGGACCGGCTCGGTGTACGACCAGCCCGCGGCGTTCGAGGCGTTCATCGACGGTGGCGGCAACGTGGGCCTGTACCGGGCGGTCACCGAGGCGTTGGCGCGGGTGTACGCGCGGGCGCGGCCGTCGAGCCTGCTGGACGTCGGCTGCGGTGACGGGCGGGCGCTGCGGCCCGTCCTGGCCTCGGAGCACGCGCCGGCCTCGGTGACGCTGGTCGAGCCGTCCGCGGCGCTGCTCGACGAGGCGGTGCGGGCGCTGGCCGGGTACGACGTCGACGCCCGGCGCACGAGGGTGGAGCCGTTCGCGGCGGCGTTGCCGGCGGACGCGGTGTTCGACGTGGCGCAGTCGACGTTCGCCCTGCACACGCTGCCGCACGAGGTGCGCGACGGCGTGCTGGCCGACCTGGTCGGGCACGTCGGGGTGCTCGCCGTGGTCGAGTTCGACGTGCCGGACCTGCCGCCCGCGAGCCCGGAGCACCTCAGGTTCCTGGCCGAGGCCTACGAACGCGGGCTGGCCGAGTACGAGGAGGACCGGGACCTGGTGGCGCAGGGGTTCCTGATGCCGGTGCTGACCGGCCAGCTGGTGCCGGGCGCGACCCGGGCCACCTGGGAGCAGCCCGCGGCGCGGTGGGCGGAGCAGGTCGAGCGGGCCGGGTTCACCGAGGTCCGGGTCACCCGGCTGCACGACTACTGGTGGTCCCCCGCGTTCCTGCTCACGGCCGCGGGGTCGCCCGCTTCCGGGTCTCCCACAGCAGCGACGCCGCCACGATGAGCACCAGCACGGCCGCCGAGCCGTGCACGGCCAGCGCGTAGGCCACCGTGCCGCCGTTGGTGAACACGGCGACGCAGTCGCCGATCGGGATGACCGCGTCGGCCAGCACCACCCAGCCGAGGGCGCGGCGGTGCCGGAACAGCAGCAGGATCAGCGCGGTGAGCGCGTAGGCGATGTCGCGGACGCCCTTGACCACGAAGTACCCCGGTTCCCGCGGCCAGGGGTCGATGCCGAACCCCGCCGCCGCGCTCTGCGGGTCGAGCAGGAAGCCGAGGCCGAAGTAGAGGCCGGCGAGGACGACGAGCGCGGCGAGGACCGTGTTGATCCGGTGGTGGGACATGTCCCGACTCCTGGTGCTAGCAGTGCTAGGTACGAGAGCGACACTAGCTCGCCGTGCGCTCGAATGTCTAGCGCTGCTAGCATCCGGGGTGTGTCCATCCAGGAGCGCCGTGAGCGCGAACGCGCCGAGCGCGGGCGGCTGATCGTCGACGCGGCCAGGGAGCTGGCCGAGGCCGAGGGGTGGGACGCGGTCACCACCCGTCGGCTGGCCGAGCGCGTCGAGTACAGCCAACCGGTGCTCTACAGCCACTTCAAGGGCAAGGACGCGATCGTGCGCGCGGTGGCCGTGCAGGGTTTCGCCGACATGACCGAGCGCCTGCGCGCCGCCCGCACGGCCCACCGCTCGCCCGCGCGGGCGCTACGCGCCCTGGCGATGGCCTACCTGGACTTCGCCGCCGAGCGGCCCGCGCTGTACGAGGCGATGTTCGTGCGCGAGGTCGACCTGTCGTTCGGCACCGCCGAGTCGCCGCCCGAGCTGCGGGCCGCGTTCGGCGAGTTCGTGGCCGCCGTCGGGCCCCTGGCCGGTGACGACGACGTGGAGACCAGGACCGAGGTGTTCTGGAGCGCGCTGCACGGCCAGGCCACCCTCGACCACGGTCGCCGCCTGCGCCCCGGCCACCGCCGGGCCCGCCTGGACCTGCTGCTGGGCCGCTTCTCCTAGTGCACGGTCTTCCGCGCCGCGTACCACTCGTCACCGACGGGCTCGCCCGCGAGGTTCCAGCTCCAGGACACGGTCGGCGTGATGCGCAGGTAGGTGCCGGGCCCGACCATGCCGACCCGGTCGAACGGCTGGGCCGCGTCGCCGTACACGCGGATGCCGCGAGCCACGAACGGTTCGAGTGACACCAGGTCGTCGACCACCAGCGCCACCTTGTGGTTCCCGGCGGCGACGTTGCGGAACTTCCGGGTGTCGCGCACGGTCGCGCCGCCGCCGACCCACAGGACCTCGCCGTCGAACTCGACGGCCACCGGCACCACGTCGGGCTGCCCGCCCGCGCCGAGGGTCGCCAACCGACCGAGCGGCTGCGACCGCAGGTACGCGATCTCCTCATCGGTGAAGGCCATACCGCAAGCTACCGACCTGCTGCGGGCACCGCACGCCGTCGCAGCCCCAGTGTTGCCCGGCCGGATGTCACAGGTGCCGGTGCTGTCTCGTCTCGGGTTGCGACAAGGAGTCGACGCGGGACAGGAGCAGGTCATGGGCGAGCACGGGGTCGCGCTGGTCACCGGGGCGAACAAGGGGATCGGGCGCGGGGTCGCGGGGCGGCTCGCGGCGCTGGGCTTCACGGTCCTGGTCGGCGCGCGGGACCGGCGGCGCGGCGAGGAGGCCGCCGAGGCGTTGCGCGCGGCGGGTGGCGACGCGCACGCGGTCACGTTGGACGTCACCGACCAGACCACCGTCGATGAGGTCGCGAGGCAGGTCGAGGAGCGCTTCGGCCGCCTCGACGTGCTGGTCAACAACGCGGGCATCACCGGTTCCGGGCAGGTCTCGCCCGCGGACGCGCACGACCAGGTGCCGAGCACCGTCGACCTGGACATGGTCCGGGCGGTGTTCGAGACCAACGTCTTCGGGGTGATCGCGGTGACCAACGCCGTGCTGCCGCTGCTGCGGCGCTCACCCGCGCCGCGCGTGGTGAACGTCAGCAGCCACGCCGCGTCCCTGACCCTCACCAGCGACCCCGCCGGCCCGTTCGCCGCGCTGCTGCCGTCGGCGGCGTACTCGCCGTCCAAGTCCGCGTTGAACGCGCTGACCGTGCAGTACGCCAACGAGCTGCGAAAGGACGGCGTGCTCGTCAACGCGGTCGCGCCCGGCTACGTCGACACCGACAGCAACAACCACACCGGGTTCCTCACCGTCGAGCAGGGCGCCTCGGTCGTGGTGCAGCTGGCCACGCTCGGCGCGGACGGACCGACCGGTGGGTTCTTCGGCGCGGAAGGCCCGGTGTCCTGGTGACCCGTGACGAGGAGTTCGAGCAGCTGCGGCCGCTGCTGTTCTCGATCGCCTACCGGATCCTGGGCAGCGTCGCCGAGGCCGAGGACGCGGTCCAGGAGACCTGGTTGCGCCACGACGCCTCCCCGACCCGACCGGCGTCGACCAAGGCGTTCCTCGCCGCGGTGGTCACCCGGATCTCGATCGACGTGCTGCGCTCGGCCCGCGTCCGGCGCGAGCGGTACGTCGGGCCGTGGTTCCCCGAACCGCTGCTCACCGACCCGTACCAGGACCCGGAGCGGTCGGCGGAGCTGGCGGACTCGCTGTCCATGGCGGCGCTGCTCCTGCTGGAGCGGCTCTCCCCGCTCGAACGGGCGGTGTTCGTGCTGCGGGAGGTGTTCGGGTTCGGCTTCCCCGAGGTCGCGGCGGCGGTGGGTCGGTCGGAGGCGGCGTGCCGCCAGCTCGCGGTGCGGGCGCGCCGGCACATGGACGCGGGCCGGCCCCGGTTCGAGGCCGACCGGCGGGAGCGCGAGGAACTCGCCGGGCGGTTCTTCGACGCCTTCCGGGAAGGGGACGTGGACGGCGTGCGCGAGCTGCTCGCCGCCGACGTGCACCTGGTCGGCGACGCCGGCGGCAAGGCGCCGCAGTGGGCCGGGCGGTTCGTCGGCGCGGAGAAGGTGGCCCGGGTGCTCACCGCGCTCGTGCCGCCGTTCGTCCGGATCGGCGGTGTGGTCGAGCCGCGGCAGGTCAACGGCGAGCCGGGCGCGGTGTTCCGCGACCGGGACGGCAAGGTGGTCAACACCTGGGCGCTCGACATCCTCGACGGCCGGGTCCGGACGATCCGCACGGTGATCAACCCCGACAAGCTCGGGCACGTCGGCCCGGTGGCGGACGCGTGGGCGGTGCTCCGCGAGACGACGGCGGCCGGTGTCGGGTGTTCGCCGGACACCGGCGGAACCGCTGGTCCCCTAACGTGACGATCAGCTGTCGCACCGGCGCGCGGGCACCCGCCGCCAAGACGACGGACTCCCCGATCGACACCCACCCCGGAGGACGCGCGCCGTGACCACCCCATCGACACCCGGTCGTCGGCGAAGGCCGGGCAAGGGCTTCGTGGCGGTCCTCGCCACCGGTCTCCTGCTCGCCGCGTGCGGAGGTGGCGGCGGCAACGGGGGCACGCCTCCGGCTCCTCCGACCGCTCCCAGCGTCCGGTCGATCGAAGAGGTGAAGGCGGGCACCATCGAGGGCTGGGACGCCTGCGAGATGTTCGCCGACCACGTGCGCGAGCTCGCCGAGTTCCTCGACTACCAGAAGTTCGCCGACGACCTGCTCAGCACGAACGGCACGAACACGGCCGGGGTCAAGCTCTGCGAGGGGCGTGCCCTCTTCTACGACGACCCCAGGCACGCGAGCAGCGACGCCGAGGGGAGGATCTCCATCGGGTTCGGCAACGCCAACATGGAGGGCCACCTCTACCACGAAGAGAAGTACAAGACGCCGACCGGGCGCTACGACCTGAAGTTGCAGCTCATGCGCGACGTCTACGCGAAATCGGGCGGCAACGCGGCCGAGCGCACCGCGGACGGTCCGTGGGACAAGGCGACCGTCCTGCTGGGGGACACCGGCACCGGCACGACTCTCAGCGCCTTCATCGTGGACACCAAGCGCGACTTCATGCTCGAGCTGACCTTCAGCGGCCTGGACATGAAGTACCACGGGGACAAGATGACGTGGGACTGGGACAAGGCCGCGAAGCACTTCCGCGAGGTCACGGCGGTGAACGCCTACCAGGCGATGGCCGATCGCTACGACAAGACGCACTGAGACCGGAAGGGCTCGCCTCAGGCACTAGGCGTGGCTGAGGGTGTCGTCCCACTCGATCCGGTGGTCGAACTGCCAGGTGAACTTCGCCGGGTCGACGAACTTGAACGCCAGCGGCATCAGGGCGTCCCGAAGCAGGCGGCCGACGGGACCGGCGGCCTTGTCGCGGTTGGTCCGCGCGGCCTGGGCGATGATCCGCTCCACCCGGCCGCGGCGCAGCGCCTCGTAGGCCCGGAACGCCTCGTCGTACGGGAGGTCGCGCAGGCAGCGGGCCAGTTGCACGGCGCTCTCGAACGCCAGCGAGGCGCCCTGGCCCGAGCTCGGCGACGTGGCGTGCGCGGCGTCGCCGACCAGGACCAGCCTGCCGCGGCTCCACTTCGGCACGCTCGGCACGTCCTCCAACGCGCCCGTCACGACCAGGTCGGCCGGGTCGGTGGCGGCGATCATCCGCGCGGCGGGCGTGCGGTCGGCGGCGAAGGCCTCGCCCAGCACGGCCAGCCACCGCCGCGGGCTCGTGGCCCTGGCCTCGGCCGTGGTCAGCGGTGTCCGGCGGGGCAGGTTGGCGAACCAGCCGCCGGAGCCGTCGTCGTCGACCTGGTAGCCGAAGAACGCGCGCTTGCCCGACACGAGCCGCATCGCGCCGCCGGAGGACGGCTCACCGGTCCGCGCCAGCCGCGCGCCGAAGCCGAGCAGGCCGGTGTGCCGCGGGCCCGGCGCGCCCGGGTCGATGACCCGCCGCACGGTCGACCGGATGCCGTCCGCGCCGACCAGCAGGTCGGCGTCCACCTCGGAGCCGTCGGCGAAGCGCGCCGTGACGTGCGTGCCGCGGTCGACGGCGTCGACGAGGTCCCGGCCGTGCTCGATGGCGATCCCGCGCCGGACCGCCTCGTCGCGCAGCACGCGGTAGAGGTCGTAGCGCCACACCAGCAGCTGCGGCGGCTCGCTGCCGAACCGGCCGAGCGTCTTGCCCGTCCAGCTCTGCAACTCCATCGCGGTGATCGGCGTGCCGATCTCGCGCACCGCGTCGGCCAGGCCCACCACCTCCAGGGCCTGCAAGCCGTTGGGCGCGATGCTGAGCGCGCCGCCCGAGCCGTCGGCCGTCCGGTCGTACCGCTCGTGGACGGTCGCCTCGATCCCGGCCTTGCGCAGGGCCAGCGCGGCCACGGGCCCGCCGATGCCGCCGCCGATGACGGTCGCTCTCATCGTTCCTCCTCGTGGAAGCCCGCCCACAGCGGGCGCCAGTCGTCGATGCGCTCCAGGAAGTGCCGGACGAACGCCACCTCGGCGTTCAGCAGCGCGATGCGGTACTCCTCCTCGACCAGGAAGAGCGGGTGCGCGTCGGCGCCGGCCAGGATCGCCTCGGCCTCGTCCAGCTGCCGGCGCAGCCCGTCCAGCCGGTCGCGCAGGAGGACGACGACCTCGTCCGGGTGCAGGGCCGCGATCATGGACAGGGCCGCGACGAACCGCGGGTGCTCGTGCACCGGTTCGGCGACGAGCTCGCGCATCCAGTCCTTCAGCTCGGCGCGGCCGGCGTCGGTCAACGCGTAGACCGTGCGCTCCGGCCGCTGCCCCTCGCGGGACGTCCCGTGCTCCACGATGAACCCGGCCTTCGCGAGCTGCCCGAACACCATGTAGAGCGAGCCGTGGGTGAACTTGATGCTGCGATCGTCACCGTGCGCCCGCATGAGCCGGCTCAGCTCGTAGGGGTGCAGGGGCTCGCGGACGAGATAGCCGAGCACCGCCAACCCGAGCAGGTTGCCGACCTTCCGCTTGGACTTCACCGCCACCTCCTAGTCAACTCTGACTATCCATGAGCAACTAGTCAGAGTCAACTATTCCTGCCGGCGTTCCATGCACACCAGGCCGGGCCGGTCGTCCCACGAGCCGACCCGGGTGAAGCCGAGGCGTTCGTAGAGGCCGATGGCGCCCTGCCGCCAGTGCCACACGGACAAGCGCACCGAGGCCGCACCGATGTCGGCGGCGTGTCCGAGCACCGCGCCGACCAGCGCCTTCGCCGCCCCCTTGCCCCGCCGGGCCGGGTCCACCCACAGCCGCTTGACCTCCAGCGAGCCGCCGGTCGAAGGGGACGCCACCACGCAGCCCACCGCGTTCCCGCCGGTCTCGGCCACCCACACGGTGTCGGCGGCGAACGCGGCCCGCGGGTCGAGCACCTCGGCCCGGTAGCGCGGCGGCAGGTCCCCGACGGCGGACACCGCGACGCCCTTCTCGGCCTCGGTCCGCAGGTGGTAGGCGAGCAGGAGGGGCGCGAGCGCCTGGTCGCGCCACTGGGAAACGGTGGTCTCGGCTGTCATGGCCGCAGCTTCACACGGCGGACGCACCCGACCACAGCCGAACAACCCTACGTATGGGGCTGGTGACAACCGGCTACGCACTGGTTCGTTGGGTGGCGGGAGCCTCCCCTGTCACACGGCTCCCCTTCCCTGTACCCCAAGGAGACCACCATGCTCGTACGAAAGGCCGTCGGCGTCCTCGCCGGCGTGCTGGGCCTGCTGCTGCCGCTGGTCGCGGTGGCGGCGCCCGCCGCGTCGGCGGAGCCGCAGGCCCTGGTGCGCACCCTGTACTACGACGTGAGCCAGGCCCAGGAGTTCACCGCGGACTGGGATCTCGCCGCGACGAACTGGAACAACTCGGTGTCCAACGTCAGGCTGGCCCGCCGGACCTCCACCTCCGGCGTCAACATCCGCATCCTCGCGGACAACGGCTGGCCGCGGGCCTACGTGTCGTCGCTCGGCAACGGCACCGTCTACATGGGACGCCAGGCCGTCCAGCAGGGCTACTACCGGCCGCGGATCTCGACGCACGAGATCGGGCACATCCTCGGCCTGCCGGACCGGCGGACCGGCCTGTGCGCCGACCTGATGTCCGGCTCCAGCGCGCCGGTGTCGTGCCGCAACGACCTGCCGAACGCCGCCGAGCGCGCCGAGGTCGACCGCCGGTTCGCCGGCTCGTTCGCCCCGGCCGACGTGCGTGCGGCGGGTTACACGGGCAGCAGCACGGAGTGCTTCGTGTACTGACCCGCGCGCCTCGTGGGGTGGCTTCGCGCCACCCCACGAGGCACCCGGAACCGCGACGCTCCCCCGCCCGTTCGGGTGGTGTGGACGCGGTGGAGACGGTGTTGGCGTGGAGCATCCCCGGCGGGACGTTGTCGGTGGTCGGGATCGCGGTCTACGAACTGCTGCGCCAACGCCGCCGCAAGCGCGCCGGCACACCGCTGGCCACGACGACCGTCAACGAGATCACGGCGATGTTCTACGGCTCCAAGCGGATGGAACTCGACCACCGCGACTCCGTGGCCGTGATGCGCGAGGAAGACGCCCAGGGCGCACCACCGCTCGCGGTCGACCTCGACCACGGGGTGGTGAGGCTGTCCCCGCACCGCTCGACCTCGCCGCTACCCCGATCCGACGTCGACCGTGACCGGCGTCGTGGGAGGGCGCAGGACGCGGCGCAGGAAGACGAGCACGACCGTCTGTCCTGAGAGCAGGACGCACACGGCGAACCACGTGATCGCGGTGGATGTTTCCGGGCGCGCCGCGCGGAACCTCGCCCGGTGGAGCGAGGTGTTCCGCGAGGACGCCCGTCAGTTGCCGCGCAGCCTGTCGGAGCAGTAGGAGATCAGCGGAGGGACAGCGGGCGCAGGTCGGTCCAGTGCTCCTCCACGTACGCCACGCAGGCGTCGCGCGTGTCGGGGCCGAAGCGCGTGGTCCAGCCGGCGGGGACGTCGGCGAACGACGGCCACAGCGAGTGCTGGCCCTCGTCGTTGACCAGGACGTGGAAACGGCCTTCGGGGTCTTCGAACGGGTTGGTCACGGCTCGATCCTCCGGTCGGGGTCGGTCGTCGCGCGGTGCAGGTGGTGCAGCACCGCGTCGACCAGGTGTTGGGCGGTGGTCGGGGTGTACAGGTCGGTCGCGTAGACGAGGTAGCACGGCACCGGGCCGTCGTCCCGCGGTTCGTAGAAGCTGACGGTCAGCTCGGCGGGTGTGGCGCCGGTCGGGACGGCTTCGAGCGAGCCCGTGCCGCCCTCCAGGGTCGACAGGACCGCCTTCTCGTGGTGGATGATCATCACCTGCGGTTCCACGGGCACCGGCACGTCCGCGTGGTCGAACGCGGCCAGGTCGGTGGCGCGGACGCGGGCCAGCAGCTCGGTGTAGCTCGGGCGGCCGGCGGTGTCGGTGCGCAGCACGATCCGGTTGGCGAAGCAGCCGACCAGGTCGGCCAGCGCCTCCTCGGTCCGCCCGGCGACCATCGTGCCGATCGGGAGGTCCGTGCCGTAGGGCGTGAGCGCGGCGGCCACGGCGGCCTGCACCACCATGAACATGCTGGTGCCGGTCCGGGTGGCCAGTCGGTCGACGGCCGCGTGCAGCGACGCGGGCAGCGAGAACGGGACCACCGCGGCGGGGTGGCGGCCGGGCCGCCGGTCACCGGAGCGGGGCAGGGCCAGGTCGGGCAGGTCGCGCAGCGCGTCGCGCCAGAACGCGTGCTGCTTCTCCCCCACCGCCGCCACGACCTCCGCCGACCACAGCGCGTAGTCGGCGTAGGTCACGGGCAGGCCGGTCCACTGTGGAGCTTCGCCGCGCCGGCGTGCCGCGTAGGCCCGCTGGAGGTCCCGGAACAGCGGCACCACCGACCACTCGTCCACCGCGAGGTAGCTCATGGTCAGCAGCAACGCCTGCGCGCCGGACGCGTCCACGACCAGCCGGGCCCGCACGGGCGGGCGGCCGGGATCCACGGGCCCGGCGGCGAACGCGGGCAGCGCCTCGTCCAGCGCCACCACCGGCTCGACCTCCAGCGGCGGCACCGCGACGGCGCGCTGCACGTCACCGTCCAGCACCGTGCGCAGCGGCTCGTGCCGCTCGACCACGTCCGCGTAGGCGGCGACGAGCGCCGGCACGTCGAACGGCGTCGAGGCCTTCAACGCCAGCGCGTGGTCCCAGGAGACCGGACCCCGCTGCACCGGCGCCGTCGGCAGGTCCACCGGCCGGTCGAAGCGGCGCAGCCGCGGCCGGGCCGACGTGGCGCCGGTCAGCCGCCCGGCCAGCCCGGCGACGGTGGGCGAGTCGAACACGTCGCGCAACGCGATGTCGACCCCGAACACCGACCGGATCTTGCCGACCAGCCGCATGGACGCCATCGAGTGGCCGCCGAGGGTGAAGAAGTTGTCGTGGACACCCGGCGACACACCGAGGATCTCGGCGAACAGCTCCGCGATCGCCTTCTGCTCCGGCGTGACCGGCCGGTCGTCGCCGGTCAGCGCGGACCAGTCGGGTCGCGGCAGCGCGCGGCGGTCGAGCTTGCCGTTGGGCGTCAACGGCAGCGGGCCGTCCAGGAAGATCACCGTGGCCGGGACCATGTACTCGGGCAGCCGTTCGGCGACGAGCGCGCGCAGGTCGTCCTCCGTCGAGCCGACCACGTACCCGACGAGCCGGGTCACGTCACCCGTGCGGTCGGCGACGACGGCCGCCTGCGCCACGGCCGGGTGCCTGGTCAGGGCGGCTTCGATCTCGCCGAGCTCGATCCGGAAGCCGCGGATCTTGACCTGGGTGTCGACGCGGCCGAGGAAGTCCAGGTTGCCGTCCGCACGCCAGCGCGCGCGGTCGCCGGTGCGGTACATGCGGGCTCCCGGCGGGCCGAACGGCGAGGCGACGAACCGCGACGCCGTCAGCGCGGCCTGGCCGATGTACCCGCGGGCCAGGCCGCGACCGGACACGTACAGCTCGCCGACCACGCCGGGCGGCACCGGCCGCAGCCGGTCGTCCAGCACGTACACGGTGGTGTTGGGGTCGGGGACGCCGATCGGCACGGCCGAGTCCCACTCCGGCACGGCCTTCCACAGCGTGGAGTTGACCGTGGCCTCGGTGAGGCCGTACGCGGCGAGCAGGTTCAGCCGCCCGGCCCAGCGGCCGATCACGTCCGGCGGCACGGTCTCGGTGCCGACCAGGATGGTGGAGCCCTCGGGCAGCTCGCAGTCGGCGGGCAGCGCGGACACCAGCGACGGCGGCAGGATCATGTGCGTGATCCGCCGGTCGCGCAGGAAGTCGGTCAGCTCCGGGCCCGCCACGCGCACCTCGTCCGGCGCGAACACCAGCCGTCCGCCCACGCAGAGCGCCATGGTCAGCTCGAACACCGCCACGTCGAAGCCGACCGAGGCGAACTGCAGCACCCGGCTCTCGGCGGTGAGCCCCATCCGGTCGATGGCGGTCGCGGCGAGGCTGGAGATGCCCTCGTGCGGCACCACCACGCCCTTGGGCCGACCGGTCGAGCCGGACGTGTAGATCACGTACATCGCCGAGTCGAGCCCGAGCGGCCCGTCCCCCACCGCGGTCCCGTCCAGCGCGGCCAGCTCCTCGACCACGTCCGGGGAATCCAGCAGCACGGCGGGCGCCGGCACCGGGGCGTCGGACGTGGTCACGACGACCGAGGCCGCCGAGTCCTCGATCAGGTACGCGATCCGGTCCGCCGGGTGCGAGAGGTCGACCGGGAGGTAGGCCGCGCCGAGCTTCAGCACCGCCAGCACGGTGGCGACCATGTCCGCCGACTTGGGCACCGCGATGCCGACCACGGACTCGCGGCCGACCCCGCGTGCCGCGAGCAGGCGGGCGATCCGGTTGGACCGGGCGTCCAGCCAGGCGTAGTCGACCGAGCGGTGGCGGTCGACCACGGCGACCGCGTCCGGCTTCTCGGCGACGCACCGGGCGAACATCGTCGTGAACGCCTCCTCCGGCACCGCCCTGGCGGTCCGGTTGAACTCGTCGACCACGCGCCGGCGCTCGTCGGGCGCGAGCAGGTCCACCGCGCTCACCGGCGCGGACGGCGCGGCCAGCACGGCGTCGACCAGCGTGGTCAGTCGCGCGCCGAGCCGTTCGACGGTCACCCGGTCGAACAGGTCGGTCGCGTACTCCAGCCGGCACACCACCGGGCCGTCGACCACCTCGGTGAAGCTGAACACCAGGTCGAACTTCGCGGTCGTGGTCTCGTGGCCGACCCACGTCACCGGCAGGCCGTCGAACGAGCCCGCGTCGCCGCCGCGGCTGTGGTAGCCGACCATCACCTGGAACAGCGGGTTGCGCGCCGCCGAACGGGTCGGGTTCAGCCGGTCGACCACGGCCTCGAACGGCACGTCCTGGTGCGAGAACGCCGCCAGCGACGTCTCCTTCACCCGCCCGACGAGCTCGGCGAAGCCCGGGTCGCCGGACAGGTCGGCCCGCAGCACGAGCGTGTTGACGAAGAAGCCGACCAGGTCGTCCAGCGCCTCGTCGGTGCGGCCCGCGATCGGCGCGCCCAACGGGATGTCCTCGCCCGCGCCCAACCTGCTCAGCAGGGCGGCGACGGCGGCCTGCAGCACCATGAACATCGACGCGCCGGACGTCTGCGCGAACGCCCGCAGCCGATCGGCCGCGGCCTGCTCGAACACCACTTCCAGGTCCGAGCCGCGGAACGTGGGGCGTCCCGGCCGCGGCCGGTCCACCGGGAGCTCCAGCTCCTCCGGCGCGCCGGCCAGCGCCCGCGCCCAGAAGTCCAGCTGCTGCTCGCCGACGACGTCCAGCACGTCCCGCTGCCACACGGTGTAGTCCGCGTACTGCACGGGCAGCGGCTCCCACCCGGGAGCCTCACCGGCCCGCCGCGCCCGGTACGCCGTCGCGAGGTCGCGCAGGAACGGCCGGTCGGACCACTCGTCGGTGGTGATGTGGTGCAGCAGGATGACGATCAGGTGCTCGTCGTGCGCCAACGACGCGATCGTCACCCGCAGCGGCAGCTCGGTGCGCAGGTCGAACGGTCGCTCGACCTCGGCGCGCACGATGTCCGGCACGTCCTCGCGGGACGCCTCCCGGACCGCCACGACCGGCGTGGCGTCGGTCAGCACCCGCTGGAACGGCGTGCCCTCGTGCTCGCCGAACACCGTCCGCAGCGCCTCGTGCCGGTCGACCACGTCGCCGACGGCGGCGGTGAACGCGGCCACGTCCAGCGCGCCGTGCAGCGTGAACACCAGCGGGAAGTTGTAAGCGGCGGACGTGCCCTCCATCTGCTGGATCAGCCACAACCGCTGCTGCGCCGACGACAGCGGCAGCTCGGCGGGCCGCTCGACCGGCGCCAGCGGCGGCCGAACCGACCCACCACCGGCCCGCAGGGCCAGTTCCGCGACCGTGGGCGCGTCGAACAGGTCACGGATCGCCAGGTCCACGCCCAGCGCCGTGCGGGCCCGGCTGACCAACCGGGTGGCGAGCAGCGAGTGGCCGCCGAGGTCGAAGAAGTTGTCGTCCACGCCCACCGACGGCACCCCGAGCACGTCGGCGAACAAGCCGCACAGCACTTCCTCTTCCCGGGTGGCGGCGGCGCGCGACGAGACCGCGCCGGACACCACCGGCTTCGGCAGGGCGCGCACGTCGAGCTTGCCGTTCACGGTGAGCGGCAGCGCGTCCACCGGCATGATCGCGGCGGGCACCATGTAGTCGGGCAGGCCGCGCTTCAGGTTCTCCCGCAGCGCCGCGGGATCGGTGTCGGCGACCACGTACCCGACGAGGCGCTTCACCCCGCCCGGACCCGCGTCCACGACGACCGCCGCGTGCGTCACGCCCGGCTGGGCGGCCAGGGCCGACTCGACCTCGCCGAGCTCGACCCGGTAGCCGCGGATCTTGACCTGGTCGTCGGTGCGGCCGAGGAAGTCCAGGTTGCCGTCGGCCCGCGCGCGCACCAGGTCACCCGTGCGGTACATGCGGGTCCCGGGCGGCCCGTACGGGTCGGCGACGAACCGCTCGGCGGTCAGGCCGAACCGGTCGTGGTAGCCGCGGGCCAGGCCGACACCCGCGATGTAGAGCTCACCGGGCGAGCCGGGCGGCACCGGCCGCAAGCGCGCGTCCAGCACGTAGGCCCTGGTGTTCCAGATCGCCTTGCCGACGGTCGCCGTCTCGCTGTCCTCGGTGGACGCGCCGAGCGTGTTGATCGTGTACTCGGTGGGCCCGTACAGGTTGTAGCCGTACGTGCCGGGCGTCTCGCGCAGCCGCTGCCACACCGATTCCGGCACGGCCTCGCCGCCGAGCAGCACCAGCGCGGGCACGTGGCCCTCCAGCAGGCCCTCCTCGATCAGCAGCTGGGCGTAGGTCGGGGTCACGTTGACCACGTCGACCAGGTGCTCGTCGCAGTACGCCACCAGGGCCGCCGCGTCCCGGCGCAGCTCCTCGTCGCACACGTGCACCTCGTGGCCCTCGACCAGCCACAGCAGCTCTTCCCACGACATGTCGAACGCGAACGACACGGTGTGCGCGATGCGCAGCCGCCGACCGCCGGCCGCCGCGATGGCGGGCGCGAAGATCGCCTGCTGGTGGTTGAGCTGCATGTTCGTCAGGCCGCGGTACGGCGTGACGACGCCCTTCGGCCGGCCGGTGGAGCCGGAGGTGTAGATCACGTACGCCGGGTGGTCCAGCGAGAACGTGGGCCACTCGACGTCCCGCGGGCCCTCCGGCAGGTCGTCGAGGCACAGCGCGTCCGGCACCAGCCCGACCGCCGTGGTCGAGAGCACGCACAGCGGCGCGGTGTCCTCGATCATCAGCAGCAGCCGGTCGGCCGGGTGGTCGAGGTCCAGCGGCAGGTAGGCGGCCCCGGTGCGGAGCACCGCGAACAACGCCACCACCATCTCGATCGTGCGCGGCAATGCCAGCGCGACCACCCGCTCCGGCCCCGCGCCCCGGCTGATCAGCAGCCGGGCCAGGGCGTCGATCCGGTCCTGCAGTTCGGCGTAGGTCAGCCGCCGGTCGCCGAACACGAGCGCGGTCGCGTCCGGGGTCTTGCGGGCCTGGGCGACGAGCAGGTCGGCGATGGTCTCGGACACCATGGGGTTGGCGCTGCCGTCCCACTCGGCCTCCAGCGCGCGCCGTTCGCGGTCGGGCAGCACGTCGAGCGCGCCGAGCAGCGCGTCCGGCGACTCGACCAGCCGGCGCAGCACGGTGGTGTACCGGGTGAGCAGGGCCTCGGCGGCGTCGGCGGTGAAGACGTCCGGCCGGGACGCCAGCGTGACGCGGGTGCGCGCGCCGGGCGTGATGATGAGCGTCAGCGGGAAGTGCGTTCCATCCACATTGGACACTTCGAGCACGCCGTGCCGGGCCGCGAACCCGTCCTGGCGGTCGTCGCCGTCTCCGGTGCGCAGCACGAACAGCGTGTCGAACAGCTGCCGGTGGCCCGCCTCCTGCTGGATCTCGCCGAGGCCGACGTGCTCGTAGGACATGAGCGCGGTCCGCTCGGCCTGGACGCGCCGCAGCAGCTCCAGCACGGTCTCGCGCGGGTCGATCGCGATGCGGGTGGGGATGGTGTTGAGGAACATGCCGATGACGTGCTCGACGCCGTCGACCTCGACCGGGCGGCCCGCGACGGCGGTGCCGAACACCACGTCGTCGCGGCCGACCTGGCTCGCCAGCACCATCGCCCACGCGGCGTTGAACACGGCGTTCGCGGTCAGGCCGTGCCGCCGGGCCTGCGCCAGGATGCGCTCGGTCAGCTCCTCGGTCAGCTCCTGGTGGAACTCGGCCGGGATGACCGGCTCGCGCGACCGGTCGACGGGCGCGACCAGGGTCGGCTCGCGCAGGCCGGACAGCGCGGTGCGCCACGCCCGCAGGGCCGCGTCGTGGTCCTGCCGGGCCAGCCAGGCCAGGTAGTCGCGGTAGCTGCCGGGCGGCGGGAGCTCGGCGTCGACGTCGCGGTACAGCTCCAGCAGCTGCTCCAGGAACAGCCACGCCGACCAGCCGTCCCACAGGATCAGGTGGTGCGTGATGACGAGCCGGTCGCGACCGTCGGGCAGCCGCAGCACCAGGAACCGGCACAGCGGCGGCGCGGCCAGGTCGAACCGCTCGCGCCGGTCGGCGGCCAGCAGGTCCGGCACGTCGGCGTCCTCGGCCTCGACCACGCGCACCGGGATCTCCGGGCCGGGCGCGATGAACTGCACGGGTGACGGCACGCCGTCGCTGGTGAACCCGGCGCGCAGGCTCGGGTTGCGGTCCAGCAGCGCGGCGCCCGCGCGGCGCAGGCGTTCGACGTCCAGCCGGCCGGCGAAGTCCATCGTCTCCTGGGAGAGGTAGACGTCGAGCGCGCCGGTGTCGTAGCTGGCGTGGAAGTACAGGCCTTCCTGCAACGGCGACAGCGGCCAGACGTCCTCCGCCTCGGGCAGCGCGGCGCGCTGCTCGTCGGTCAGCACGAGCAGCGGCGCGTCGTCGGCGGTGTCCGCGGTGGTCTCGACGGCGGCCAGCGCGGCGACCGTGCGGTGCTCGAACACGTCGCGCGGGCTGATCTCGACGCCCAGCCTCCGGGCCCGGCTGGACACCGCGATGGACGTGATGCTGTCGCCGCCCAGCACGAAGAAGTCGTCGTCCACGCCGAGGTCGGCCAGGCCGAGCACGTCGGCGAACACCTCGCACAGCAGGCGTTCGCAGTCGTTGCGCGGCGCACGGCGTTCGGCCTTGGCGAGGGTGGGCGAGGGCAGCGCGTTCTGGTCGAGCTTGCCGCTGGGGGTGAGCGGGAGGTCGGGCAGCGCCACGATCGCGTGCGGCGCCATCGCGGCGGGCAGGGCGTCGGCGACGCCGGCCCGCACCGCGTCGAGGTCGACGTCGGCCGGTGTCACGTAGGCGAGGAGCTGGTTGTCCCGGGCGATGACCGCGGCCCGCCGGACGCCGGGCTGCCTGACCAGCGCGGCCTCGACCTCGCCCAGCTCGATCCGGTTGCCGCGCACCTTGACCTGCCGGTCCGTGCGGCCGAGGTAGACGAGCACGCCGTCCGGGCGGCGCACCACGAGGTCGCCCGTGCGGTACATGCGGTCGCCGGGCGCGCCGAACGGGTCGGCGACGAACCGCTCGGCGGTGAGCGCGAACCGGCCGTGGTAGCCGAGGGCGAGCTGGACGCCCGCCAGGTACAGCTCACCCGGCACGCCGGCGGGGACGGGCCGCAGGAACGGGTCGAGCACGTGCAGCCGCGTGTTCCAGACCGGGCGGCCGATCGGCACGGCCGGATCCGGTGCGGCGTCGTACTCGAAGTAGGTGACGTCGACGGCGGCTTCGGTGGGGCCGTAGAGGTTGTGCAGCGGCACGGCGGTGAGCGCGAGCCACCGGGCGGCCACGTCGCCGGTCAACGCCTCGCCGCTGCTGAACGCGCGGCGCAGGCTCGCCGACCACGCCGCGTCCTCGTGCACCTCGGAGACGCCGAGGAACGCGGCCAGCATCGACGGCACGAAGTGCAGCGTGGTGATCCGCTCGCGGCGGATCAGGTCGGCGAGGTAGGCGGGGTCGCGGTGGCCGTCCGGCTTGGCGAGCACGACGGCCGCGCCCTCGCACAGGGCCCAGAAGAACTCCCACACCGAGACGTCGAAGCTGGAGGGCGTCTTCTGCAGCACGCGGTCGTCGGCGGTGAGGCCGTACTCGTGCTGCATCCAGGCGAGCCGGTTCACAATCGCGCGGTGCGTGACGACGACGCCCTTGGGCCGCCCGGTCGAGCCGGACGTGTAGATCAGATAGGCGGGCTGGTCCGGGTGGGGTGCGGGGAGGTCGACCGGCGGGGCTTCGGTGTCGGCGCAGTCCTCGGGCCGGACGACGGTGGTCGCGCCGGAGTCGGCCAGCATGAACTCGACGCGCTCGGCCGGGTAGTCGAGGTCGAGGGGCAGGTACGCGGCGCCGGCCTTGAGCACGCCCAGCAGCGCCACCAGCAGCTCGGCGGACCTCGGCACGGCCACGCCGACGACGCGGTGGCCGCGCAGCCTGCGGGCCAGCGCGGTGGAGCGCCGGTCGAGTTCGGCGTAGGTGAGGGTGACGTCGTCGTAGACGACCGCGACGGCGTCCGGGGTGCGGGCGCTCTGGTCGGCGATCCGGCTGACGAGCGTGCCTTCCGGCACGTCGACGGCGGTCGCGTTGAGCCGCCCCAGCCACTCGGCTTCGGCGTCGGAGACGAGGTCGAGGCTCGCCACCGGCCGGTCGGGGGTGGTGGCGAACGCGGACAGCAGCCGGACCAGCCGCTGGGCGAGGGCGGCCGCCTCGACGTCGGGGAGGCGGTGCTTGAGGCGCAGTTCGATGCGGTCGCCGGGCAGGGCGACCAGGGCCAGCGGGTAGTGCACCTGGTCGCGGATCTCGACGTCGTCGACCAGGTCGGGGAAGTTCTCCACCACGACGAGGGTGTCGAACAGCTCGCCGTGCCCGGTGACGCGCTGGATCTCGGCGAGGCCGAGGTGCTGGTGGTCCAGCAGCCGCGCCTGCTCGCTCTGCAGGTGCTGGAAGGTGGTCGCCAGGCTGTCCGCGCCCCGCCAGCGCTGGCGGACGGGGACGGTGTTGATGAACAGCCCGACCGCGTTCTCGATGCCGGGCACCTCGGCCGGCCGCCCGGCCACGGTGGTGCCGTAGACGACGTCCGCCCGCCCGGTGAGGCCGCCGAGCAGCAGGCCCCACGCGCCGTGCAGGACCGTGCTCAGGGTGAGGCCGCGTCGCCGCGCCTGGCCCGACAACGCCGCGCTCAGCTCGGCGGGGAGCCGCACGCGGTGCTGCCCGTGGCGCGGCGAGACCGTGCCGACCACCTTCGTCGGTTCGTCCACATCGGACAGTGCCGCGCGCCAGGCCTCGTGCGCCGCGTCGCGGTCGCGGCTCGCCAGCCACGCGAAGTAGCGCCGGTGGTCGACCGGCTCCAGCCGGCCGCCGACCAGCTCACGCCGCAGCAGCCCGACCGACCACCCGTCCAGCAGGATGTGGTGCAGCGTCAGCACCAGCCGGTCGCCGTGCCGGGCCGCGCGCATCAACGGCGGCCGGGACAGGTCGAAGGGCTCCGCCCGTTCCGCGGCCAGCACGGCCTCGACGTCGTCGGTGGCCGGGTACTCGCGCCACGGCAGCGTCGACGCCTCCGCGATCACCTGCTCCACGCGCCCGCGATCGGTCTGGCGGAAACCCGCCCGCAGCAACGGGTGCCGGTCCAGCAGCCCCTGCACGGCGTCCCGGTCGACGTCCAGGCTCAGCACTTCCTGCACCACGTACGAGTCGTCGGCGTCGTAGCGCGCGTGGAAGAAGAAGCCCTCCTGCAACGGCGACGCCGGCAGCACGTCCGAGGAGAACCCGTCCAGCGAGACCTCGTCGGCCCCGGCCACCCGCGCGACCCGCGCCAACCCGGCCACGGTCCGGTGCTCGAACACCTCGCGCGGGGTGAACTCCAGGCCCGCGTCACGCGCCCGCGACACCAACTGCATCGTGACGATGCTGTCGCCGCCCAGCTCGAAGAAGTTGTCGTGGATCCCGGGCGTCAGCCCCAGCACCGCCTCGACCAGCTCCACCAACGTCCGCTCGACGGGGTTCGTGGCCGGCGCGTCACCGGCCAGGGCGGTCCAGTCCGGCTCCGGCAGCGCCGCGCGGTCCAGCTTGCCGTTCGGGGTCAGCGGCAGCGGCCCGGCCATCGGCACCACGACCGACGGCACCATGTACTCCGGCAACGCCGAGGAGACGTGCTCGCGCGCGTCCGCCGGCGACGCCGTGCCGACCACGTACGCGACCAGCCGCTTCACCCGCCGGTGGTCCTCCCGCACCAGCACGGCGGCCTGCGCGATCTCCGGGTGCGCCATGAGGACGCTCTCGACCTCGCCCGGCTCGATCCGGAAACCCCGGATCTTCACCTGGCCGTCGGACCGGCCCAGGAAGTCGAGGTTCCCGTCGGCGCGCCACTTCGCCCGGTCGCCCGTCCGGTACATGCGGGAACCGGGTCCGGCGAAGGGATCGGCGACGAACCGGGACGCGGTCAGCGCCGCCTGTCCCCGGTACCCCCGGGCGAGCCCGCGCCCGCCGACGTACAGCTCGCCCTCGACGCCCACCGGCACCGGCCGCAGCGCCGAGTCGAGGACGTAGCAGCGGGTGTTCGGATCCGGCACGCCGATCGGCACGGGCCCGGTCCAGTCGGGCTGGGCGGCCCACAGCGTGGAGTTCACCGTGGCCTCGGTCAGGCCGTACGCGGCGACGACGCGCAACCGCCGCGCCCACCGGGCGATCAGCTCGGTCGGCACGGTCTCCGTGCCGACGACCAGCACCGCGCCCTCGGGCAGCTCGCACTCCGGCGGCAGCGCGGCGACCAGCGACGGCGGCAGGATCATGTGCGTGGCCTCGTGCGCGGCGATGTAGGAGGTCAACTCCCCACCCGCGACCCGCCGGTGCGACGGCACGACGACCGCGCGCCCGCCGACGCCGAGCGACATGCACAGGTCCCACACGGCCACGTCGAACCCGACGGACGCGAACTGCACGACCCGGCTGTCCGGCGTGATGCCGATCCGGTCCAGCGCGGTCGCGATGAGGCTGCCGATGCCCTCGTGCGTCACCACGACGCCCTTGGGCCGCCCGGTCGAGCCGGACGTGTAGATCACGTACGCGGCCTGGTCCAGCGCGATGGGAAGGCGCAGGTCGGAGCCGTCCGCGGGCAGGTCGAACCGGGTCTCCGGCGTGATGACGAGCCGGGCGCCCGCGTCGGCGACCATGTAGTCGACCCGGTCGCGCGGGTGGTCGAGGTCCAGCGGCAGGTACGCCGCGCCCGCCTTCATCACCGCGAGCAGCGTGACGACCAGGTCGACCGACCGGGGCAGGGCCACGCCCACGACGTCCTCGGCCCGCACCCCCGAGGCGACGAGCGCGCGGGCGAGCCGGTTGGCGGCGGTGTTCAGCTCGGCGTAGGTCAGCGACACGTCCTCGCACACCACCGCGACGGCGTCCGGGCGCAGCGCGGCCTGGCGTTCGACCGCGCCGGGCCACGTCACCTCGTCCACCTCGCGCGGCGACGTGCCGAAGTCCAGCAGCCGCGAGCGTTCCGCGTCGTCCACCAGGTCGATCGACGCCACGGGCCGGTCCGGGTCGGCGTCGAGCACGCGCAGGAAGCGGCGCTGGTGGTCGGCCAGCTCCTGCGGCGTGCACACGGCGGCGTTCGCCTCGAACGTGACGACCAGCCTGCCGTCGGCGCGTTGCAGGAACGAGGTGGTCAGGTCGTTGACGGGGCCCAGCGACAGCGTGTGGAACGCCGGGTCGAGGTCGGCGAAGCCCATCTCCCGGCCGAAGCCCAGGTAGTTGACCGTCGGCCCGACCAGCTCCGGGATGCCGTCGCGCAGGCCGAGCTCGCGGGCCAGGTCCTCGCCGCGGTAGGCGCTGCGCGGGACGATCTCGCGGATCTCGCGGTCGACGTCGGCGATCAGGCCGGTGATGGTGCTGTCCGGCCGCACGGTGACGCGCAGCGGCAGCACGGTGGACGCCATGCCGGGCGTGACCCGGCTGACCGCGTCGCGCCGACCGGTCACCGGCATGGCCAGCACCAGGTCCGACGCGCCGGTCACGCGGTGGGTGTAGGCGGCGACGGCGGCGATGACCTGCCGCGAGGTCAACGGGTCCGGCAGCTCGACGGTGCGGCGGACGACCTCGCGCACCTGCCCGGCGGCCCGCGGCACGAGCCGCACCGGCTCGGGGTGGTCGGCCATCTTCGCGTGCCAGAACGCCCGGTCCTCCTCGCGGGCCGCCGAGTCGCGGTAGGCGAGGTCGGCGTCGACCAGCGCCTGGATCGGCTTGGGCCGCGGCTCCGCGGCGCCCTCGTACAGCTCGCCGGCGCGGCGGGTGATCAGCACGCAGCCGTAGGCGTCGACCGCGAGGTGGTGGTAGCGCTGGTACCAGAGCACGTGGTCGTCGGCGATGCGCAGCAGCGCGTGGTGGAACAGCGGTCCGGCGGTGATGTCCGTCAGCCGCGCCAGGTCGTCGTCCATCCACGCCCGCGCGTCGGCGAGCGAGTCGAACGACAGGAGCGTGACGTCGGTGGTCGGCGGCGTCGGCACCTGGCCGTCCTCGGTGAACCGCACGTGCAGCGCGCCGGTCTCCCCGATCACCTGCCGGACGGCCGCCTCCAGCCGGTCGTGGTCGACCGGTCCGCGCAGCTCCAGGTACCACGCCACGTTGTAGACGGGGTTGTCGGGCTCCAGCTGCTGTGCCAACCAGACACCGGTCTGCGCACCGGTCAAGGGCAGCGCCATGGTCACGACCTTCCCGTTCCTTCCCGACTTCCCCGCACGCACACCGCGGGTGGGGGTGCACGCCGGCACCCCCACCCGCGGTGGATCCGCCGACTAGTTCTTGATCGCTTCGAGCAGCGGCACGACCTGCTCGATGCCGTAGGGCACGCTCAGCACCGTGTTGAACGACATGGCCGCGCCGATCGGCGGGTCCATGTAGGTGAGGAACAGGTCGCGCTTCTCGCTGACGACCTTGAGCCGCTGGTAGGCGGGCACGGACTTGACCCGCTCCCACGCGCTCTGGTCGAACATGAGCCACACCAGGCGGTCGGCGTCGAGCAGGTCGAACCGCTCCTCGCTGAACTCGGCCACGTTCAGCTGGCCGGCGAGCTTGCCGATCTCGTCCACGAGGGTGAAGCCCAGCTCCTTCATGAAGATGGCCTTCGGGTCGGTCGGCGCGAACGCGGAGTACTGGCCGGGCTTGAAGCTGTCGGCCACCACCATCTTCTTGCCGGCCCACTCGGGGTGCGCGGCCTTGGCCTCGCCGAACTTCTTCGCGACGCCGTCGATCAGCGCCTGCGCCTCCTTCGCCTTGCCCAGCGCCTTGCCGATGTGCAGGGTCTGGTCCTGCCACGGCGCGGCGTAGTCCGGGAACGCCTTGGGCTGCGCGACCACGGGCGCGATCTTGGACAGCGTGTCGTACTGCTCCTGCTTCATGCCGGAGTAGACCGCGAGGATCAGGTCGGGCTTGAGCGCGGCGACCTTCTCCAGGTTGTACTCGTCGCGCTCGCCGACGACCTCCGGCTGGGTGGAGCCCCAGAGTTCCTTGGTCCACGGCCAGTTGCCGTAGGGCCGCTCCTTGAACCAGTCCACGACCCCGACCGGCTTGACCCCGAGGGCCAGCACGGGCTCCTGGTCGGACAGGCCGAGCGTGACGACCTTCTTCGGCTCGGCCTTGATCTCGGTGGTGCCGTACTTGTGCTCGACCGAGACCGGGAACGCGCCGGTGGAGGCCGCGTTGGTCTGGCTCGTCCCGCCGGAGCCGGCGTCGCCGCCGCCCCCGCAGGCGGCCAGCGCCAGCGCTGCGGCCGAGACGGCCGCGACCAGCTTGAACTTCGTGGACATCACAGGGTTTCCCTTTCGGAGGCGCGGCGGCGCGCCGCTGTACCAGGTTAGGTTTGCATAACCTAACAAACTGCGGGGCGTTTCAGCTCACCCGTGAGACGCTGATCGCGTATTCGGGCGGCGAGGGCACTGCCGGCGTGCGGCGGCCGAGCACGGACTGGAGGATCTCCCCCACCCGCACGGAGGTGTTGGACAGCAACGACGACGAGATGCCGTGGGTGTGCTCGGTGCCGCCCTGGAGGTAGAGGCCGGCCAGCAGGTCGTCGTCGGTGTCCAGGCGGTAGTCGCGGCCGACGCCGAGCCTGCCGTGCGCGTCGCGGGCGCAGCGGCCGGCCAGCTCGCCGAGCAGCCCGGTCGGGTCGGCCTCGCGGTAGCCGGTGGCGTAGACGATCGCGTCCGCGTCGAGCACCTCGCGCGCGCCGGTGCTCAGCGACTCGACGGTCACCACCACGCCGTCCCCGCGGTCGTCCAGCTCGGCCACGCGGGAGAGGTTGAGCAGCCGCAGCCGCTGCTCGCCCAGCACCTTCTCCCGGTACACCCGCCGGTACAGCTCGGCGATCAGCTCGTTGTCGACCACCGCGTAGTTGGTGTTGCCGTGGTAGTCCATCAGCTTGCGCTTGACCTGCTCGGGCGCGGCGAAGTAGTCGTCGACGGCGGCGGGGTCGAAGATCCGGTTCGCGAACGAGCTGTCGTCGGCCGGGCTGTAGCCGTAGCGGGCGAACACCGCGCACACCTCGGCGGCCGGGAACCGCTCGTGCAGGAACGCGGTGACCTCGGCGCCGCTCTGCCCGGCGCCGACCACGACGAGGCGGCGCGGATCGGCCAGCGACTCGACGCGGTGCAGGAAGTCCCGGTTGTGCCAGACCCGCTCGGACGGCCGGACGCCCTCGGGCAGGGCCGGGCGCAGGCCGGTGGCCAGCACCAGGTTGCGGGCGCGGCGCACCTCCACCTCGCCCGTCGACGTGCGCGAGACGACGTCGAAGTGCGTGATCACGCCGTCCTCGGTCACCGGCCGCACCTCCACCACGTCGTGGTCGTAGGACACCAGGTCGTCGACGCGGCCGGCGGCCCACTCGAAGTAGTCGTGGAACTCGACCCGAAGCGGGAACAGGTTCTTGTGGTTGATGAAGTCGACCAGCCTGCCCTTGCTGTGCAGGTAGCTCAGGAAGGTGAAGGTGCTGTGGGGGTTCCGCAGCGTCACCAGGTCCTTGAGGAACGAGACCTGCATGGTCGCGTCGTCGATCAGCATCCCGCGGTGCCAGCCGAACCGCGGCTGGCGTTCCAGGAAGTGGGCGGTCACCACGTCTTCGGCACGCGCGGTGGCGTTGTACTCGGTGACGGCGATCGCGAGGGCCAGGTTGGAGGGCCCGAAGCCGACGCCGAGGACGTCGAAGACCGGTGGCTGTGGCATGGCTGTCCCATCGGTGCGAGAACAGGGCGTGATCAAACTTTGGTTACCCTAACCTAAGTTGATCCTCCGCGGGAGTGATCCAGGCCTCTCTTCTGATTAGGGTAGCCTCACCTAGCACTCAGCGGAAGGCGGGCACAGGGGTGAAAACCGACCTCAGGACCGATGTCCTCAAAGGTGCGGTGACCGGGCAGTGGAAGTCGGTGACCGTCGCGTCGGCGCTCGGCGCGGCGCACCAGGCCGGCGAGGCCGCGGTGCCCCTCCTGATCGGCGTGGTGATCGACGAAGCGGTGCGCACCGGCGCGAGCGGGCGGCTGGTGCTCTGGATCGGCGTGCTGGCCGCGGTGTTCGTGGCGCTGTCGTTGAGCTTCCGCTTCTCCTTGCGCAGCGGGGAGAAGGCGTCGCACCAGGCCGCGCACGAGGTGCGGTCGACGTTGGCCGCGCGGGTGCTCTCGGCGGACGGCGGCGCGGCGCACGGCAGGCTGTCCGGGGAGCTGGCGAACATCGCGACCAGCGACGCGCAGCGCGTCGGGCAGGTGAACCTGGCGCTGCCCATCGCGTTCTCGGCGGTGATCGGCGTGCTGGTGGGCGCGGTGGCGTTGCTGCGGGTGTCGTGGGTGCTCGGGCTGCTGGTGCTGGTGGCGGCGCCGGTCCTGCTCGGCCTGGCGCACGTGCTCGGCAAACCACTCGAACGGCGCAGCGACGCCGAGCAGGACCGGGCCGCGCTGGCGTCCGGGGTCGCGGCCGACCTGGTCGCCGGGCTGCGGGCGTTGAAGGGCATCGGCGCGGAGGCCACGGCGGCGCGGCGGTACCGGGTGACCAGCCGGTCGTCCATGGAGGCCGCGATCCGCGCGGCCAAGTCGCGGGCCTGGCTGGACGGCTCGATGCTGGCGATGACCGGCGTGTTCCTGGCGATCGTGGCGCTGGTCGGCGGGCACCTGGCCGCGGCGGGGACGATCACCGTCGGCCAGTTGGTGGCCGCGGTCGGGTTGGCGCAGTTCCTGCTGTGGCCGCTGTCGATCTTCTCCTGGGTCAACGGGCTGCTGGCGCAGGGCCGGGCGTCGGCGGCGCGGGTCGCCGAGGTGCTGGCCGCTCCCCCGGACGTGCCGCCGGGTTCGTCGCCCCTGCCGTCACCGGTGGCCGGGCGGGTCGAGCTGACCGACGTGGTGTCCGGGTCGTTGCGCGGTGTGTCGTTGACCGCGTCGCCCGGCGAGCTGCTCGGTGTGGTCGCCCGTGATCCGGCGGACGCGGTGTCGTTGCTGGCCGTGCTGGCGCGGGAGGTGGACCCCGCGGCCGGCGCGGTGGCGGTGGACGGCGTGCCGCTGTCCACTGTGGAGGGTTCGGCGCTGCGGGCGGCGGTGCTGGTCGCGGCGCACGACGCGGACCTGTTCGAGGGGTCGGTGCGGGACAACGTGGCGGCCGGCGGGGCGAGGCTGGGCGAGGCGTTGGAGGCGGCACGGGTGGACGACGTGGCGCGGGCGTTGCCCGACGGGTTGGACACGGTGATCTCGGCACGCGGCCGGTCGCTGTCGGGCGGGCAGCGGCAGCGGGTGGCGCTGGCGCGCGCCCTGGCCGCCGCTCCCCCGGTGCTGGTGGTGCACGACCCGACGACCGCGGTGGACGCGGTGACGGAGGTGTCGCTGGCCGCCGGGATCAAGCGGATGCGGGCCGGGTCGACGACGATCGTGGTGGCCACGAGCCCGGCGCTGCTGGCCGCCGCGGACCGCGTGGTGTTCCTGGCCGACGGCGCCGTCGTCTCGTCCGGCGCGCACGCGGACCTGGTGGCGGACGAGGACTACCGACTGGTGGTGTTGGGCTGATGCGCGAGTTGCTGGCGACCGCTTCCGCCGCCCGGACGTGGGCGGCGGTCGGCGACCTGGTCCGGCCGCGCCGCGCGTTGGCGTGGGCGGCGCTGCTGGTGCTGCTGGCGGGCACGGCGGTGGGGCTGCTCACCGCGCCGGTGCTCGGCCGGATCGTGGACCTGGTGGGCGCGGGGTCCTCCGCCATCGCCTGGCCCGTGGTGGTGTTGGTGCTGGTCGCGGTCGTCCAGGGCGTGTCGACGGCGTTCGGCACGTCGTTGGTGGCGCGGCTGGGCGAGGGGATGCTCGCCGACCTGCGCGAGAAGTTCGTGGAACGGGCGCTGCACCTGCCGCTGGAGCGGGTGGAGAAGGCGGGCTCCGGCGACCTGACCTCGCGGGTGACGCGGGACGTGCAGGTGATCGCCGACGCGGTGCGCAACGCGCTGCCGGTGATGGCGCGCTCCGCGCTGACCATCGGGCTGACCGTCGTCGGCATCGCGGTGCTGGACTGGCGGTTCCTGATCCCCGTGCTGCTGGCGATGCCGATCCACGTGCACACCGTGCGGTGGTACGGCGGGCGCGCGGTGAAGCTGTACGCGGCGCAGCGCGTCGCCGTGGGCGTGCAGCAACAGCAGTTGCTGGACTCCATCGGCGGTGCGGCGACCGTGCGGACGTTCGGGTTGGCCCCGGCGCACGTGGCGCAGGTCCGGTCGCGGTCGCAGCAGGCGGTGGACCTCGCGTTGCGCGGCATCCGGCTGCTGACCCGGTTCTACGGTCGGCTCAACGCGGCCGAGTTCATCGGGCTGGCGGGCGTGCTGGTGACCGGGTTCTGGCTGGTCGGCGCCGGTACGGCGTCGGTGGGCACGGCGACCGCCGCGGCGCTGTACTTCCACAGCCTGTTCAACCCGATCAACGCCGCCCTGGCGCTGGCCGACGACGCGCAGGCCGCCACCGCGTCGCTGTCCCGGCTGGTGGGCGTGACCGACGAGCCGATGCCCGTGCTGGAGGGCCGGGTGCGGCCCGCGGACACCACGATCAAGCTGGCCGGCGTCTCGTACTCCTACGTGGACGGTCACCCGGTGCTGCGGGACGTCGACCTGGAGCTGGCCGCGGGCGAGCGGGTGGCGCTGGTCGGGGCCTCCGGCGCGGGCAAGACCACGTTGGCGAAGCTGATCGCGGGGGTGCACGAGCCGACTACGGGGTGCATCAGCATCGGCGGGGTGGAGCTGGCGTCCGCCGAGCGGTCGGTCGCGTTGATCACGCAGGAGGTGCACGTCTTCGCCGGTCCGCTGGCCGAGGACCTGCGGCTGGCCCGCCCGGGGGCCACCGACGACGAGATCGGGGCGGCGTTGGCGCGGGTGGGGGCGCTCGGCTGGGCCTCCGCGCTGCCGTCGGGCCTGGCGACCGTGGTCGGCGAGGGCGGGCACCGGTTGACCGTGGCGCAGGCGCAGCAGCTGGCGCTGGCACGGCTCGTGCTGGCCGATCCGCCGGTGGCGATCCTCGACGAGGCGACCGCCGACGCGGGCAGCGCGGGCGCGCGCGAGCTGGAGGAGGCGGCGGCGCGGGCGTTGGACGGGCGGACCGGTCTGCTGGTGGCGCACCGCCTGACCCAGGCCGTGACGGCGGACCGCGTGGTGGTGATGGAGGCGGGCCGGGTGGTGGAGAGCGGCACGCACGAGGAGCTGCTGGCCGCCGGCGGTCGGTACGCCGAGCTGTGGGCGGCCTGGTCGGGCACGCGGTCCTGACGCCGCCGGTTGGCCGGGACGCCTGGTGCGTGGAGCCGCTGTGCGCGAACGGGTCGGCGTGCCGCCGCCCGGCGGGGTTGTTCGACCAGCAGGACCGGCCGCGTCAGCTCGACGGGCTCCCGGCCGTTCCCAGAACTGGAACAGCCGGGAGCCCTCGGAGGATCGGGAACAGCGGGGCGAAGTGCTGCTAGCTCACTAGTCGTCCTCGGCGCCGTGGATGATGACGCGCCGCGCCGCCCGCCTTGCCACCCGGCGTGTTGATCGCGGTGACGCGGTCGCCCTGCGCGATCTCCGAGGCCGACACCCGCTCGCCGCGCTTGAGCACCGCCGTGCCGCCGGTCGCGACCCACGGCACGGTGCGGTTCTCGTCGGTCATGCGGGTTCCTCGGCGACGGCGCTCGCCGGCAGGGCGAAGCCGGCGACACCGACATCAACAGGACTTCGACGAAAACCCCTCCGTAGCAACGATCCCGCCACCCACACGCGGCGACAGCACCAGCGAACTCGACACCCGCACCGAGCCCTGCCACCGTCGCAAGACGGCCCGGCACACGTCGTCACCGTGCACCTCGGGCAGGTCCAGGTCCAGCACCACCACGTCGTACCGGGTCATCGCGACCCGCTCCAGCGCGGCGTCGCCGTCAGAACAGCACGATCAGCAGGACGATCGCGAGGACCACCGCGATCACGGTCGGGATGGTGGCGGGCGACCTGCGGTAGTGCCGCTCCACCGACGTGGTGCGGAACCAGCTGTGCGGCAGGCGGCGGCGATGGCGTTCAACCCAAGGCATTGTCGACTCCCAACGTCGTTCCGTCCCCCTGACGATCACCCGGGTGGTACCCGGGACGGACCGCCGTCAAGCCGAAACGTGTCGTCGGCGACGAAAAGCGCCGATCAGCCCGTGCGGCGGGCGACGAAGGTCGTCGGCAGCACGACCGGTTCCCGCGTCGGCGCCGCGCCTTCCAGCCGGGACAGCAGCAGGCGCGCGGCGGCCTCGCCCATCTCCCGCATCGGCTGGCGCACCGTGGTCAGCTCGGCGTGCGCGGCGATCGGTATGTCGTCGAAGCCGACCACGGCGACGTCGTCGGGCACCTTCCGCCCGGCGGCGTTGAGCGCCCGGATCACCCCGAGCGCGGACAGGTCGTTCTGCGCGAAGACGGCGTCGAAGCGCAACCCGGTGGCCATCAGCTTCTCGGTCGCCACCGCGCCGCGGTCGGTGCCGAAGTCGCCCTCCACCACCAGCCGCGGGTCGACGTGCACGCCCGCGGCCCCGAGCGCGTCCAGGAACCCGTCCAACCGCTCGCGCACGCACCCGAAGTTCGCCGGCCCGGTCACCACGGCGAACCCCGTGCGGCCGGCCGCCACCAGGTGCTGCGCCGCCGCCTGCGCGCCCTCCCGGTTCGTCGTGCACACCGACGGGAACCCGGGCCGGCTGCCCCGGTCGTCGATCATCACGACGGGCAGCCCCTGGTCGTGCAGGGTCTCGATGTAGCTCAACGTGTCCGGCGGCTCGATCACCAGCAGCCCGTCGAACGCCTTCGCGGACACGTGGCTGGCGAACTGCGCCAACGACTCGGCACCCCGGTTCACGGTGTAGAGCAGCAGCCCGTAGCCCTCGGCCTCCAGCTCGTCCACCGCGCCCTGCACCACCTCACCGGTCCACGGCCAGGTCAACGACGGGACCAGCATCCCCACCGTCCTCGCCCGCCCGCGGGCCAACCCGACCGCACGCGCGCTGGGCACGTACCCGACGTCCGCGATCACCTGGCGCACGCGTGCCGCGGTCGCCGCGTCGACGTCCGGCTTGCCGTTGAGGACGCGGGACACGGTCGCCTTGCTCACCTGGGCGCGTTGGGCGACTTCGGCGATCGTGACTCGCACAGTGCACTCCTCGACTACGGTCAACGGCGACCCGGAACCGGTACCGAAACCGGTTACGGACACGCAGTCAACCGCTCCGTGCACGCAGCGTCAAGAGTCGGGAAGCCGAGGACGACCCGGACAGGCGCGCCCCGTTCGGGCGTCGGCCGGCACGGGTCAGGCGAGCACCGCGCGGCCCGCGGGCGTCAGCTCGGCCGGGACCCACGGCCCGGAGTCGTCGCGTTGCGCCGGACGGAGCAGCCCGGCGTGCGCCAGCTCCCGCGCCGCGCCCTGGTCGCAGCACAGCAGGCCGTCGACCTTCAGGTCGGGCTCGCTGCTGCGGGTCACCTCGGCGCGTCCCGCGGCGACCGCGCGCAGCAATGCGCGTGCCCGGTGGTTCAACTCGTCATCCATGATCTTCACCGTCGTCCCCAGAAAGGTGTGCACTACTCATATCGCCGCCGGGCCCGAAAGTCTCACTTCGGTAGGGTCGGGCGCATGGGGACGATCACGGCCGTGAGCCGGAGCGGGGAGTACACGTTCACCAAGCCCAACCAGGACTCGATCACCCTGCTCGCCGGGCTCGGCGTCGAGGGCGACGTGCACCAGGGCGTCACGGTGAAGCACCGGTCGCGCGTCAAGCGCGACCCCACGCAGCCGAACCTGCGCCAGGTCCACCTGATGCACGCCGAGCTGCACGACGAGCTGCACACCTCGGGCTTCTCCGTCGAGCCGGGCCAACTGGGCGAGAACGTGACGACGCGCGGTGTCGACCTGCTCGCGCTGCCGACCGGCACCCGCCTGCACCTGGGCGCCGAGGCGGTGGTCGAGGTGACGGGCCTGCGCAACCCGTGCCCGCAGATCGACGGGTTCCAGGACGGCCTGCTCAAGCAGGTCGTCGGCCGCGACGAGCACGGCAACGTGGTCCGCAAGGCGGGCATCATGTCGGTCGTCCTCGTGGGCGGCGAGATCCGCCCCGGCGACGAGATCCGGGTCGAGCTCCCCAGCGAACCCCACAGCCCCCTCGCACCGGTCTGAGACCCGGCCTTCACCTCGGGTCGGTCACCCGGAACCCGTGCAGGAGCACCTGGTCCGCGTCGACGTCCGCCGCGTCGGGCAGGCCTTCCAGGACGAAGCCGAACAAGGCCCGCAACGCGTCCTCGCCCAGGTCGAGCGGGTGGCAGGGCAGGGCAAGAACCCGGAAGGTACCGCTCGGCCCGGTGACCGGACCGGGAACCCTTGGTGAGCACCCGAACTCGGGTTCGGCCGGCGGGAAGGGCGCGCGCCCTTGTGGCGCTACCCTCCGTGCCCGTGACAGGACTTCTCGTCAACACGGTCGCGCTCGTCACCGGGGCCGGTGGGCTCATAGGGCACGGGATCGCGGCGCGGTTCGCGCGGGCCGGTGCGGCGGTGGTGGCGCACAGCCGGCGCAGTGACGTGTCGGAGCTCGTCGCGCGGATCACCGAGAGCGGCGGCCGGGCGATCGGGATCCGGGCCGACCTCGCCGACGAGGACGAGTGCCGTCGGCTGGTGCGTGAAGCGGCGGAGTGGGGTGGCCGGCTGGACGCGGTGGTCAACAACGCGGGCGTGCAGCCGGTGCAGGACCTGCCGGGCATGACGGCCGCGCAGTGGCGCGCGGTGGTGGACGTGAACCTCACCAGCGCGTTCTCCTGCACGCAGGCCGCCGCCGAGGTGTTGCCGGCGGGCGGTTCGGTCACCCACATCGCCTCGGTCGAGGGCTCGCGTCCCGCCGCCGGGCACGCGCACTACAGCGCGTCCAAGGCCGCCCTGATCATGCACGCGCGGTCGGCCGCGCTGGAGTACGGGCCGCGCGGCATCCGCGTCAACACCGTCTCACCCGGCCTCGTCGACCGGCCCGGGCTGGCGGAGGACTGGCCCGACGGGGTCGACCGGTGGACGAGGGCCGCGCCGCTCGGCCGGCTCGGTCGACCCGAGGACGTTGGTGACGCCTGCGTCTTCCTCGCCTCCCCGATGGCGTCCTGGATCACCGGAAATGACCTGGTGGTGGACGGCGGGATCAGCGCGCGACCCACTTGGTGAGCTATTCCGGACGAATTGGAAACGTTAATTCACAGATTACGACATCCCGGTGAGATGGGAATCCGTCCGAATACGTGCCACCCGATCGGGTCACCCCGGGGCCATGCGACGAACACGAACCCTCATGGCTTCCCTGTTCGCGTCCGGCCTGCTGGCCGCTCCGCTGATCGCCACCGGGACGGCGGCCGCCGCGCCGCCGGAGACGGACCTCGTGCTGGCGGTCTACCAGGAGGAGACCGGTGTCGAGAGCACCCGACTGACCTGCGACCCGGCGGCGGGCGACCACCGCGCGGCGCAGGCCGCCTGCGGTGAGATCGCGGCCGCCGACGGTGACTTCACGCAGTTGGCGGGCACCGAGCCGCAGGTGTGCACGTTCGACTACCGGCCGGTGACCGTGGTCGCGTTCGGCTCCTGGCGCGGCACTCCCGTGCAGTACGTGGAGGAATTCCCGAACGAGTGCGTGATGGAGCAGGAGACGGGCACCGTCTTCTCGTTCTGACCGACTGACCGGATAATCAACCGACTACCCACGACGACCCTGCGGCCGAAACACCGGCCGCAGGGTCGTCACACATTTGTCGGCTATTCCGCGGCAGCGCGCGAACGGCGGCGCGCGTCGGGATCGCCGTCGTCGCGAGGGTGATTAGGCGTCGGCCACGGGGGTAGCTGGGTAGGGAGAGCACGCCGACCTTGAGGAGTCAGTCGTGGACGAGAACCAGGTGGGTGCGGTCCGCGAGACCGCCGGACAGGAGGGCGCGGCCGTGGCGCAGCACGCCAGGCAGGCGGCCGGTGACGTGCGTTCGACCGCGCGCGAGCAGGTCGGGCAGGTGGCCCACGAGGCGACGGGCCAGGCCAAGCACGTGGTGCACGACATGCGGGAGCGGGTCGCGACCGAGGCCGAGGAGCAGGCGCGGCGGGTGTCGCGGCAGATCGACCGGATCGCCGACGAGCTGGGCACGATGGCCGACGGCTCGGGCCCCGACTCGCTGACCGCGGGCGCGTTGCGCCAGGTCTCCGACGCCGGTCGGCAGGCTGCGCGGTACCTCGACGAACGGGGTGCGCGCGGGCTGCTCGACTCCGCCCAGGACTTCGCGCGGCGCAAGCCGGGGACGTTCCTGATCGGCGCGGCGGTGGCCGGTTTCCTGGTCGCCCGCGCCGCGAAGAGCATGAGCGCCTCCGACCAGCCGCAGCAGGTGCAGCGCGGCTACACCGACCAGGTGCCGACGACGCCGGTGACCACGCCGACCGCCGTGCCGCCGCCGAGCGCGACGCCGTCGTCACCGTCGCCGGTGCCGTCCGAGTACGGCGCGCCGACGCCGCGCGCCCCTTACCAGCCGGAGGGATCGCCGTATGTCCAGCGCTGAGACGACCCGCTTGGCCGGTGGGCGGGTACCGCGGGGGCAGGTGCCGGAGAGCCGCGTGCCGAGCGGCGCGGTACCGGCGACCGGAGCGACACCGCCTCCCGGAGCCGTGCCGCCGGTCGAGGAGGAGCCCTCGCTGGGCCGGCTCGTCGGCGACCTGGCCGAAGACCTGTCCCGGCTGATGCGCCAGGAGCTCGAGCTCGCCAAGGCCGAGATCCGGCAGGAGGCGACCAAGGCGGGCAAGGCCGCCGGGATGCTCGGGGCGGCCGGTTTCGCGGGCTACATGACCGCGGTGCTGCTCAGCCTCGCGCTGGCGTTCGGCCTGGCGACGTTCATGGGCCTGGGCTGGGCGACGCTCGTCGTCGCCGTGCTGTGGGCCGTCGCCGGGTTCGCCCTGTTCTCCACCGGCCGCGCTCGGCTGCGGAAGGTCAACCCCAAGCCGGAGCGCACCATCGAGACCTTGAAGGAGGACGCGGAATGGGCCCGTCACCCGACCAAATAAGGCACGACATCGACCGCACCCGCGCCGAGCTGGTGGCGGACGCCAACCGGATCGTCGACCACGCCAGGCCGCGCAACATCGCGCACCGCCGGGCAGACCGGGTCCGACACCGCATGAGCACGTTGAAGGAGCGAGTCATGGGCACGGTTCCGGAGACCGCCGCCACGGTGCAGGACCGGACGGCGGGCATGGCCACCACCGTCGGCGAGCGCGCGCAGGATGCCGCCTCGACCGTCGGGGACAAGGCCCAGCAGGCCGCGTCCACCGTCGGCGAGAAGGCACAAGAGGCCGCGCACGCCGTGCAGCAGGCGCCCCACCAGGCACGGCAACAGGCCCGCGGCAACCCGCTGGCGGCGGGGCTGATCGCGTTCGGCGCGGGTGCGCTGGTCGCGACGCTGATCCCGGCGACGCGGGCCGAGCAGGACGCCGTCCGACAGCTCAGCGAACGCGCCAGTGGCGCCGTCGAGCCGGTGAAGGAGGCGCTGACGGAGTCCGCGCAGAAGCTGAAGGACGACGCCGGCACGATGGTCGGCGAGGCCGCCGACCAGGTCAAGCAGGTCGCCCAGGAGGCCACGCAGACGACCGTCGAGCAGGCCAAGGGCTCGGCCCAGGAGGTCGGCCAGCACGCCCGCCAGTCCGGGCAGCAGGTGAAGTCCGAGGTCCGCGGTCAGTGATCGACTCGCCGACGGCGCCGGCCCCGTGCCGGCGCCGTCGGCCGCGGGTCAGTCCGACGCCAGGATCGGTTGGGCCACGGCGAACGCGCGGTTCGCGGCCGGGACGCCCGCGTAGACGCCCACCTGCAGCAGCACTTCCTTGATCTCCTCCGCCGTCACGCCGTTGCGCAACGCCGCGCGCACGTGCATCGCCAGCTCGTGCTCGTGCCCCAGCGCGGCCAGCACCGCCAGCGTGACGCAGGACCGCGCCCGCCGGTCCAGGCCGGGCCGGGTCCACACCTCGCCCCACGCGTAGCGGGTGATGAAGTCCTGGAAATCCGCGGTGAACGCGTCGGTGTTCGCGACCGCCCGGTCGACGTGCTCGTCGCCGAGCACCTCCCGCCGCACGCGCATGCCCTCGTCGAAGCTCACAGGTGCGCCTCCAGGATCGCCGACACCTCGTCGGCCGCCTCCACGTTCGCCAGGTGCGCCCCGGGCACGACGTGGAACGACGCGCCCGGCACCGAGTCGGCGATGAAACGACCCCAGTCCGGTGGCGTGGCCTCGTCGTCCGCACCCGCGACGACCACCGTCGGCGCCTCGATCACCGGCAGCACGGACCGCAAGTCCATCGCCGCCAACGCCTCGCAGCACGCCGCATACCCCTCGTCGTCCACTTCGGACAGACCGGCCTCGAACGCGGCCACCACCTCGGGCGAGCGGGAGCGGAACGCCGGGGTGAACCAGCGACCGGCGGCCGCGGCCGCGATCGAACCGGTGCCCGACGACCGCACGGCCGCCGCGCGGTCCAACCACGGTCGCGCGCACGGGAACCCGGCCGCCGTGCAGCACAGCACCAGCCGCTCGATCCGCTCCGGCGCGTGCCCGGCCAGCCACATGCCGACCATGCCGCCCATCGACACGCCGCAGTACGACACCTTGGCCAGCCCCAGCGCGTCCAGCAGCTCCAGCACGTCGTCGGCGAGGTCGTCGATCCGGTACGGGCCGGGCCCCGCCGGGGAACCACCGTGGCCCCGGTGGTCGTAGCGCAGCACCCGGAACCGCCGGTGCAGCACGGGCAGCTGCCGGTCCCACAACGCGGTCGTGGTGCCCAGCGAGTTGCCCAGGACGAGGACCGGCGCGTCCGGCGGCCCGCTCAACTCGTAGTGCGGCTTCACGGCCGGCTCCTCCCCCGGTGCGCCGCGAGGGCGCGGTCGGTGAACTCGCCCGCGGCGCCGGTGTACCCGGCCGGGTCGAGCGCGTCGTCTATCTCCTTCTCCGACAAGCCGATCCGCAGGTCGGCCAGCAGCGCGTCGCGCAGCGAAAGCCCGGCCGCCACCGCGGTCCGGCACACCTCGGCGACCAGCTCCTGCGCCTCCGACCGGCCGATCCGCCTCGCCAGCCGCACGGCCACGTTCTCGGCCATCAGCAGCCCGCCGGTCAGGTCCAGGTTGCGGCGCATCCGCTCCGGGTCGACCCGCAACCGCGACAGCAGCTCACGGGTGCCGCGCACCGCGCCGCCGACCAGCCGCAGCAGCTCGGTGACGGTCTGCCACTCGCTGTGCCACGCGCCGGCCGCGCGTTCGTGCTCCTGCGCCATCGCCGACAGCACCGTGGCCACCAGCCCCGGCACGCGGCGGGTGCACGCGGTCACCAGCACCGCGCGCACCGGGTTGTGCTTGTGCGGCATCGCCGACGACGTGCCGCCGTCGGCCTCGGCCACCTCGGCGACCTCGGTCTGCGCCAGCAGCACCACGTCCTGCGCGATCTTGGCCAGCACCCCGGACGCCTCGCCGAGCGCGCCCGCCAGCTCGGCCACCCTGGTCCGGTTGGTGTGCCACGGGATCAGCGGCGCGGTCAGGCCGAGCTGGGCGGCCAGCTCCGCGGTCAGGTCGCCGCCCGGGCCGACCGCGGCCAGCGTGCCCGCCGCGCCGCCGAACTGCACGGCCAGCCGCTGCGTGCGCACGCGGGTCAGGGCGGTCTCGGCCTCGTCCACCGCGACCAGCCAGCCCGCGCACTTGAGCCCGAACGTGGTCGGCAGGGCGTGCTGGGTCAGCGTGCGGCCGGCGATCAGGGTGTCCCGGTGCCGTCGCGCGAGCCGTTCGCACTCGGCGGCCACGCCGCGCAGCCCTTCCAGGATCGGCCCGAGCGCGCGGAACGCGACCAGCGACAACGCCGTGTCGAGCACGTCCTGGCTGGTGGCGCCGTTGTGCACGGCCGCACGCCCCTCGGGGGTGACGTGCGCGCCGATCGCCCGGACCAGCGGCACGACGGGCGTGCCCGACGTGAGGGCGCCCTCGCCGAGGGCGACCGGGTCGTAGTGGCCGACGTCGATGGCCGTGACGACCATCCGGGCGGCCTCCTCGGACACGATGCCCGCCCTGGCCTGCACGATCGCCAGCGCGCGCTCGAAGTCCAGCATGGCGCGCAGCCACGCCCGGTCGCAGGTCTCGTCGTCCACGTCCGGGTCGGTGAACAGCGTGCCCCAGAGCGAGCGCGTGCCCGGTTCGCGCGGCCCGGACGACCGGCCGCCGTGCTCAGAGGTCGAAGAAGACGGTTTCATGCTCCCCTTGCAGGTGGATGTCGAAGCGGTAGCCAGGTGGCTCCGTCTCGGCGATGAGCGTGGGCCGCCTGGCCGGGTCGATCGAGGTGAGCACCGGGTCGTCGGCGTTGGCCTCCTCGTCGGGGAAGTAGATCCGGGTGACCAGTCGCACCAGCATGCCCCGGCAGAACACCGACACGTCGAGGTGGGGTGCCTGCACGCCGTCCGCCGCCGCACCGCCGCCGGTCGCGGGCAGCGGGCCGGGCTTGACGGTCAGCAGCGAGTACCGCCCCTCGGGGTCCGTGGCGCTGCGGCCGAAGCCGCGGAAATCCTTCCAGCGCACCGCGCCGCGCGGGTCGTCGGGGTGGTCGAACCGGCCCTCGGGGTCGGCCTGCCAGGTCTCGACCACCGCATCGGGCACCGGCACGCCCGCGCCGTCGTACACCGTCCCGGCGATCCGGAACGCGCCCGGCGTGCCCTCGGGCACCACGTACGGGCCGTCGGGCCACACCAGGCCGAACGAGAAGAACGGGCCGACGGTCTGCGACGGGGTCGTCCGGAGCTCACTCATCGTCGTCCTCCTCGTCCAGCGGCGTGGGGTTCTTGCCGCGCAGCACGATGTCCCACCGGTAGCCGAGCGCCCACTCGGGCACGGTGGTGTCCAGGTCGAACCGGGCCACCATCGCCTCGCGGGCCTTCGGGTCGCGGACCGAGTTGAAGATCGGGTCGTGGGCGCACAGCGGGTCGCCCGGGAAGTACATCTGGGTGATCAGCCGCTGGGTGAACGCGGTGCCGAACAGCGAGAAGTGGATGTGCGCGGGCCGCCAGGCGTTGTCGTGGTTGCGCCACGGGTACGCGCCCGGCTGGATGGTGGTGAACGAGTACCGGCCCTCGGCGTCGGTGACGACGCGGCCGACGCCGGTGAAGTTCGGGTCCAGCGGCGCGGGGTGCCGGTCGGCGTCGTGCCGGTACCGGCCGCCCGCGTTGGCCTGCCACACCTCCAGCAGGGTGCCCGCGACCGGCCGGCCGTCGCCGTCGAGCACGCGGCCGGCGACGATGATGCGCTGGCCCTGCGGCTCGCCGTCGTGGCCGAGGGTCAGGTCGTTGTCGTGCGGACCGACGCGGCCCTCGCCGAGCAGCGGCCCGGTGATCTCGCCGAGCCGCTGCGGCAGCAGCTCGAACGGCCGGTGCGGCGCCCGCAGCACGTTGGACCGGTACTCGGGGAAGGCCACCGGCGGGTGTGACGGCGTGTCCGGCCGGTAGGTGTGCGGCAGGTGGGTCGGCACCGGGTTCTCCTGTTCGTCGTGCCGAGGGGTGGTCTAGCGGGTCAGCTCGCGGAGCACGGCGAGCTCGCGGTCGGTGGGTGGTTCGCCGCGGTCCAGCTCGTCGGCGACCTTGAGGTCCCACCCGGTGCGCTCGCGCGCGGTCGCCAGGTCGACGCCGGGGTGCAACGAGGTCAGCACCAGCTCGCAGGTGCGCGGGTCGGGCCGCAGCACGCCGAGGTCGGTGATCACCAGTCGCGGCCCGGCGCCGGTCAGGCCGAGCTCCTCGCGCCCGCCCGGCCCGGAGCCGAAGCCGAACGAGGTGACGAAGTCGACCCGCTCCACGAACGCGCGTTCGGTCTGCCGCACCACCACGACCACCTCGCGGCACGACGCGGCGATCTCCGGGGCGCCGCCCGCGCCGGGCAGCCGCACGCCGGGGTTGCGGTAGTCGCCGCCGATCACGGTCGTGTTGATGTTGCCGAACCGGTCCAGCTGGGCCGCGCCGAGGAAGCCGACGTCGATCCGGCCCGGTTGCAGCCAGTAGTTGAAGATCTCCGGCACGCCGACCACGCTGACCGCGGTGTCGGCCAGCACGCCGTCGCCGATCGACAGCGGCAGCCGGTCCGGCTTCGCGCCGATCGTGCCGGACTCGTAGACCAGCACGAGGTCCGGCGCGTGCGTGCGGCGGGCCAGGTTGGCCGCGGTGCTGGGCAGGCCGATGCCGACGAAGCACACCGCTCCGTCGCGCAGCGCCCGCGCCGCCGCGACCGTCATCATCTCGTCGGGCGTGTACCGCGCGCTCACGCGACGCTCTCCAACCACTGCGCGAACCGGTCCCGGTCGCGGCTGATCTCGTCCCACGCCACGTAGAAGTCGTTGTCCCGCACCGAGTAGTCGTGCGCGTAGGACGGGTGCGCGCCGCCCGGCGCCTCGGCGACGTAGTCCACCACCCAGGACGGCAGCACCACCGCGCCCGGCCGTGGCTCCAGCTCGTCCACGACCTCCTCGACGGTGACGAGCGAGCGGGTCGCGGCCAGCACCGCCTCCTTCTGCACGCCCGTGATGCCCCAGAGCTGCACGTTGCCGTGCCGGTCGGCGCGTTGGGCGTGCACGACGGCGGCGTCCAGCCGGAGCGCGGCGACCGCGGTCAGCACCTCCCCGGTGAACGGGCAGGTCACCGAGGCGATGTTGGCGGTCTGGGCGGGCAGGTCGGTGCCGGTGTAGCCGCGCAGCACGGCGAACGGCAGCCCGGACGCCGCGGCGACGTACCGGTTGGCCATGCCCGCGTGGCTGTGCTCCTCCAGCTCCAGCGGGCGCGGCCAGCCGTGCTGCACGGCGTCGCGGAACCGGTGCAGCGAGCCGACGCCGGGGTTGCCGCCCCACGAGAACACCAGCTTGCGCGCGCAGCCCGCGCCGATGAGCTGGTCGTAGAGCACGTCGGGCGTCATCCGGACCAGGGTCAGGTCGCGCCTGCCCTGCCGGATCACCTCGTGCCCGGCGGCGAACGGGATCAAGTGCGTGAACCCCTCGAAAGCCACGGTGTCGCCGTCGCGCACGACCTGCGCGACGGCCTCCGCGAGGGGTGCGATGGTGGCCAATCCGACCTCCGGGGCGCGCGGCCGGAACCGGCGGTTGTCGTGCGGCTGACGTGGGCGAACGCTAGGGAGCGCGCCGGCGGCGGGTCAACGGGATCTTCCACTCACCGGAAGCCCCGACCCCCTACCTTCTGAACCGGACGTGCCCGCGGGCCGAACTGCCTCATGTCAGCTCGCGCATCCGATGAAGGGATCGAGCATGTCCACACCGCTCACCGGCCGCCGCGCCGCCAAGGCGGTCGCGCTGGCCGCGGTCGGCGCCACGGCCCTGGCCACCGGTCTGCTCGGCGCGTCCGGTGCGGCCGCGTCGAGCCACCGCGAGGCGCCGCTGATCGCGGGCGACCCGGCGGTCGACAACACCGACGTCTACGCGTTCGTCAGCCCCGACCACCCGGACACCGTGACGCTGATCGCGAACTTCTCCCCGTTCCAGGAGCCGAACGGCGGCCCGAACTTCTACCCCTTCGCGACCGACGCGCGCTACGACCTGAACGTCGACAACGACGGCGACGCCCGGGCCGACCTCACCTACCGCTTCACGTTCCAGAACGACGACCGGCGCGGCAAGTCGACGTTCCTCTACAACAACGGCGCCGTGACGTCGCTGGACGACGAGAACCTGCTGTTCCGGCAGACCTACGCGCTGGAACTGGTCGACCGGCGGGGCGCGTCCACGAAGCTGGTCAGCAAGGGCAGGGTCGCGCCGTCCGACACCGGGCCGAAGTCAATGCCGGACTACCGCGCGTTGCGCGACCAGGCCATCACGCCGATCCAGGGCGGCGCGAAGGCCTACGTGGGGCAGGCGGACGACTCGTTCTTCCTCGACCTGCGGGTGTTCGACCTGCTCTACGGCGGCGACCTGTCCGAGGTCGGGCAGGACACGCTGCGCGGTTTCAACGCCAACACCATCGCGTTGCAGGTGCCGAAGGCGTGGCTGGCGTTGAAGGGCGACGCGAAGCGCAACCCGGTGATCGGGGTGTGGGGCGACACCGAGCGCCGCTCGATGGAGCTCAGCCCCGGCCGCTACCGGGCGCACGGCGACTGGGTGCAGGTGTCCCGGCTGGGGAACCCGCTGGTCAACGAGGTGGTGGTGCCGGCGGGGCTGAAGGACAGGTTCAACTCGCTGACACCGGACCAGGACGGCAGGGTCGAGGAGCTCGTGGACCGGGTGGCGAACCCGGAACTGCCCGCGCTGGTGGAGGCGATCTACCGGGTCCCCGCGCCGAAGGGCCGCCGCGACGACCTGGTGGAGATCTTCCTGACCGGCATCACCACCGAGCTCGGCGGTCCGATCAAGGCCGACCTGAACTCGCAGGTCCTGAACGCCGACGTGGACGAGCGCGAGTTCGTGCCGTCCGAGCAGCTGCGGCTGAACATGGCGGTCCCGCCGGCGGCCGAGCCGAACCGCCTCGGCGTGCTCGTCAAGGACAACCAGGGCTTCCCCAACGGGCGCAGGCTGTCCGACGACGTGCTGGACATCGGGTTGCAGGCGCTGGAGGGCGCGGCGGTGAACGGCGTGGTCGAGGCGCTGGCCGCCGGCGACAAGGTGGACGCGAACGAGAACGCGTTCGAGAAGCGGTTCCCGTACGTGGCCCTGCCGAACAACACCGCGGTCAACGCGGGCGGCACGGAGGTCGCGATCAAGCCGACCGCGGGCGGCGGCGTGCCGACCGCGCCCCTGTTGAGCGGGCTGCTCGCCATCCTGCTGATCGGCGCCGGGGCCTGGGTCCTGCGCCACCGCGTCCAGCAGGACCCCCCGACCGAGTAGTCCCCGTCCCGGGAGAACGCCATGCTCCGGCTCGTCGCCGTCACCGCCGTCGTCGGCGGGATCGCCCTGCTCGTCACGACCGTGACCTCCTTGTCCACTTCGGACGCTCCGGCGCCGCCGGCCGGCGCGGTGGCGGAGGTCGCCGCGCACCGGACCGTCTCGGCGTTGCAGGACAAGCTACGCCGCACGCCGTCGGACGCGGGCGCGTGGGCCGCGTTGGGCTCGGCGTACGTCGAGCAGGCGCGGATCACCGGCGACCCGTCGTACTACGAGAAGGCGCGGGGCGCGCTGGACACGTCGTTGCGGCACCAGCCGGAGGGCAACGGGTTCGCGTCGATCGGGTTGGGCGCGCTGGCGAACGCGCGGCACGACTTCGCGGCGGCCCGCGACCACGCGTCACGGGCGCAGGCGGTGCTGCCGGACACCGCGGAGGTGTACGGGGTGCTGGCCGACGCGTTGACGCAGCTCGGGATGCCGGCCGAGGCCACCGCCGCGGTGCAGCGGATGCTGGACCTGGAGCCCGGCGTCCCGTCGTTCACGCGGGCCGCCTACGACCTGGAGCAACGCGGGGACGTGCCGGGCGCGCGCGAGGCGCTGGAGCGGGCGTTGGCCGCGGCGGGCGCCGCGCCGGACGTGGTGTTCTGCCGCTACCACCTGGGTGAGCTGGCGTTCGACAACGGTGACCTGGACGAGGCGCTGTCGCAGTACTCGCAAGGGCTGGTGGTGGACCCGCGCGACGTGATGTCGTCGCAGGGCAAGGCGAAGGTCCTGTTCGCGCGCGGTTCGGTGGACGAGGCGCTGCGGCTGTACTCGGAACTGGTGCAGCGCGCGCCGTTGCCGCAGCTCGTGCACGAGCACGCCACCATGCTGCGTGCGGCGGGACGTGACCCCGCGCCGCAGTTCGCCGTGCTGGAACGGCAGTTCGCCCTGGCGCCGGACGACCTGGCGGCGTCCGCGGTGGCGGCGGACCGGGGTGACGCGGTGTCGGCGTTGCGGCTGGCGGAGGCCGAGTGGGGACGGCGGCAGCACGTGCTGGTGGCCGACGCGCTGGCGTGGGCGCTGCACCTGAACGGTCGGCACGAGGAGGCGTTGGCGTTCGCCGACCGCGCGGTCTCGACCGGGTGGCACAACGCCGGGTTCCTGTACCACCGGGGCATGATCCTGGCCGCGCTGGGACGTGGTGACGAGGCGGCGGGGGTGTTGGACGAGGCGTTGCGGATCAACCCGCACTTCTCGTTCGTGGACGCGCCGCGGGCGCGGGCGGCGCTGGACGGTCTGCGGTGAAGGTGCTCGGCGTGGTGTTGCTGGGGTTGCTGCTGTTCCCGGCGCAGGCGGGCGCGCACCCGTTGGGCAACTTCACGGTCAACCACTACCACGGGATCACCGTGCACCCGGATCGCGTGACCGTGCGCGCGGTGGTGGACACCGCCGAGATCCCCACGGTGCAGGAGCGGCCGGCGGAGGTGGTCGGCTACGCGGCACGCGAGTGCGCCGCCCTGTCGCGGGCCACGGCGGTGGAGGTGGACGGCCGGGCCGTGCCGGTCGAGGTGCGGTCGAGCGCGGTCGAGTTCCCGCCCGGTGACGCGGGGCTGCCGACCACCCGGCTGACCTGCGTGGTGGAGGCCGGCGCGTCGGGGGCGACGGTGGCGGTGCGGGCCGGGTACCGGGACGACCGCGTCGGCTGGCGGGAGATGACGGCGGTGGGCGACGGCGTGGCGCTGCTCGACCCGCCGGTGCCGGCGGTGAGCGTGACGGGTGAGTTGCGCGAGTACCCGGACGACCTGCTGGCGGACCCGGTGGACGTGCGTTCGGTGGTGTTGCGGGTCGGGGCGGGGTCGTCCGCGCCGGTGGTCGGCACGGCGGTGGGTGGGCCGTCGTGGGTGGGCGCGGCCACGCGGGCGTTCACGTCGTTCGCCGGCGTTCGGGACCCGACGCCGTGGGTCGGGGTGTTGGCGGTGCTGTTGTCGCTGGTCCTGGGCGCGGGGCACGCGGCGTTGCCGGGGCACGGGAAGACCGTGATCGCGGCGTACCTGGCCGGGCGGGCGGGCACGCCGCGTGACGCCCTGGTGGTGGGTGCGGCGGTGACGGTGACGCACACGGCCGGGGTGTTGGTGGTGGGGTTGCTGATCAGCGCGACCAGTGCGGTGGCGGGTGACGCGGTGCTGCGGTGGTTGGGGGTGGTGAGCGGCCTGCTGGTGGCGGTGATCGGTGTCGGGCTGCTGCGCACGTCGCTGAGGGAACGCCGGCCGGCGCTCGTCGGTCACGGGCACGGGCACGGCCACGGGCATGGGCACGGGCACGGGCACGGGCACGGGCATCGTGTCGGGCGGAGCGGTCTGGTCGGCATGGGTGTGGCGGGTGGTCTGGTGCCGAGCCCGTCCGCGCTGGTCGTGCTGCTCGGCGCGGTGGCGCTGGGCCGGACCTGGTTCGGCGTGCTGCTCGTCCTCGGCTACGGCCTCGGCCTGGCCGTCACGCTGACCGCCGTCGGCCTCGTCCTGGTCCGCCTGCGGGACCGCCTGGCCGCCGTCGAACGCCTGCGCGACCGCTTCACCGCCCTGCCCGTGATCACCGCGGCCCTCGTGCTGACCGTCGGCCTGGGACTGGCCTTGCGGGCGGCCTCGGGGCTGTGGGTATCTTGCGCACTGTGACGACGCCGGTGGTACGCGTGACCGAGTGGTCGGGGAAGTCCTGGGACGAGCCGTCCGAGGCCGCCCTGCACGACCTCCTCGCCGACCTGGACCTGACCCAGCGACACCTGACCGTGCACCGGCTCGACCTGGAGCCGGCCGGGCAGCACTACCTGCGGGTGCACCTGAACGACGACCTCAGCCACCTCGTGGAGCACCACGCGGGCGGCCCGGACCGCCAGTTCCGGGCGCAGGTGCCCCGGCAGCCCGACGTGATCGGGGTCGGCCCCGTCGCGGCGGTGCTCGCGGACTGGGCGTTCGGCCGAGAGGGGTGGCGCGAGGCCCTGCACTGGGTGCCGCTGTCGCTGGATCAGTCCGGCAGGTCCTGACGGCGCGCCGGGTACGACGGCCACGGGCCGAGCTCCGGCAGCGGCGCGGCGGAGGTGGGCGGCTCGTCGGGCTCGCGGCCGGCGAGCCAGGCGGCGAGGTCGCGCACCCCGCCGACGACCTCCGTGCCCGTGCCCCACGTCCTCGGCACGTCGGTCGCCCGCAGGGACACGCCGGCGGGCAACCGCGCTCGCAGCACGCCGATGGTGTGCACGGCGAAGTCCGCGCTCCACTCGGCGGGCCGGACGCCGAGGTCGAGGTCCAGCAGGTGGATCCACACCTCGCGCCAGCGCGTGAACACCGGCGGGACCTGGTCGGCCTCGTCGGGGTCGACCGGCTCCGACCAGTCGGCGACGCCCGCCCACGCCCGTTCCAGGCGTTCGGACTGCTCCGCGGTCGCGGCCCGGTGCTCAGCCGCGCCGCGGTGCGCGGTGGCCTCGATGATCGCGTCCCGTTCGCCGGGCTCCCACATCGCCACCCGCTCGCCGCGCGACCAGTGCTCGACCACCCGGCTGCGGGCGCGGGCCGCGTCGGCGAGGTGGGCCAGCACGTGCCCCCGCGTCCAGCCCGGCAGCCGCGACGGCGCCGCGACCTGCGCGTCGGTCAGGTCGGCGATCGCGTCGAGCAGCCGGCGGTGCGCTCGCGCGACCTCGGCGAGAGGTGGCTCCACAGCACCCGATCCTAGGGACCGGGGACGTCGGGTGCGCCGTCCCGCGGGCAGGTTGCTGCCATCGCGGCACCGGCGCGGGTGATCGAACTTTACGGTGGCCCGGTGGTTGATTCCCTGTGGTGGCGCGGCGTTGCCGGGGTGCTCGCGCTCGTGCTGACGAGTGCCTGCGGCGGCACCTCGGTGCCCGGCACGCCGCGAGCGGCGGCGCCGGTGGTGACCACGACCTCCGCCGAGCCACCGCCGAAGCGGGTGGGTTCCCACGGACCCGGCGACTGCCTGGCCATCGTGGACAACGCCTTCCAGCCCGTCGGCTGCGAGCGGGAGCACCAGGCGGAGGTGGCGCTGTCCGACCACCTGCCGACCGGGTTCCCGGCCGGCTACCCACCGGTCGGCACGACGATCTCGCCCACGTGCCGCGACGCGATGGCCGCGTACCTGGGCGGTCCGGACGCCGAGGCCACGCGGCTGGAACACCGGGTCCTGTGGCCGACGCCGGAGCAGTGGGCCGCCGGTGAGCGGTGGTTCGCCTGCGCGATGCTGGAACGCGGGCCGGACAACAAGGCGGCGACGCGGACCGGGAGCGTCAAGGGCGCGCTCGCCGCGGGTCTCGGCGCGCTGCGGCGGTGCTACGCCGGCGAGCCGCTGGACGAGCCGACGCGGGTCGTGCCCTGCGACCAGCCGCACCGCAGCGAAGCCGTGCCCGGGGTCGTCCGGCTGGGGTCCCACACCGATCCCGCGCCGAGCTACGGGACGATGATGGAGCTGTCGATGGACCGCTGCATCCGCGCGGTCGAGGCGTACCTGGGCGGGTCACGGCCGGGCGTCACGGCGAGGTCGGTCATGCCGGCCCAGGAGTACTGGCCCTCCGGCGCCACGACCGCGGTCTGCTACGCCATCAGCACCGAACCGGTGACCGGCACGCTCGGCGCCCGCTAGCCGCTGCCTCAGGACGCCGCTTGCAGCACGAGCAGGGTCAGGTCGTCGTGCTCCGCCTGCCCCAGCCAGTCGAACACGACGCGCCGCAGGTGGTCCGACACCGCCTCGGCCGACAGGCCGGCGCAGTCCGCCAGCGCCGCCTTCAGCCGCACGTCGCCGAACAGCTCCTGCCGGTCGTCGTGCTTGCGCGCCTCGGTCAACCCGTCGCTGTAGAGCAGCAACGTCTCCCCCGACCCGAGGGCGACGGTCGTCTGGTTGAACCGCACCTCCGGCAGCACGCCGACGATCCCGCCGTGCACGGCGACCTCGTCCACCCGACCGTCGGCCCGCAGCACGAGCGGCGCGGGGTGGCCGCCGGCGGCCAGGGTCAGCCGCAGGCCGCCGGTCTGGACCGGCATCATCGTGCCGACGACGAGCGTGGTGAACAGGCGACTGCCCGCGGCCCGCAGAGCCGCGTTGAGCAGGTACAGCAGCTGCGCGGGCCGCTGCTCGACCACGAGCAGGGTGTGCAGGCTGCGCCGCACCCGGCTGCTGTGCACGGCGGCCTCCAACCCGTTGCCCGCCACGTCGCCGAGCACGAACGCCGCGCTGCCGTCCTCACGGGGGTGGACGTCGTAGAAGTCGCCGCCGACCAGGACCCGCCGGTGCGCCGGCTCGTAGACGCCGGCCAGGTGGACGCCCGGGACCTCCGGCAGGGGCAGGGGCAGCAGGTCGGCCTTCAGCGCCTCCACGGTCTGCTGCTGCTCGCTGAACCGGGTGCTCGCCTCGACCGCCGCGGCGGCCCGCGCCGCGTACCGCTTGAGCAGGTCGACGTGCCACGTGCCGCCGAAGCAGACCAGCGCGCCGCCCTCGGTCAGCGGCACGGCCACGCCGACACCGGACGCGCCCCACGGGCCCTCGCCCAGCTCGGCCAGCTCGGCGTGGTCGACCCGCCGTTCCAGCACGGCGGTGAGGCCGGGCGCGGTGCCGGCGACCTGGCGGGTGGTGCGGGCCACGGCCACGTCGCCGGCGGGCGTGCGCCGCCACCATTCGAGACGGCCGCGGACGCCGGGCAGCACCACGACGGCGTGCTCGGCGGGCGCGAGCTCGACCACGGCGCGCAGCGTCGCCGCACGCTCCGTGAGCGAGGTCATCCGGCGGGCGGCGTCGTCGAGGAAGTCGTCCACGCCCCGGTACAAGGCCACCCAGCCGTCGCCGAGGTCCTGCCGCCGGCCGCGACCGGTGCCGCCGTCCGGCAGCATCGAGCCCGTCCGGACCTGCGGGAACAGCGCGGGTGCGAGAGGGTTGGCCAACCGGACGACACCTTCCGGGTCCAGCACGACGACGGCCTCGTGGAAGCCGTCGACCACGCGACGCCACGCGTCGAGGTCGAGGCCCGTGTCGGCGCCTTGCCGGTAGCCCTGGGCCATCACGGCTCCTGTGTGTCGGGTCGACCCAACCTATCGGACAAGTTGCCTCCAACAGTGGCAGGCTTGGCGCAGTTCCGCTGACATCGGAGGCTCGTGTGACGACCGCCCAGGACGACACGGACGTGACCCTGTCCCGACTGCTGACCGCGATGCGTGAGATGAAGGACGGCAATTTCCGCCGTCGTCTCGTGGTGCCCAAAAGGGGCGGAGACCGCGACGGGGTGACAGCCGAGCTGGCCGAGGTCTTCAACGAGATCGCGGAGCGCAACCAGTGGCTGGTGGGCGAGCTGGTCCGGGTGCGGCAGTCGGTCGGTCAGGAGGGCAGGCTCGGCGAGCGGCTGGCCCCGAGCACCTCGACCGGTGGCTGGGCCACGGCGGCGGACTCGGTGAACGGCCTGATCGGCGACCTGACCAGGCCGACCGCCGAGCTGAGCCGCGTGCTCGCCGCGGTCGCCGAGGGCGACCTGTCGCAGGAGATCGTGGTGGACGCGCGCGGCGAGGTCGCGGTGCTGGTGGAGAGCTTCAACTCGATGACGGCCACGCTGCGCACGTTCGCGGGCGAGGTCACGCGGGTGGCGCGCGAGATCGGCACCGACGGGCGGCTCGGCGGCACGGCGGTCGTGCCGGGGGTGGCGGGCACGTGGAAGGACCTGACCGACTCGGTCAACTTCATGTCCGACAACCTGACCAAGCAGGTCCGCGACATCGCGCAGGTGGCGACGGCGGTGGCGCAGGGCGACCTGTCGCAGAAGATCACCGTGACGGTGGCGGGCGAGATGCTGGAGTTGAAGGACACCGTCAACACGATGGTGGATCAGCTGTCGTCGTTCGCGGATGAGGTCACGCGTGTGGCGCGCGAGGTCGGCACGGACGGGCGGTTGGGCGGTCAAGCCCAGGTGCCCGGGGTGGCCGGGACCTGGCGCGACCTGACCGACAACGTGAACTTCATGGCGAACAACCTGACCTCGCAGGTGCGGAACATCGCGCAGGTGGCGACGGCGGTGGCGCAGGGCGACCTGTCGCAGAAGATCACGGTCGACGCGCGGGGCGAGATCCTGGAGCTCAAGTCGACCATCAACACGATGGTCGACCAGCTGTCCTCGTTCGCGGATGAAGTGACGCGGGTGGCGCGCGAGGTCGGCACGGACGGACGGCTGGGAGGTCAGGCCCAGGTGCCCGGCGTGGCCGGGACCTGGCGCGACCTCACCGACTCCGTGAACTTCATGGCCGGCAACCTGACCTCCCAGGTCCGCAACATCGCGCAGGTCACGACGGCGGTCGCGCAGGGCGACCTGTCGCAGAAGATCGACGTCGACGCGCGCGGCGAGATCCTGCAGCTCAAGACCACCATCAACACGATGGTCGACCAGCTGTCGTCGTTCGCGGCCGAGGTCACCCGGGTGGCGCGCGAGGTCGGCAGCGACGGGCGGCTGGGCGGTCAAGCCCAGGTGCCGGGCGTGGCGGGCACCTGGCGCGACCTCACCGACTCCGTGAACTTCATGGCCGGCAACCTGACCTCCCAGGTCCGCAACATCGCGCAGGTCGCGACGGCGGTCGCGCGCGGCGACCTCTCGCAGAAGATCACGGTCAACGCGCGCGGCGAGATCCTGGAGCTGAAGGACACCATCAACACGATGGTCGACCAGCTGTCCTCCTTCGCCGACGAAGTCACGCGCGTGGCCCGCGAGGTGGGCACGGACGGGCGGTTGGGCGGTCAGGCGCAGGTGCCCGGGGTCGCCGGGACCTGGCGCGACCTCACCGACTCGGTCAACTTCATGGCGAACAACCTCACGGCCCAGGTCCGGTCGATCGCCCAGGTGACGACGGCGGTCGCCGGTGGCGACCTGTCCCAGAAGATCACGGTCGACGCGCGGGGCGAGATCCTGGAGCTGAAGTCGACCATCAACACGATGGTCGACCAGCTGTCCTCGTTCGCGGATGAAGTGACGCGGGTGGCGAGGGAGGTCGGCACGGACGGGCGGTTGGGTGGTCAGGCCAGGGTGCCGGGGGTCGCCGGCACGTGGAAGGACCTCACCGACAACGTCAACGTCATGGCCGACAACCTGTCCACGCAGGTCAGGTCGATCGCGGCGGTGGCGACGGCGGTCGCGGGCGGCGACCTGTCCAAGAAGATCGCGGTCGAGGCCAAGGGCGAGGTCGCGGCGCTGGCGGACACCATCAACGGCATGGTGGACACGCTGCGCGCGTTCGCCGACGAGGTCACCCGCGTGTCGCGCGAGGTCGGCACCGAGGGGATCCTCGGTGGCCAGGCCCGCGTGCCGAACGTGGCGGGCACGTGGAAGGACCTCACCGAGAACGTCAACTTCATGGCGAACAACCTCACGTCGCAGGTGCGCAACATCGCCCAGGTGACGACGGCGGTGGCGTTGGGCGACCTGTCGAAGAAGATCGACGTCGACGCGCGCGGCGAGATCCTGGAGCTGAAGACCACCATCAACACGATGGTCGACCAGCTGTCCTCCTTCGCCCAGGAGGTCACGCGCGTGGCGAGGGAGGTCGGCACCGAGGGCAAGCTCGGCGGCCAGGCCGAGGTGGAAGGCGTCTCGGGCACCTGGAAGCGGCTGACCGAGAACGTCAACGAGCTGGCCGGGAACCTGACCCGGCAGGTCCGCGCGATCGCGGTGGTGGCGACGGCGGTGACGGCGGGCGACCTGACCCGGCAGATCACCGTGGAGGCGTCCGGCGAGGTCGCCGAGCTGAAGGACAACATCAACCGGATGATCGGCAACCTGAGGGTGTCGACCCGGGCCAACCAGGAGCAGGACTGGCTGAAGACGAACCTGGCCAGGCTGTCCGGCCAGATGCAGGGGCACCGCGACCTCAACGCCATGGCGTCGCTGGTGATCAGCGAGCTGACGCCGCTGGTGTCGGCGCAGCACGGCGCGTTCTTCCTGGCGGACCCCGAGTCGAACGCCCTGGACCTGACCGCGTCCTACGGGTACACGCCGCGCGGCGGCCGGCCCACGCGGTTCACGCGCGGCGAGTCGCTGGTCGGGCAGGTCGCGGTGGAGAAGAAGACGGTGCTGGTCACCGACGTGCCGCCGGGGTACATCGAGATCGGCTCCGGGCTCGGCTCGGCGCCGCCCGCGAACCTGGTGATACTGCCGATCGTGTTCCAGGGCGAGACGCTCGGCGTGATCGAGCTGGGGTCGTTCGGCGAGTTCACCGAGGTGCACCTGGACCTGTTGGACCAGCTCAAGGAGAACATCGGCGTCAACCTGAACACGATGCTCGCGAACGCGCGGACCGACACGCTGCTGGTGGAGTCGCAGCGGCTGACCGAGGAGCTGCGGGCCGGTTCGGTCGAGCTGGAGGCGCGGGCGCGGCAGCTGTCGTCGGCGTCGAAGTACAAGTCGGAGTTCATGGCGAACATGTCGCACGAGCTGCGCACGCCGTTGAACAGCCTGCTGATCCTGGCGAAGCTGCTGGCGGACAACCTGGACGGGAACCTGAACCCGAAGCAGGTGGAGTTCGCCAAGACCATCCACTCGTCGGGCACGGACCTGCTGCAGCTGATCGACGACATCCTGGACCTGACCAAGGTCGAGGCCGGGCACATGCAGGTGCAGACGGACCCGGTGCACGTGTCCGACGTCGTCGGGTACGTCGAGGCGATGACCTCGCCGCTGGCCGCGGAGAAGGGGCTGGCGTTCGAGGTCGTGGTGGAGCCGGACGTGCCGCCCACCCTGCACACCGACGAGCACCGGTTGCAGCAGATCCTGCGGAACCTGTTGTCGAACGCGGTGAAGTTCACGCACGACGGCGAGATCAAGCTGCGGATCCGGGTGGTCGAGGGCTCGGTCGCGTTCGACGTGCAGGACACCGGCATCGGCATCCCGTCGGACAAGTTGTCGGTGATCTTCGAGGCGTTCCAGCAGGCGGACGGCACGACGTCGCGGAAGTACGGCGGCACCGGGTTGGGCCTGTCGATCAGCCGGGAGCTGGCGACGTTGCTCGACGGTCGGTTGGACGTGCGGTCCGAGCCGGGCGTCGGGTCGACGTTCACGCTGTACCTGCCGCTGGCGGAGCAGGGCCTGGTGCCGCCGGTCCCGGTGGAGCCGGAGGTCGTGCCGGAGCTGCTGACGCCCGCCGACGACGCCACGCAGGCGCTCATCGCGCCGTCGGAGCTGCCGCCCGCGCCGATGCGGTTCCACGGCGAGAAGGTGTTGATCGTCGACGACGACCTGCGGAACGTGTTCGCGTTGACGAGCGTGCTGGAGCTGCACGGGTTGCAGGTGATCTACGCGGACAACGGGATCACCGGGGTGCGGGCGTTGGAGCAGTACGACGACGTGACGCTGGTGCTGATGGACATCATGATGCCGGAGTTGGACGGGAACGCCACCATGGCCGCGATCCGGGCGATGTCGCGGTACGCCGACCTGCCGGTGATCGCGGTGACGGCCAAGGCGATGAAGGGTGACCGGGAGAAGTCCCTGGCTTCGGGGGCGACCGATTACGTGACCAAGCCGGTGGACACGGAGCACCTGCTGCGCCTGATCGCCTTCTACCTGGGCGTGGACCAGACCGACTGACCCGACGCTGGGCGTGTCCTGAGTTCAGGTCGGGAGTGTCCTGCGTTCAGGTGCGGGAGTTCGGCGTTCGGGGTGGTGCTGTTCGGCTCGATTTGACATGGGGCCCTTACGGGCACCCCAGGCAGGCCAAAGCCGGGCAGGCCTGGCGGGAAAAGCGTCCGCCAAGCCTGCCC
>NZ_JBFAMT010000029.1:0-105034 GCF_040656635.1 Actinosynnema sp. NPDC049800 | reverse complement strand
GGGAACACCCGGTCCCATTCCGAACCCGGTAGTTAAGCCTTCCAGCGCCGATGGTACTGCACTCGTGAGGGTGTGGGAGAGTAGGACGCCGCCGAGCATACTTCACCCTCAGGGGCACTCGTTTACTCGAGTGCCCCTGAGGGTTTTTTGCGTTACCGTCCGTTTCGTGGCCGAGGTGACGAGACACGACGACCTGGCGGAGTTCTGGGCGTTGACGGGCGACTTCTTCAACGCCGACCCGGTGTTCCACACGATCCCGATCGCGGCGGTCGACCGCAGGCTCAACCACGCCGACCCGGAGGACGAGCCACCGCTGCTGGTCAGCGTTTCCGAGGACGGCGTCCTGGTGGCCGCGGCACTGCGCACGCCGCCGTGGCCGCTGACCTTGAGCGGTGTGGCGCCGGAGTGGGCGGAGGTCGTCGCGGACGCGCTGGCCGGCGACGTGGAGCTGCCCGGCGTCAACGGGCCGCGGGAGTCGGTGGAGGCCTTCGTCGTCGCCTGGGCCGCCCGCACGGGCTGCAACGCGCGGGAGCACATGGCGCTCCGCCTGTACGAGCTGGGCGACCTGGTCACGCCCGAGGTCCCCGGCGCCGCGCGCCTGGCGACCCTGGACGACCTCGAACTGCTCAGCCACTGGCGCACGGAGTTCGCCGTCGAGGCGACCGAGCAGGCCCGGGACGAGGGGAGCGACGACCGCTCCCGGTTGATGCTGCGCGTCAGCCTGGCGGCCGGGCACGGTCACCTGATCTGGCACGTCGGCGACACCCCGGTGGCGTGGGCGGCGGCGAACGCGCCGGCGTCCGGCATGTCCCGCATCGGCCCCGTCTACACCCCGCCCGAGCACCGCAGGCACGGTTACGGCGCGGCGGTCACGGCCGCCTGCGCGTCGTGGGCGCGGAAGAACGGCGCCGAGCACGTGGTCCTCTACACAGACCTGGCGAACCCGACGTCGAACTCGATCTACCAGCGGATCGGGTTCCGGCCGGTGGTCGACTCGGCGGAGTTCGTGTTCACCCCGGCCGGTGACTGAGCAGGTCGCCCGGCTGGCAGTCCAACGCCTCGCACAGGGCGGTCAGCGTGCTGAACCGGATCGCCCTGGCCCGGCCGTTCTTGAGGATCGACAGGTTGACCACGGTCACGCCGACTCGGTCCGCCAACTCGGTCAAGGTCATCCCGCGCTCGGCCAGCAGCCGGTCGAGGTGCACCTGGATGCTCACACGGTTCCCTCCAGGTCCGCGCGCATCTCCGCGCTCGTGCGCATGATCTTGCCAAGCGTCAGCAGGCCCACGCCGGTGACCACCGCCCACCACGGCACGGACCAGTCGAACAGGAACTCGACCAGGGGCACGTCGAACGTGACGGCCTGCCTCAGCAACAGCAGGCGCACGACGGCTTCGGCCGACGTCACGACCGGCATGGCCACGAGCGTGAACCACCCGAGTCGGCGCAGCCGGTCCGCGGTCGCCGCCGTGTGGACGCCCTCGGACGCCGCGCGTTCCAGCAGCCTCATCAGCAGGAAGAACAGCACGGCGTAGGCGAACCACGTCAGGGCGCCGTCGAGGACACCGAGCACCCGCTCGGGAAGGCCGGGGTCGTGCAGGCAGTAGCGAAGCTCCGACGGGTAGTTGGCCACACCCTCGCGCAGCGCTCCTTCACCCAGGTACCGCGCGCCGAACCCGCTGGCGATCGCGGCCGAGGAGAAGCACAGGTCGCGGACGGTGTTGCCGACCTCGGTCGTCACCCCGAGCAGGAAGCCCACCGCGGCGACCGACCACATGAGGCGCACGACCTTGGTGAACGGCCTCAGCACGTCCTGCTCCACGATCAGACCGTCCCTTCGAGGTCCGCGCGCATCTCCGCGCCGTCCCGCACGATCTTCGCCAGCGACAGCAGCGCGATGCCCGTGATGACCGCGAACCACGGCGCCTCCCACTCGCCGAAGAACGACGCGAAGCCCGCGTCGAACGTCACGGCGGCGTGCACGAGCGTGGTCCGCGCGATCGACTCGACCATCGCCGCCGCCGGCAGCACCCACAGCAGGTAGTGGCCGAAGCGCCGCACGTCGGCCGCCGTGGCCGGGGTGTAGATGCCGTGGAGCGCGGCACGCCGCAGCAGCAACAGGAGCAGCAGGAGCGCGCCGACCCTGGTGACGGCGGTCGGCGCCTCGGACAGGAAGTCGAGCACGTGCTGCCACGGCACGGGGTCGTCCACGCACAGCGTGACCCGGTCGACGTCGTCCAGCCGGACTCCCGCGACCAGGTCGCGGCCCTCCGCGTCGTGCGGCCAGTACTTGGCGGTGAAGCACACCGGGTCGAACAAGCCGATCGTCAGCCGGATCGCGGTGGTGAGGCCGAACGCCCCCAGGCTCAGCGCGAACACCGCGGACACCACGCCGGTCAACGGCTCCAACGCGTTCCCCCTCGACATGAGATGCCCCCCGCATATCGTTTATCGATGCTATCGAGAAACGATACCCTCCAGCACGTCCCGCGTCACGGGCCGGTTGCGGGCGTGGGAGGAGAACACCAGGGACGTGGTCGTGTCGCCGTACCGCTGGGCCTGCTCCACGAACTCCTCGAGCTCCACCATCGACCGGCACACCACGCGCAGCAGCCAGCAGTCGTCACCGGTCACGTGGTCGGCGTCGCGCACCTGCGCGAGCGTCACCACCCGTTCCCGGAACCGGGGCGTGTCCAGGCTGCGCACCCGCACCCGCACGATGGCCTCGATCGGCAGCCCGAGCCGCTGCGGGTCGACCACCGCGACGTACCCGGTGACGATCCCGGCCTGCTCCAGCCGGCGCACGCGCTCGGTCGTCGCGGGCGCGGACAGGGAGACCCGCTTGGCCAGCTCGGTGAACGTCATCCGGCCGTCCCGCTGGAGCAGGTCCAACAACTTCCAATCCAGATCGTCCAGTTCCACCGTGGAATCGTAAGCGGAACCCGCGCCACGCCTGGAGTTCCGCATGGGACAGAACACGCTGGTCAGCCACGATTTACCCATGACCAACACGCTCCGCTTCCCCGCCGCCGACCCCGCTGCCGCCGCCGCGTTCTTCGCCGCGGAACTGGCCTTCGAGGCCGACCCGGACGACGTGGTCCGGGACCTGAAGGCAGGCACGACCGAGGGCTTCCAGCTCGTCGAGACCCGCAGTCCCGAGGCGTTCGCCCGGGTCCGCATCCCCGGCGCGATCAACCTCCCGCACTGGGACGTGGACGAGACAACCACCGCCGACTGGGACCGCGACCTCGTCTACGTCTGCTACTGCGAGAGCTTCGAGTGCAACGCCGCCACCAAGGGCGCGCTCAAGCTGTCGCGGCTCGGGTTCAAGGTGAAGCGACTGGCCGGCGGCATCACGACCTGGCACGCGTCGGGCTACCCGGTGGAAGGTGACGCGGTCGAGGGTGACGCGGTCGGGGCCGGCGCTGCGGCGGGTGACGGCGGCACGAGCCTGCACGGAATCTCCTGCGACTGCTGATCTACCCTCGGACGGGTGACGCGCCTGCTCGTGCTGCAACCCGACCGCGACGACCCGCCCGCCCGCCTCGGCGAGTGGCTGACCACCGCCGGGGCGGTGCTGGACGTGGTGAAACCGTACGAGGAACCGGTGCCGGGGACGCTCGACGGCTACCAGGGCGTGGTCTGCCTGGGCGGCGCGATGGGCGCGCTGGACGACGTCGCGCACCCGTGGCTCGCGGACGTGCGCAAGCTGCTGTCCCACGCGGTGTCGAAGCGGGTGCCGCTGCTCGCGATCTGCCTCGGCGCGCAGCTGCTGGCCGCGGCCACCGGCGGGCAGGTGCGGCGCAGCCCGCAGGGGCACGACGTCGGCGTGCGGCTGGTGGCCAAGCGGGACGCGGCGAGCGGCGACCCGTTGTTCGACGAGCTGCCGTGGACGCCGGACGTGCTCCAGTTCCACGAGGACGAGGTCGGCCTGCTGCCGCCGACGGCGTTGTTGCTCGCGTCCTCCCCGAAGTGCGCGAACGAGGCGTTCCGGGTCGGTGACCGCGCCTACGGCGTGCAGTTCCACATCGAGACCACGCCGGACATGGTTCTGGGTTGGGCCGAGGGGTACCCCGAGGCGGTGGTGAACGTGCGGCCGGAGGTGCTCGACCCGGACCGTCTCGCGGCCGGTCACGAGGACATTCAGGAGGTGTGGCAACCGTTTGCCGAACGATTCGTGCGCCTGGCCGCCGGTGAGCTGACGATCCACCGGAGCCTGCCGCTGGTGTGATGAACCTCCACCGATGTGAGCGTTCATCGTTCGGACAGGTAGCGTTCACCTCGTCGTCGTGAGTGTTCATCGGCCAGACGGGTAGCGTTTACCTTCGACTGTGTCGATTCAGTTGGAGGAATCAGCGTGGATGCCTCGCTCCTCGTCATCATCGTGGTCATCACGGCTCTGGTCTTCGACTTCACCAACGGCTTCCACGACACCGCGAACTCGATGGCGACCTCCATCGCCACCGGCGCGCTGCGGCCACGCACGGCCGTCGCCTTCTCCGCGGTGTTGAACCTGGTGGGAGCGCTGTTGTCGGTCGAGGTGGCCAAGACGATCTCCGGCGGGATCGTCGACGACGCCAGAATCACCCCTGCGATCGTCTTCGGCGGGCTGATCGGCGCGATCATGTGGAACCTCGTGACCTGGTACGTCGGGCTGCCGTCGAGCTCGTCGCACGCCCTGTTCGGCGGCCTGATCGGCGCGGCCTGGGTCGCCTCGGGCGCGGACGCGGTGCACTTCGCGAAGGTCGTGGACAAGGTCGTCGCGCCCGCGATCGCCGCGCCGCTGGTGGCGGGGATCGTGGCGCTGGTGGCGACCTACCTGACCTACCGGCTGACCAAGAGGGCGCGGAAGTCCGTGACGGACCGGGGTTTCAAGGCGGGCCAGATCGCGTCGGCCGCGCTCATGTCGCTGGCGCACGGCACGAACGACGCGCAGAAGACGATGGGCATCATCACGCTCACGCTGATCACCGCCGGGACGCTCGCGCCGGGTTCGGAACCGCCCCTCTGGGTGATCCTGAGCGCGGCGATCGCCATCGCGCTGGGCACCTACCTGGGCGGTTGGCGGATCACGAAGACCCTCGGCTCGGGCCTGACCACCATCGAGGCGCCGCAGGGCTTCGCCGCGCAGACCAGCGCGGCGACCGTGATCATGGCGTCCTCGCACCTCGGGTTCGCGCTGTCCACGACGCACGTCGCGTCCGGCGGCATCATGGGCTCCGGCCTGGGCCGCCAGCGCGACGGCGTGCGGTGGGGCGTGGCGGGTCGGATGGCGGCGGCCTGGGGGCTGACGCTGCCGGCGGCGGGCCTGGTCGGCGCGCTCGCGGGCAAGGTCGCGTCGCTCGGCACGGCGGGCGTGGTGGCCGTGGCGGTGGTCGGCATGGGCGTGGCGCTGGTGATCTGGCTGCTGTCGCGCCGCGAGCCGGTGCGGCCCGAGCACGTGGTGGACGAGATCGCGGCACAGGCCGAGACGCACAAGGTGGCGGCGTGAAGATCGACTGGGCGGCGTTGGGCGCCGTGTTCGGGGTGAGCCTCGCGGTGGTGCTGGGGCTGGTCCTGCTGTTCTCCGGCGGGCTGCGCGCGCTGTCGGCGCGGGAGGCGGCGCAGGAGCGGCAGGCGTCCACGGCGGCGCCGACGGTCGTGGCGGTGGCGTGCCTGCTGGCGTGCGTGACCGTAGTGTTGTTCGGCATCTACTTGATCGTGGCGGGCTGACGCTTTTTCCGGCGTCCCGGCGGGCTACGGTGTTCGTCGATGACCGATCCAGCCCGCCTGCCCACGTCCCCCGCGCGGTTCGGCCTGACCGAGGCGCGCGGCGGTGAGCACCTGCGCGCCGCCGGGTGGTGGGAGGGGCGGCGGCCGAGCGAGGGCAACGAGCCGATCCTGGTGGCGTTGTCCCGCAGCCCGGACCCGGACCTGGCGTTGCTCGGGGTCGACCGGCTGCGCGTCGCGCTCGGTGACCGCTGGCCCGAGCTGGACCAGGCGCTGCGGGACGTCGAGGCGTTGCGCGGGCGGCTGCTCGCGGTGCTGGGCTCGTCCACCGCGCTGTCGGACTTCCTGGTCGCCAACCCGGACCGCTGGCACGACCTGGTAGACGCCGAGCCGGTGGACGCGGGGTCGTTCGTGCCCGCCCTCCTCGCCGCGGTCGAAGGGCTGACCGGCGCGGACGCGGTGCGCGCGCTGCGGCTCGGCTACCGGGCGCTGCTGTGCCGGATCGCCGCCGACGACCTGGCGCACGTGGTCGAGCCCGACCAGCCGTACGTCAACTACGACGACGTGGCCAGCCTGCTGTCGGACCTGGCGGTGGCCGCGTTGCGGGCCGCGCTGGACGTCGCCGGGCGGCAGGTGCCGCGGTCGGACGAGTGCCGGCTCGCGGTGATCGCGATGGGCAAGTGCGGCGCGCGTGAGCTGAACTACGTCAGCGACGTCGACGTGGTGTTCGTCGGCGAGGGCGACCTGGCCGTCGCGACCCGGTTGGCCGGCGCCGTGATGCAGATCGCGGGCCAGGCGTGCTTCGAGGTGGACGCGGCGCTGCGGCCGGAGGGCAAGGCGGGCGCGCTGGTGCGCACGCTGGACGGCCACGCCACCTACTACCAGCGGTGGGCGCGGACGTGGGAGTTCCAGGCGCTGCTGAAGGCCAGGCCGGTGGCCGGCGACGAGGAGCTCGGCCTGCGGTACATGGACGTGGTGCGGCCCCTGGTGTGGACGGCCGCCGAACGGGAGAACTTCGTGCCCGACGTGCAGGCCATGCGCCGCCGCGTGGAGGACCACGTGCCGGTGAGCCTGACCGACCGGGAGCTGAAGCTGGGCCGCGGCGGGCTGCGTGACGTCGAGTTCGCCGTGCAGCTGCTGCAACTCGTGCACGGTCGCGGTGACGAGGAGCTGCGCATCACCACGACCACCCAGGCGTTGACGGCGTTGGGGCGCGGCGGGTACGTCGGCCGCGCGGACGCCGCCGACTTCGGCCGCGCCTACCGGTTCCTGCGCACGTTGGAGCACCGGTTGCAGCTGCAGCGGCTGCTGCGCACGCACCTGTTCCCGGCCGACGACGACGTGGTCGCGCTGCGCTGGCTGGCTCGTGCGTCGGGGTTGCAGGCCGAGGGCGGGCTGTCGGAGAGCCAGGTGCTGCTCGCCGAGTTCCGCAAGCGCGCCAACCAGGTGCGCCGGCTGCACGAGAAGCTGTTCTACCGGCCGCTGCTGGAGGCCGTCGCGAAGGTGCCGACCGAGGGGCTGCGGTTGACCACGTCGCAGGCCGCGGCGCGACTGGCCGCTCTGGGGTATGCCGCGCCGGACGGCGCGTTGAAGCACATCGAGGCGCTGACCAGGGGCGTTTCCCGGCGGGCGCGGATCCAGACGGCGCTGCTGCCGGTGCTGCTGGACCTGTTCGCCACCACCCCGGACCCCGACCGCGGGCTGCTGGCGTACCGGAAGGTGTCGGAGGCGTTGGCCGAGACGCCCTGGTACCTGCGGCTGCTGCGGGACGAGGGCACGGTGGTCGACCGGCTGGCCGCGCTGCTGGGCACGTCGAAGCTCGTGCCGGACCTGCTGGTGCGCGCGCCCGAGGTGCTGCCGCTGCTGGCCGACACCGACGCGCTCGTCGGCCGCGACCCGATGACCATCGGCAACCCGCTGCGCAGCGCCGTGTCCCGGTACAGCGACCTGGGACGCGCGGTCACCGCCGCCCGGTCCCTGCGCCGCCAGGAGCTGCTGCGGGTGGCGTCGGCGGACCTGCTCGGGCTGGTGCCGCTGCGGACGGTGTGCGTGTCGCTGTCCGAGGTGTGGGTGGCGGTGTTGCAGGGGGCGTTGGACGCGGTGGTGCGGTCGGCCGGTGAGCGGTTGGCGTCGATCGCGGTCATCGGCATGGGCCGGCTCGGCGGGCGCGAGCTGGGGTACGGCTCGGACGCCGACGTGCTGTTCGTGTGCGAGCCCGCCGAGGGCGTGAGCGACCCCGACGCCGCCCGGTACGCGTCGTCGGTGGTGGAGCAGGTGCGGCGGCTGCTCAGCGCGCCCAGCCAGGACCCGCCGTTGCAGGTGGACACCGACCTGCGGCCGGAGGGCAGGCAGGGGCCCCTGGTGCGCACGCTCGACTCCTACCGGGCCTACTACGCGCAGTGGGCCGAGCTGTGGGAGGCGCAGGCGCTGCTGCGAGCGCGGTTCATCGGCGGCGACGCGGACCTCGGCGCGCGGTTCATCGAGATGATCGACCCGGTGCGCTACCCCGAGCACGGGCTGGACGCCGCCGCGGTGCGGGAGATCCGGCGCATCAAGGCACGCGTCGAGGCCGAGCGGCTGCCGCGCGGCGCCGACCCGTCCACGCACACCAAGCTGGGGCGGGGCGGGCTCGCGGACGTCGAGTGGACCGTGCAGCTGCTCCAGTTGCAGCACGCGTGCGAGGTGCCCGGCCTGCGCACGCCGTCGACCGTGCGCGGGCTGCGCGCGGCGACCGAGGCGGGCCTGGTGTCGGAGGACGACTCGTCGGCCCTGATGGACGCGTGGGTGATGGCGACCGAGGCGCGCAACGCCGTCGTGCTGGTGAAGGGCAAGGCCGGTGACCAGCTGCCCACGGCCGGGCGCGACCTGGCCGCGGTGGCGTCGGCGATGGGGCACGCGGGCGACCCGGGCGGGTTCCTGGACTCCTACCGGCGCACGACGCGTCGCGCGCGGGCCGTGATCGAGCGCATCTTCTACGGTTCCTGAACACTGGGGTTCGTGAAAGCGATCGCGCAGACCGAATTCGGAGATGCCGAAGTCCTCGTGGTGCGGGAGCTGCCTGACCCGCCGATCGCGCTGGACCAGGTGCTGGTCGAGGTGCGTGCCGCCGGGGTGAACCCGGTCGACCGGCTGGTGCGCATGGGGTACGTGGCGAGTTCGACGCCGTGCCACTTCCCCCTCGTGCCGGGCTGGGACATGGCCGGGGTGGTGCGCGCCGTCGGGCCCGCGGTGGACGGGTTCGCCGTCGGCGACGAGGTGTTCGGCTACCAGCGCAAGGACCACGTGCAGCACGGGACGTACGCGGAGCTGATCGCCGCCACCGAGCGCGGGTTGGCGCACAAACCGGCGTCGCTGTCGTTCGTGGAGGCGGGCGCGCTCTCGCTCACCGGGCTCACGGCGTTGCAGTCGTTGCGCAAGGTCGGGGTGTCGTCGGGTGACACGGTGCTCGTGCACGCCGCCGCGGGCGGTGTCGGGCACCTGGCCGTGCAGGTGGCGCGGATCCTCGGCGCGGCAAGGGTGATCGGCACGGCGTCGCCGCGCAACCACGGGTTCCTGCGGTCGTTGGGCGCGGAGCCGGTGGCCTACGGGGACGCGCTCGTGGACAACGTGGCCGAGCTCGTCGGCGGCGACGGGCTGGTCGACGTGGCGTTCGACTGCGTCGGCGGCGCGGCGCTCAACGACTCGCCCGCGCTGGTGCGCGACCCGGCCCGGATCGTGTCCATTGTGGATACCAACGTGCTGGAGCTCGGCGGCCGGTACTCCTACGCCAAGCCCGTGCGGGAGGACCTGGACTGGCTGGCCGGGCAGGCGGGCTCGGGCGCGCTGAAGGTGGAGGTGCAGCAGACGTTCCCGCTGGCGCAGGCCGCCGAGGCGCACCGGCTGCTGGAGGGCAAGCACGTGCGCGGCAAGGTCGTGCTGACGGTGTGACGTGTGGTGGAGGGCCCCCGTCGAGGGCGGGGGCCCTCCGGCTGCCTACTCCTCGTCGACGGTCGGGACCGTGGTGAGCAGTTCGACGATCCACTCCTCGACGAGCGTGTCGTCGGATTCCTCGTCCTGGACGAGGCGGTTCGACACCCGGACGCCGAGACCGAGCACGTCGGCGGCGCCGATCGCCTCGATCGCCTCGGCGGCGGAGTCGAAGATGTTGGTGGACAGCACCTGGGCGGGGGTTGCGACGTCATCAGACACGGCGCGACCTTAACCGCCCTCCCCGATCGGGGTAGGAGCAGCCCTGGTGTCGACGGCGTGTTGATCGGGGGCTACACACCGTCGATCTAGGGCCGCCACGCATTGACTATTGGTGTTCCTTATGTCGAGACTAGCGACACTCCTGGGGGAGATTCACGTTCGCACGCGTGCGCCCGGACGAAGGACGTCATGGACGACGAGACCCACCGCAAGAAGAGCAGCGCGGCTTTGAAGATCAGCTTGGTCATGCTCGGCGTGCTGGTCCTGCTCGGGGTGATCCAGGCGGTCACCGCCGGCACGGTCGGCGTCGGCGCGTTGAGCGTCACTCTGCGCGAAACTTCTTCGACCACGCCCACCTCCACCTCTCCCACCTCGGAGGACACCGTCGGCGGCCTGGACGGCGCGGTGGGCACGACCTCGGAGGAAGAAGCGCCGCCCAGCGTGGACACCAAGGTGCTCACGGGGTCGTGGAAGCAGGCGCGCGGCCTGCTCACCGTGGAGATCACGAAGGTGGAGAACTCCGGTGGCCGCCTCAAGGTGTTCGCCACCGCGATCAACGCCAGCAACGCGAAGATGGACCTGCCCCTCGCGTCCATCTCGGCGGTCGACGACGCGCAGCGCGACTACGCCGCGTCGGTGTCCACCAGCCGGTGGCCGGTGTCGATCGCGAAGAACTCCAGCATCAACGGGTACCTGGAGCTGGACCGGAAGGCCGGCGCCGACAGCACGTCGTTCTCGCTGACGTTCGCGGGGATCATCGGCCAGCTCGCGCCGACCGGCGGTGCGGTGACCGTGACCGGGATCCCGATCCCCGAGTAGGTGGACGTCCTCGTCGGTGTGCTGGTCGGGCTGGTCGGCCTGTGGCTGGTGCTGCTCCTCGGTCTGTTCCTGGTCCGGCCCCGCGGCGTGGCGCTGCGGTTGGTGCTGCGGCTGCTGCCGGACGTGCTGCGGTTGGTGACGCGCCTGGCCCGTGACCCGCGGGTGCCGCGGTCGGCGCGCGTGCGGCTGTGGCTGCTGCTGGGGTACCTGGCGCTGCCGTTCGACCTGGTGCCCGACTTCATCCCGGTGCTGGGGTACGCGGACGACGCGATCGTGGTGTGCTGGGTGCTGCGTTCGGTGATCCGTGCGACCGCGTTCGACCTGGTGGAAGCCCACTGGCCCGGTACCGCGGACGGGCTGGCGGTGGTGCGCCGGTTGGCCGGCGTCGGGCCGGGCGGGGCGAGCAGGGGGTAACGCGGTCGGTACGCTGCGCGCCTTTCCGTGCCGACCGGTGACCGTACGACGGGACGAGGCTGAGAGTCCGATGCCGGCGAGCGGAGGGCCGTTCAGGCACCTCGACTCCGAGGCGAGTGAGCCGCCCCTGGTGCGGCCCCGCTCGTCCACGCCGTCCTCGACCTGACCTGCTCGTGGAAGGCCGAAGGCCCGGTGACCGTGGTGGTCACCGGGCCTTCGGCCTGTGGAGGTGTGAGTGGGGCTTCAACCGGCGGAACTGCTGGTCAGAGCCCCGCGCCGATCACACGTCGTAGTAGAGCGCGAACTCGTAGGGGTTCGGGCGCAGGCGCAGCGGGTCGATCTCCTGCTCCCGCTTGAACGAGATCCAGGTGTCGATGACGTCCGGCGTGAAGACGCCGCCCTCCAGGAGGAACTCGTGGTCCGCCTCGAGGCTGTCCAGCACCGCGTCCAGGGACGCCGGCACCTGCTTGACGTCGCGGGCCTCCTCGGGCGGCAGCTCGTAGAGGTCCTTGTCGATCGGGGCCGGCGGCTCGATCTTGTTCTTCACGCCGTCCAGGCCGGCCATGACCATGGCCGAGAAGGCCAGGTACGGGTTGCCCGACGAGTCGGGGCAGCGGAACTCGATGCGCTTGGCCTTGGGGTTGTTGCCGGTGATCGGGATGCGCACGCACGCCGACCGGTTGCGCTGGGAGTAGACCAGCGACACCGGGGCCTCGTAGCCCGGGACCAGGCGGTGGTAGGAGTTCACCGTCGGGTTGGTGAACGCCAGCAGCGACGGCGCGTGGTGCAGGATGCCGCCGATGTAGTGCCGCGCCGTGTCCGACAGGCCCGCGTAGCCGGACTCGTCGTGGAACAGCGGCTGGCCGTCCTTCCACAGCGACTGGTGGGTGTGCATGCCCGAGCCGTTGTCGCCGAACAGCGGCTTCGGCATGAACGTCACGGTCTTGCCGGCCTGCCACGCGGTGTTCTTGATGATGTACTTGAACAGCATCAGGTCGTCCGCGGCGTGCAGCAGCGTGTTGAACTTGTAGTTGATCTCGGACTGCCCGGCGGTGCCCACCTCGTGGTGCGCGCGCTCGACGGAGAAGCCCTGGGCCTGCATGTTGAGGACCATCTTGTCGCGCAGGTCCGCGTAGTGGTCGGTCGGCGAGACGGGGAAGTAGCCGCCCTTGTACTTGACCTTGTAGCCGCGGTTGCCGCCCTCTTCCTCACGGCCGGTGTTCCAGGCGCCGGAGATCGAGTCGATCTCGTGGAAGGAGGCGTTCGCGGTGGTGTCGAAGCGGATCGAGTCGAAGATGTAGAACTCCGCCTCGGCGCCGAAGTACGCGGTGTCCGCGATGCCCGACTCGGTGATGTACTGCTCGGCCTTGCGCGCGATGTTGCGCGGGTCGCGGCTGTAGGCCTCACGCGTGAACGGGTCGTGCACGAAGAAGTTGACGATCAGCGTCTTCTCGATCCGGAACGGGTCGAGGCGCGCGGTGTAGAGGTCGGGCAGCAGCAGCATGTCCGACTCGTGGATCGACTGGAAGCCGCGCACCGACGAGCCGTCGAACGCGAGGCCCTCGGCGATGGCGTCGGCGTCGAACGCGCTGGCCGGGAGCGTGAAGTGCTGCATCACGCCGGGCAGGTCGCTGAAGCGGACGTCGACGAACTTCACGCCCTCGTCGGAGATGAACTTCAGGACCTCGTCGGGATTCTTGAACACCCTCGTCGACTCCTCTGCTGCGGTGGGGGCGTGGTTGTACGCCGCTGCGTGGTGCGGCCTGCCATCGTGGCGAAACTAAGACCGTGGTGTTGCCCAGCCGTCACCCGCGTGTTTCGCCAGTGTTAACGGGCCTCCCAGGTCGGGCAACCCGACCGCCGCTCCTCACCCGCTGAGCACGGCCTTACTCTGGTGGGGTGAGCAAGTGGACCGGTTCGTGGCTGTCAGGACCCCGCTCGGCGCTGGAACCCGGCGCCGACTCCGGAGACGGTACCGGGCAGCGGTGGCGGGGTGAACGCCTCGGCCTGCCCCAGTCCGGTCCGGGCTCCGTCGCGTCCACGGGCCGCCGCGCGATTGCCATCCTGGTCGACTTCGCCCTCTCGGGCGGCGTGGCGGGCCTGTTCACCATGCCCGACCTGCCGCAGAACTGGAGCCTGCTGGCCTGGTTCGCCATCACCGTCGTCGCGGTCGGCCTCTTCGGCTTCACCCCTGGTCACGCGCTGTTCGGGCTGCGGGTCGTGCGGATGGACGGCACGCAGAGCGTCGGCCTGCCGCGGGCCGCGCTGCGGACGGTGTTGATCTTCCCCATCATCCCGGCGGTGGTGTGGGACGCCGACGGCCGGGGCCTGCACGACAAGGCCGCGGGCACCGTCGTCCTCAGGGCCCGCTGACCGTTGAGAGGGCCCGACGGCGGTCGGGTGCCGGTTCGCGTTACCGGGCGCGAAGGGGGCCGCTCATGCGGCAGGCCCGTCCCGGACGACTGCCGGAACGGGCCTGAGCTGCGGAAACGCGCGTCGGTGGCGGCTCAGCGACGACGCATGGCGCGCTGCACGTTGCGCATCTTGGCACCCTGGGGCATCGGGCCCTTGGGCAGCGCCGCGCCGCGACTGGCCAGCGCGGCCAGCCGGTTGTCGATCGTGTCGACCTGGGCGGTCGAGATGTTGCGCGGCAGCTTCATCAGGTGGCTCTGCAGCTTGCGCAGCGGCACCTGGCCGTCCTCGGTGCCCACGACGACGTCGTAGATCGGCGTCTCGCCGATCACCCGCGCCACCCGCTTCTTCTCCTGGGCGAGCAGGTTCTTGACCCGGTGCGGCGCGCCCTCGGCGACCAGCACCACGCCCGGCCGGCCGAGCACCCGGTGCACCATGTCGCCGCTCGTGGTGCCCGCCACGGCCTGCGTGACGCGCCACTTGCCGCGCAGGTTGTCCAGCGCCCACGCCGCCGCGCCCGGCTGGCCGTCCGCCTTCGCGTACACGGTGCGCTGCACCCGGCGGCCGAACACGATGACCGCGAGCAGCGCGCCCACCGCGATGCCCATGGGCAGCAGCACCCACTGCATGTCCCAGATGAGGCCGATCAGGAACGCCGCGGCCGTCGCGCCGAGCAGGCACGCCAGCATCAACGGCACGAGCGCCTTGTCCTCGCGGCGCTGCATCTTGAACGCCTCGAAGATCTGGCTGCGCTTCGCCTTCGATGCCGCGCGCCGAGCCTTCGCCGCTTCCTTGGAGGCCGCCTTGGCAGCCGCCTTGTCCTGCTTACCAGCCATACCCACCAGGATACGGCGCGCCGCCGCGCCCCATGACGGGAGTACTCGCTGACCTCTGCGAGGATGCAGCGCATGGACGGGCTGCTGGAGGGACTCGACCCGGAACAGCGCGCCGCGGTGGAAGCTCCGCGCGGTCCGGTCTGCGTGCTCGCGGGCGCCGGCACCGGCAAGACCCGCACCATCACGCACCGCATTGCCCACCTTGTCCAGCGCGGGCACGTTTCCGCCGGTCAAGTCCTCGCCGTCACGTTCACCGCACGTGCCGCGGGCGAGATGCGGACCCGGTTGCGCGCGCTCGGCGTGCACGGCGCGCAGGCGCGCACGTTCCACGCCGCCGCCCTGCGCCAGCTCCGCTACTTCTGGCCGCGCGTGGTCGGCGGCGAGCAGTGGCAGCTGATCGACCGCAACAAGCTGCGGCTGGTCGCGCAGGCCGCCAACCGCGTCGGCCTGTCCACCGAGTCGGACTCGCTGCGCGACCTCGCGGGCGAGATCGAGTGGGCCAAGGCGTCGCTGGTCGCGCCCGACGGCTACCCGAACGCCGCCGGCCGCACGAGCCGCGACACGCCCGCGCCCGCCGAGCAGGTCGCGCAGGTCTACCGGACCTACGAAGAGCTGAAGAACCAGGCGCAGCTGCTCGACTTCGACGACCTCCTGCTGCACACCGCGGCGGCGCTGGAGGAGCACGGCGAGGTCGCCGAGGAGTTCCGCGACCGGTACCGGTGCTTCGTGGTGGACGAGTACCAGGACGTCACGCCGTTGCAGCAGCGCGTGCTCGACGCGTGGCTCGGTCAGCGCGACGACCTGACCGTGGTCGGTGACGCGAACCAGACCATCTACTCGTTCGCGGGCGCCTCGCCGCGTCCGCTGCTGGACTTCCCGCGCCGGTTCCCCGAGGCCGTCGTGGTGCGGCTGGAGCGCGACTACCGGTCGACCCCACAGGTCGTTGGCCTGGCCAACGAAGTGATCAAGTGGGCGCGCGACCGCCCCTCCGGGTCGAGGCTGCGGCTGATCGGGCAGCGCCCGGACGGGCCGAAGCCGACGTTCACCGAGTTCGACGACGAGACGCTGGAGGCCGCGGCCGTCGCGCGGCGGGTGAAGGCGCTGCTGGACGAGGGCGTGGCGGCCAGCGAGATCGCCGTCCTCTACCGCGTCAACGCCCAGTCGGAGGTCTTCGAGCAGGCGTTGGCCGAGGTCGGCGTGCCTTATCAGGTGCGTGGCGGAGAGCGGTTCTTCCAGCGCGCCGAGGTGCGGCAGGCGATGGTGGCGTTGCGCTCGGCGGCGGCGCACGAGCCGACCGGCGAGCTGCCGAAGGTCGTGCGCGAGGTGCTGGCCGGCATCGGCCTGACCGACGAGCCGCCCGCCGGCGGGACGGCGCGGGAGAAGTGGGAGTCGCTGCTCGCGCTGGTCGAACTGGCCGAGGAGCTGGTCACCGCGGTGGACTCGGCGGACCTGCCGAAGTTCGTGGCCGAGTTGGAGCTGCGGGCCGAGGCCCAGCACCCGCCGACCGTGGAGGGCGTGACGCTGGCGTCCCTGCACGCGGCGAAGGGCCTGGAGTGGGACGCGGTGTTCCTGGTCGGGCTGGTCGAGGGCACGTTGCCGATCCAGCACGCCGACGGTGACGACGCGGCGATCGAGGAAGAGCGCCGGCTGCTGTACGTGGGCGTGACGCGGGCCCGTGAGCACCTGTGGCTGTCGTGGGCGTTGGCGCGGGCCGCGGGCGGGCGTCGGTACCGGCGGCGCAGCCGGTTCCTCTACGGGCTCGTGCCGGAGGACCACCCGGCGTCGCGCACGGCCGTGAAGCGGGAGCCGCTGCAGAAGCGGCCCAAGCCGCAGTGCCGGGTGTGCGGGTCGGCGTTGGTGGACGCGCGGGCGATCAAGCTGAGCCGCTGCGCCTCGTGCCCGTCCGACCTGGACGAGGAGCTGCTGGCCAAGCTGCGGGCGTGGCGGGCGGACCGGGCCCGTGAGCTCAAGGTGCCCGCTTACGTGGTGTTCACCGACGCGACGCTGGTCGCGATCGCCGAGCAGCGGCCCGAGGACGTCGCCGGGCTGGTGTCGATCTCGGGCATCGGCGCGGCCAAGCTCGACCGGTTCGGTGACGACGTGCTGGCCCTCGTGCGCGGCGGGCGTTGACCTTCGCGTTCGTCCCGCGTCGACCTCTTCGCTGCGCTCGCCGCCATGGCCGGGTCGAGGCCGTGCCGACCCGTCGTCGGCCCGTCGTCGAGCTGGCGTTGATCTCGCGATGATCCGCGGCCGGTGACCGCGCCAGGCCCGCCTGCGGGCGGTCTGGTCCGTACGGGTGGTCGGCCGCTAGCGCTCTGTGCAGGGCAAACGCTGAATTTTCACTCAATCGACAGGTATTTGGAAAAACCTGTTGCACGCGTCCTGCGCGGGGTCATAACCTGCTCAGGCCGGGCGCGAAGCGCCCGCTGGGGATTCAAGAGCTAGCAGTCGAGTACGAGCCACCCGAGGAGGTGACCGGTCGTGAACACTCCCACGTGCTTCGAGACGCCCGGTTACCTGATGACCGGGGTGGTCTTGGCTTCAGGCGCTGCTCGTGTCGCGGGGGAGAAGTCTGCCCGCGATCGCCACGCCCTCAAGTGGGGCGCTGAGCGAGTTCAGCTGATCCAGGTGCCGACGCCGCACGCGTCGACCGTTATCCCGACTCAGAACGTTGCGCCGTCCGCGCACGAGCGAAGTACCTGACCACCTTGTAGTCAGGCCACCAAGCTCACGAAGGCCGCGGACCCGTAACCGGATCCGCGGCCTTCGTGCTGTCCCGACCCGTTTTGCGGTTCGAACGACAAACAAACCCCATGCAAGACCCTTGACAGGAGTCCACCTGATGTTGACCGCGACCGTCCCCATAAACGGGACGTTGTCCACCGAGCCGGAGCTCTCCGGGGCGGGTGTCGCCAACTTGATCGACACCGCGCCGGACGCCGGCTTGGAACTTCCTTGCCGTACCAACAACCCCGACCTGTGGTTCGCCGACGCGCCGGCGGAGCTGGAGGAGGCGAAGAGGTTCTGCGCCACCTGCCCCGTCATCGCGGAGTGCCTGGCCGGTGCGCTTGCTCGTCACGAGCCCTGGGGGGTCTGGGGCGGCGAGATCTTCGAGCGCGGAACCGTGATCGCGCGGAAGCGTCCCCGTGGGCGCCCCCGCAAGGACGCGGCACCTGTTGTACCCGCGGCACCCGCCGCGACCGTTGTCCGGGGGGCTAACGACCAGGAGGCCGCCGCGTGACCACGTACCGATCCACCGCAGACGAATCCATGCTGATCGAGGTCAATCCCAAGGGGAACCCCATGCTGCTCGAAGAAAATCTCGCCAGATCCCGAATGCATGACGCGGAGATATTCGCGCGACAGCATCGGCTGGCCCACCGTCTCGTCGCCGCCCGCAGGTGGGGGCGACTGGCCGGTTGGGCCCAGCGCAGGGCTGCCATGAAGGCCCGCGCGATCTGATGCTCGGAGAGGCCCGCCCTACCCGTCGTGCGACGGGGGGCGGGCCTCGCCGCATCCGCACCCGCGCTCGCGCCCGCATCCGCGCCCGCGCCCGGACCCGCGCCCGCATCCGCGCCCGGACCCGGACCCGGACCCGGGCCCGGGCCCGGAAGGGAGTACTTCGAGACCGAGCCACAGACCACCTCCTCGCCGCCCCGGCGACCGTGGCTCCGGCGACCACGGGCCCGGCGACCGCGAGCCCAGGCCTCCGACCGCGCGGAGGGGGATTTTCGATAGGAGGGTTCGGCTCGGCGTCGGTACCGTTCGACGTGTGGCAGCTCACTCTCACAACCATGCCCGTTCCCATGCCCACACTCATGACGGGATCGACTGGTCGTCCCGGTTGAACTTCCTGCGGCAGGCCGACGAGTTGGACGCCGAAGCGCGGCGCGTCGTCGCGCGCAGACTCGTCCGCACGCTGCCCGACAAGCCGACCGTCCTGGATGTCGGGTCCGGCGCGGGCGGGATGAGCGTGGCGCTGGTCGAGGCCCTGTCGGCGCGTGGCGGCGGGACGGTCGTGCTGGTCGACGCCGTGCCCGAACTGCTGGACGCGGCCACCAGCGCCGCCCGGTCGGCGGCCAACTACGAGACCGACACGACCACGGCGACGGTGCGCGTCCGGCCGGTGCTCGCCGACCTGGCCACCGAACGGCCGGTGGAGATCGCCGGGCCCGCGCAGTTGGTGTGGGCTTCGAACGTCGTGCATCACCTCCCTGATCAGCGCGCGGCTGTGGTGGGGTTGATCGAGGCGGTCGCGCCCGGTGGGTGGTTGGCGCTCGCCGAGGGTGGGTTGAGTGGCAAGTTCCTCCCGTTCGACTTGGGCATCGGTGAGCCGGGCTTGCAGGAACGACTGACCGCCGCGCGCGACCAGTGGTTCGTGCGGATGCGGGAGAACACGGCGGGCGCCGTTCGCATGCACGGTGGCTGGAACCTCGTGCTCTCCGAGGCCGGTCTGGTGGACGTGACCGCGTTCAGCTACCTAATCGACCACCCGGCGCCGCCCAAGCAGGCGGTGCGCGATTGGGCGGTCAACCAGCTGGTGTGGTTCAACGAGGTCGCCGGCGACGCGCTCCACCCCGCCGACCGCCGCACGGTGAAGCAACTGCTCGACCCTCAGGACCCCGCGTTCCTAGGGCTGCGCGACGACGTGTTCCTGCTGATCGCCAACACCGTGTACCTGGGCCGCAAGCCGTGACCGACACGTGCGCCCGCTGTGGACGGACGCGTTCGTCGGTCACGGACCCGGCCCAGCTCTTGGCGTGGGTGCGGGAGCGGGAGCGCGGCGTCGACCAGTGGTTGTGCCACGCCTGTGCGCGGACGCACGTCCGGGACATCGAAGGCAAGCTCCCGTCCGACTACTGGGGCGTCGGGTAGGGCACCGGGTAGGGCGGCGGCGGCAGCGGTCGGAGCCCGGCTGCCTCCGCTGGGTCGGCGGCGTGCTGCTGCGGCGGTAGGGGCCGGGGTGCGATCGGTGCATCGAGTGGTCGGGATTGGAGTTGGTCGGCGTGGGTTCGGTGCTGGGCCGGGGGGTGGGGCGGCTCAGGCTGGTTGCTGCCGCTAGGTAGGGCGGTGTGCTTGGTGGCGGGTGCGGGCACCGGGTGAGGTGCGCGGTGCGGGTGCGCGGTGCGGGGTGTGCGGTGTGGGGTGTGGGGTGCGAGGGAAGAGCAGGGGAGGACGGGTCGTCGCACGATTTTGGGCTGCGGGGGTGGGGCGGCTCAGGTTGGTTGCTGCGGCTCGGTAGAGCGGCGTGCTTGGTGACAGGTGTGGGGAGTGGGTGAGGTGCGGTAGGTGGTGCGCGGTGGGTGGTGCGCGGGAAGGAACGGCGGGGAAGGGAAGGGGTGGTTGGTGGGTGGTGGGTGGTTAGCGGAGGAGGGTGGAGAGGAGTTTCAGGGTGGCTCTGGGGGTGGCGGTGCCGCGTTTGCTGCCCGCGTCCAGTTCCCTGGTCAGGCCGGTGAGCGTGCACATCCCGGAGCGGACGGCGGTGGCCAGTAGGTGGTGTTGGCGCAGGGGGTCCGGTTCGTGGCGGGCGGCGTCCAGGACGGCTCTCGTCGGCTCGGCGACGGGCAGGCCGGCTTCCACCACCACCTTCGGTGGGCGGGTGGTGCGTTCCAGCAGCACGTGGTCGGCGCACGAACGGCGGGTGGTGGCTGGTTGCAGCAGGTGTATGCGGGGTGGGGGAGGCAGGGTGTGCAGGCCGTGGGCGTGCAGGGCGTCGAAGCCGGTGACCACGGCCTTCGGCCCGGCGTAAGCCAGCGCGGCCTGCAGTCGCTGGGCACGGGTCGGTGGGCTCGCGCCGAGCAGCACCACGCCCGGCAGGATGCGCTGCCACGGCCCGCCGGGGCGGCACTTGAGGTCGATGACGTAGCCCGGCACGCCGGCTGCCCGCAGGTCCGCTGCCTTGATCACTTGGTCCATGGGGTCGATCTTCCGGTGGTTCCGGAGGGCTTGCCACGGGGTGTTCGTGATCTGTGGATAAGTCGGAGACCTGTGGACAACTCAGTCGTCGAAGCCCGGCTGCCACTGGGCGACGATGGCTCTGGCCTGCACGTTCGCGTCCAGCTGGCAGAGGATGCCGGTCGCGCCCAGCGTCACCCTGTGGATAAGTAGGTACTGCGGCGGGAGGTTCAGGGACCGTCCCGTCTGCGAATCCGGGCTGCGGAGGTCGCCGACGCGCTCCGCCTGCTGCCGCAACCACCGCCGGGTGAAGTGGAACGTCTCCGTCCGCAGCGGCTCGACGAACGGCCCCAAATAGTTCAGCACGTCCTCGGCGTGCAGTTCGGTCCCGGGACGGATGAACCGCTCCGACCGCAGCAGCTCCACCAGGTCCGCCGACCGCCCGTCCAGCGCCAGCCTGGTCATCAGGCCCAACGTCTTGGGCAACCCGTCGGGCAGCCGCGCCACCGCGCCGAAGTCGAGCACGCGCAACCGGCCGTCCGCGCCCAGCATGAAGTTGCCGGGGTGCGGGTCGGCGTGCAGCAGCCCGGACCGGCTCGGCGCGGAGAAGTGGAACTCCGACAGCAGCTGCCCGGCCAGGTCGCGCTCGTCGCGCTCACCCTCACGGATGATCTTCGACAGCGGCGTGCCCTCGGTCCACTCGGTGACCATCACCTTCGGCGAGCTGGCCACCACCCGCGGCACGAGCACGCGGTCGTCGCCGTCGAACGCCTTCGCGAAGACCCGCTGGTTGTCCGCCTCGGTCCGGTAGTCCAACTCCTCCAGGTACCGGTCCCGCAGCTCCTCCAACAGCGGCTTGACCTCGGCGCCGGGCATCACCGCCTGCAACACCCGGCTGAACCGCAGCAACGTGCTGAGGTCGCTCTGCAACGCCTCGTCCGCCCCCGGGTACTGCACCTTCACCGCCACGTCGCGGCCGTCGTGCCACACCGCCCGGTGCACCTGACCGATGCTCGCCGACGCCGCGGGCGAGTCGTCGAACGACGTGAACCGCTTCGCCCACCCCGCGCCGAGCTGCTCGGCCAGCACGCGGTGCACGGTGCGCGCGGGCATCGGCGGCGCGGCCGTCTGCAACTTGGTCAACGCCTCGCGGTACGGCTCGGCCAGCTCGTCCGGCACCGCCGCCTCGAACACGCTCAGGGCCTGGCCGAACTTCATCGCGCCGCCCTTGAGCTGCCCGAGCACGGCGAACACCTGCTCCGCGGTCTTCGCGGACACCTCGGCGCTGACCTCCTCGGAGCTGCGGCCTGCCAGGCGCTTGCCCCAGCCGCCCACCACCCGGCCCGCCACCCCGAGCGGGAGGCTGGCCAGCTTGGCGGTGCGCTGCACGGCCTTGCGCGGGATCTCGCTCACCCGGTGATTCTCCTCCCGCCCGTTCACGTGGTCGCAGTGGTGCACGCCCCTGCCACAAAACCTACACAGCCCTACCTGAGGGTGGATCACGTCGCGGAACGGCACTCGCAGCGCGGGTGCACCGGCGCGATCCGGTGCTCGACCACCCCGGCGAACGCGTCCACCTCCAGGGTCGCGTCCCAGGTGGGCGGCCTGGTCGCGGCCGGCTCGGTCCGGTCGAGCGCCAGCAGCGCCTGCCCGACCGCCACCCCGGCGGTCGCCGTGACGGTGGCCAGGTCGGCGTGCTGGGCGCGGTCGACCAGCTGCGCGGCGATCATCGGCCACGCCGGGTCCTCGTCGGCCGCGTGCCGGTCCGCGCACCTCAGGCAGCTGCTGCGACCCGGCACGACCAGCGGTCCGACCACGCCGAGCCCTTCCCGGACCCGCACGGCCAGGTGCGGTGTGCCGTCCGCGACGAGCCGGTGCAGCACCTCCGGGGCGGGCACCAACGCGTCGGCCAGCACCACGAGGTCCACGGCACGCCCCACCGGGCGCACGGTCCCGCACGCCCGCCGCACGGCGTCCTGGGCGGCCTCGGCACGCGGTCGGCCGACGTCCGCTTCGACGTACCCCGATCCGGTGTCCTCCGGCCCGACCCGACCCCGCGCGACCACCCGAACGTGTGCCACTCCGGAGGCGCCCAGAAGCGCGGCGACGGTGACCGCGAGCCGTCCCTCGCCGTGCACCACGACGGATCGGGCGGCCCGGTCGGCGGGCAGTCGAACGGCACGACGACGGGTCCGCAGCGCCCACCCGGTCACCTCGGCGGCCAGCCGCGGGTGCGGCACGGGCACGGTGTCCTCGACCAGCCCGGCCTGCGCCAGGCCGTGCAGCACGCCGGCGAACTCGGCTGCCTGCCGACCGTGACCGGCGAGGCGTTCCCGCAGGTCGGTGAGGGTGTGTCGACCGTTGAGGCCGAGCAGGAGGGAGGCCATCGGCTCCGGCACGTCCTCGACCAGCATGGCGTGCCGCGGGTCCGTGCCGATCTGCACCACGTCGTCCCGGCGGCGCAGCAGCGGCAGGCCGGGCAGGACCCTGGGGCGGTTGGGGAGATCCACACCGGCAGCCTGCCCGTGACGGCCGGTCCGGCAAAACGCCTGTCCACAGGCTTGCCGGTTGTCCACAGAGGCCGTGAATGGCCTTGACGAGCGGCCGGACGCCCGCGAGGGGCCCGGCCGCCCGTCCTCGATCAGACCTTCGCCTTGCCGAGGATCCGGGTCACCGTGGTTCCGCAGACCGGGCACTTGCCCTTGGCCATCCTGCGGTTGTTGCTCTCGTGCACCTCGCCCGTGAAGTCGCGCTTCTCACGGCACTTGACGCAGTAGCCGTTGTAGGTCTCGGCCACGGCTTCCTCCTCGCTTCGAGAGTGCGGAGCGATCTGCGCCACACTCGGGGGTTGCGCTGAACGCTACCTCCGGGAACGCCCCTCCGCTGCACGCCGCGTCGAGCGTGTCCAGCCGCCTTTCGGTGGAACCTGCTGGTCCGTCCTTCCACAGACCGCCGCTTGGCCGCCGCGGATTGTCGGTCCCTGGCCTTACCGTGAACGCCATGCCCGAACCGCAGGTGGAGGTGCGGCGCAGCGCCCGGCGCCGTCGCATGGTGAGCGCGTACCGCGAGGGGGACACGGTCGTGGTCCTGCTGCCGGCTCGCATGAGCAAGAGCGAGGAGAAGCACTGGGTGGCGGAGATGCTCAGCCGCCTGCAGCGCAGCGAGACCCGCAGGCGCTCGCCGACGCGCACGTCGGACGCCGCCCTGCTGGCCCGGTGCGAGGAGCTGGCGGACAGGTACCTGGACGGCGTGCAGCCGAGCAGCGTGCGGTGGGTGCCGCCGATGCGCACGAGGTGGGCGTCGTGCACGCCGAGCGAGGGCACGATCAGGATCAGCGAACGGCTGCGGGACGTGCCCGCGTGGGTGCTCGACTACGTGCTGGTGCACGAGCTGGCGCACCTGGAGGTGCCGGGGCACGGCAAGGACTTCTGGCTGCTCGTGCACAGGTACCCGAAGGCGGAACGCGCCATCGGGTACCTGGAGGGCCTCTCGGCCGCGGCCGGGCTGGGCATCACCGAGGAGGATTGAGACCCGGCCGGACCCGGGGAGGTCGTCGACGGGCGCGACCTCGCGGGGAGACCGGCTGTCAGGCGTCCTTGGGCTTGTCCTGGTCGTCCTCGGGCGCGTCGTCGCCCTTGGCCTGCTCACCGGACGCGCCCTCGTCGCGCAGGGTGCGCTCCAGCTCCGCCATCGGGTCCTCCAGCGCCTTGCGCGTCTGGCCGAACCGCTCGGCGAACTCCATCGGGTCGTCCAGGTCCTCGGCCGTCGGCACCAGGTCGGGGTGCTCCCAGACGCTGTCGCGCTGCTCGACACCGTGCTGGTCGGTGAGCAGCTTCCACAGCGCCGCCGCCGAGCGGTGCCGGCGTGGCCGCAGCTCCAGGCCGACCAGCGTGGCGAACGTCTGCTCCGCCGGCCCGCCGGACGCCCGCCGCCTGCGCAGCGTCTCCCGCAGCGCGTCGGCGCCGGGCAGCCGCTCGCCGACCGCCTCGTTCACCACCACGTCCACCCAGCCCTCGACCAGGGCCAGCAACGTCTCCAGGCGGGTCAGCGCGGCCTTCTGCTCGGGCGTGGTCTGGGGTTCGAGCATCCCCGACTTCATCGCCTCTTCGATGCTCGCCGGGTTCGCCGGGTCGATCTGGCCGGCCAGCTGCTCCAGCGCCGAGGTGTCGACGGTGATGCCGCGGGCGAACTCCTCCACCGTGTCCAGCAGCCGCTGCCGCAACCACGGCACGTGGCTGAACAGCCGCTGGTGCGCCGCCTCGCGCGCGGCCAGGAACACCAGCACCTCGCTGGTCGGCCGCTCCAGGCCCTCGGTGAACTTCTCGATGTTGTCCGGCAGCAGCGCCGCCGTGCCCTCCGGCCCGAGCGGCAGCCCCACGTCGGTCGACGTCAGCACCTCCGCGCCGAGCTGCGCCAGCGCGCCGCCCAGCTGCGAGCCGAACGCCATGCCGCCCATCTGGCCGAGCATCGACAGCAGCGGTCCGGCCGCCTCCTTGGCCTCGGCCGGCATCGCGTCGACCCAGGCGCCGGACACGCGCTGGGCCACCGGGTCGCACAGCCGCTGCCACGTCGGCAACGTGCGCTCCACCCAGTCGCGCGCGCTCCAGCTCTGGGACGTGCGCGCGCCCGCGGGCAGCGACGTCACGGGGTCGAGCCACATCTCCGCCAGGTGCACGGCGTCGGCCACCGCGCCGCTCTGGTCGGGGCCGAAGCCGGTGCCGCCCTTGCCGGCGAGCTGCTGGAGCGCGATCTGCTTCGCGAGGTCGTAGTTGACCGGCCCGGACGACGTGCCCGCGTTGCTGAACATCGCACCGAGCTGGCTCAGCATCGCGCCGAGCTGGTTGAAGTCGAAGGGGTTCTCCCCTTGGTCCCCGGGTTTGCGGTTGCGGTCGTCGGGGTCCTGCGGGCTGAACCCGAAGGGCAGGTCACTCATGGGTCCACGGTACGCGGCACGGCAGCCCCGCGTGGGACCGGTTCGCCGGCAGCGTGACGCCGTGGTCGTACCCTGTCTGGCGTGACCGAAGGCACCGACACCGTCGTGGACCAGGCACCACCCCCACCGCACGCGCCGCGACGCGGCCTGACCCGGCGGACGTGGACCCTCGTGGTCAGCCTCACGGTCGTGCTGGCGCTCGGCCTGCTCGGCGGATTCGCCCGCGTGCCGTACGTCGCCCTCGGCCCCGGACCGACCTACGACACGTTGGGCCAGGTCAACGGGGGTGACGTGGTGTCGGTCGAAGGTCAGGAGACCTTCCCGACCGGCGGCAACCTCACCATGACCACGGTGTCGCTCACCGACGACGTGTCGCTGTTCGGCGCGCTCGGCCTGTGGATCAGCGGCCGGTACGCGCTGGCGCCGCGCGAGGAGTTCTTCCGGCCCGGCGAGTCCGAGCAGCAGGTCCGCGACCAGAACGTGAAGGCGTTCCAGGACTCGCAGAGCAGCGCCGAGGTGGCCGCGCTGAGCTACCTGGACTACCCGATGAAGGTCGTCGCCGCCGAGATCACCAACGACACCGCGGCCGCCACCGTGCTGGAGCCGAACGACCGGCTGCTGGAGGTCAACGGCAAGCAGGTCTCCAGCGCCGACGACGTGCGCGCGGCGCTGGAGAGCACCAAGCCGGGCGACCGGATCACGCTGACCTTCGAACGCGGGTCCGAGCGCAAGACCGCCACCGTCACCCTCGGCCGCACGGAGGGCCGTGAGACCGGCTTCCTCGGCGTGCTGCCGCTGGACCGCGCGGACGTGCCGTTCGAGATCAAGATCAGCCTGTCCGACGTCGGCGGGCCGTCCGCGGGCCTGCTGTTCGCGCTGTCGATCGTCGACAAGCTCACGCCGGGCGAGCTGAACGGCGGCAAGTCCGTCGCGGGCACCGGCGAGATCAACGACCGGGGCGAGGTCGGCCGCATCGGCGGCATCGGGTTCAAGATGGTCGCCGCCCGCGAAGGCGGCGCCACCGTGTTCCTCGTGCCCGCGGGCAACTGCGACGAGGCGAAGCAGCACGCCCCGGAGGGCCTGCGGCTGGTCAAGGTCGAGAAGCTGGACGACGCCGTGCGGTCGCTCGAATCGCTGAGCAAGGGCGGCGACGCGCCCAGTTGTTAGGCCGCTGCTCCGCAGACGGCGGCGAGGTCGCCTGGAAGTCGACCGCTCGCGCCTGATTTCCGACGATCGAAAAGCGTGATCGCCGGAAGATGAGTCGCGAACGATCGACGCGACCTCGCGGGTCAGGGGGTGCTGGTCAGGGGCGGAGGCCGTCGAGCAGCGGCAATGTCACTGCCGCAGTGTTTCGAGCAGTGCTCGCGTCAGGTTCGGGGCCAGTTCGGGGTGGGCCACGACCTCCTCGGGCACCTCCACGCTGCCCCGGAGCCGCAGCACGCAAGCCGCCGAGCCGTCCCGCAGCACCGCCGCCACCAGTCGCGCCTCCCGCCGCTGGGGGTGCTCGGCGGCGAACTTGCGCGCCTGCTCGTCGTCCAGCTCCTGCTCGGTCAGCTGGGCCTCGGCGTCCGGCGGCAGCACGACGATCTCCTGCGCCAACGCGCACCCGTGCACGACGTCGGGCCACACGATGCCCGCCAGCGCCCGGTCCAGCTCGTCGTCGGGCAGCGAGTCCTGCGCGATCGGCGTCAACGGCGAGGCGTCGGGGTCGAGCTGGCCCGCCAGCTCCGGCTGCCGCACCAGCAGCTCGGCCGTCGGTACCAGCGCGAACAGCTGGGTCGGCTGGTTCCACCCGGCGGTGGACACGAACTCCTCGACCTCGCGGGCGACCTCGGGCAGCACCACGGGTGGCGTTTCACTGGCTGACACGTGCGCCATGGTCGCATCTGGGTAAAGACAAGACCGAACGGGGAACCCCGGGCGGCCTCCGTAGAGTTGGACAGAACGTACGAACGCCACTACCGCGATCCAGGAGCGTGCCCCGTGGCCACACGGCCCCCGGTCGGACTGCCCAGGCTGTCCCGTCGCAGCCGGATTCTGCTCATCGTCGGTGCGGTGGTCCTGGTCGGTCTGATCACCGGCTCAAGGCTGCTCGGCACCTACGTCAACTGGCTCTGGTTCGGCGAGGTCGGCTTCCGCAGCGTCTACGGCACGGTGCTCGCGACCCGGTTCGGGTTGTTCTTCGCCGTGGGTCTGCTGGTCGGCGGTCTCGTCGCGATCAACCTGATCATCGCCTACCGGTCCCGGCCGGTCTTCGTGCCGGTGTCCGGGCCCGACGACCCGGTGGCCCGCTACCGCGCCGTCGTCAGCAGGCGGATGAAGCTGTTCGCCATCGGCCTGCCGGTGCTGGTCGGCCTCATCGCCGGCACCTCGGCGCAGGGCAACTGGCAAGAGCTCCAGCTGTTCCTCAACGCCACCTCGTTCGGCGTGAACGACCCCGAGTTCGGCCACGACATCGGCTTCTACGCGTTCGAGCTGCCGTTCTACACGTGGGTGCTGTCGTGGCTGTTCATCGCCACGGCGGTCGCGTTCGTGGCCGCGGTCGTGGCGCACTACCTGTTCGGCGGCATCCGGCTGGCGGGCCGCGGCGGCCAGCTCTCCGGGCCCGCGCGGACCCACCTGGCCATCGTGGCCGGCGTGTTCATCCTGCTCAAGGCGGTCGCGTACTTCTTCGACCGGTACACGCTGCTGTTCTCCGACCGCAACGACAAGTTCGACGGCGCGAGCTACACCGACCTCAACGCGGTGCTGCCCGCCAAGCTGATCCTGCTGTTCATCGCGGTCTTCTGCGCCATCGCGTTCTTCGCGGGCGCGGTGTTGCGCAACCTCCAGCTGCCGGCGATCGCGACCGTGCTGCTGGTGCTGTCCTCCATCCTGGTCGGCGCCGCGTGGCCCGCCGTGCTGGAGCAGTTCTCGGTGCGGCCGAACGCCATCGAGAAGGAAGCCGAACCCATCGGCCGCAACATCGAAGCCACCCGGCAGGCCTTCGGGTTGACCGCGGACAAGGTGGAGAGCAAGCCGTACGCGGGCAAGCAGAACGTCTCGCTGGACGAGCTGAAGAACGACCAGGCGACGGTGGGCAACGTGCGGCTGCTCGACCCGGCCGTCATCTCCAAGACGTTCACCCAGTTCCAGCAGCTGCGGCCGTTCTACGCGTTCCCGGAGAAGCTGGATGTCGACCGGTACACAAAGGACCAGCAGCTCCAGGACTACATCGTGGCGGTCCGCGAGCTCAACACCGCGGGCATCCCGCAGGGCCAGCGCGACTGGATCAACCAGCACCTCATCTACACCCACGGCAACGGCATGGTGTTCGCCGAGGCCAGCAAGGTGAACTCGACCGCGGACGACGACGGTGACGGCGGCTACCCGGTGTTCGAGGTGGCGCAGGTCGGCCAGGACGGCAAGGTCCAGCCCGGCCCGTTCGGCGTCGAGCAGCCGCGCACCTACTTCGGTGAGCTGGGCAGCCCGGCCGACTACGCCATCGTCGGCGGCCGCGGCGAGGGCGCGCCCGGCGAGTACGACACCGACGGCTCGTCCTACACCTACACCGGCAAGGGCGGCGTCCGCATCGGCGGCCTGTTCAACAAGATGGTCTTCGCCGCCGCCTACGGCGAGCGGAACATCCTGTTCAACTCGGCCATCGGCGACGACTCGCGGATCATCTTCAACCGCCACCCGCGCGACCGCGTCGAGGCCGTGGCGCCGTGGCTGACCGTGGACGGCGACCCGTACCCGGCCGTGGTGGACGGCCGCATCACGTGGATCGTCGACGGCTACACCACGCTCGACAACTACCCGTACGCGCGCCGCACGGCGCTGGGCGACGCCACGAACGACTCGCTGCCGGGCGTCGCGCAGCAGCCGAACCGGGAGATCAGCTACATCCGCAACTCGGTCAAGGCCACTGTGGACGCCTACGACGGCACGGTGACGCTGTACGAGATGGACGCGCAGGACCCGGTGCTGAAGGCCTGGATGGGCGTCTTCCCGGGCACGGTGAAGGCCAACAGCGAGATGTCGCAGTCGCTGAAGGAGCACCTGCGCTACCCCGAGGACCTGTTCAAGGTCCAGCGGGAGATGCTGTCGGAGTACCACGTGGACAACCCGCGCGACTTCTACTCCGGCGTCTCGTTCTGGGACGTGCCGTCCGACCCGACCATCGACAACGCCACCACCGTCGAGGCGCAGCAGCAGGGCGTGCAGCAGCAGCGGGACCGGCAGCCGCCGTTCTACGTGCTGGCGGGCGACCCGACCGGCGACGCGAACAAGGTGAGCTTCCAGCTGACCAGCGCCCTGGTGCGGTTGAACCGGGAGTTCATGGCGTCGTACGTGACGGTCAGATCAGACCCGGACAACTACGGCAAGATGAGCGTCCTGACGTTGAACAACGAGGTCAAGGGCCCGCAGCAGATCCAGACCACCTTCCTGACCAACGGCGAGGTCAGCGGTGAGCTGAACCTGCTCGCCCAGCGGCAGACGAAGGTCGTCTACGGCAACCTGCTGACCCTTCCGGTGGGCGGCGGCCTGCTCTACGTGGAGCCCATCTACATCGAACGGGCCAGTCAGAACACCCAGTTCCCGCAGTTGTTCAAGGTCCTGGTGAGCTTCGGCGACAAGGTGGGCTACGCGCCGACGTTGGCCGAGGCGATGGAGGAGGTCCTGTCCGGCTCGTCGGCCCAGGTGCCGCCCACGGACCCGAACGGCCAGCCGCCGACCTCCACCCCGACCACGGCGCCGACGGCGCCGAACGACGGTCAGGGCGGCACGGAGCTGCAGCAGGCCGTGCGGGACATCCAGTCGGCCCTGTCGCGCATCAAGGCGGCGCAGTCCAGCGGTGACTTCGTCGAGCTCGGCAACGCCTACAAGGCGCTCGACGACGCGACGAAGAGGTTCAACACGGCCGCGGGCACGTCGACGACCCAGCCGTCGACGACCCAGCCGTCACCGACACCGACCGGCTGACCTGCACTGATATCGCCATCGGGTGGCCTGGGACACGTTCCGGGCCACCCGATTTGCATTCCGGTTAACCCCAGGCGTACAGTTCTAAATGCAGCGCGGGGTGGAGCAGCTCGGTAGCTCGCTGGGCTCATAACCCAGAGGTCGCAGGTTCAAATCCTGTCCCCGCTACAAAGTGGGAAAGCCGTGTTCACGGAGAACGTGAACGCGGCTTTTTCGCATTTATACCAGGTGCCCGGCCCCCGGACCCCGGGCAGGAGGGCTTCGCCCCCTGCACCCCCGACCGGGGGCGTTGCCCCTGGACCCCCGGCGGTGCCGGTAGTGCGGGTGGTGGCGGTTCGAGTGGGTCGCGAGCGTGAGAACCGGTCGGGACCTGGGGATATGTGGGTTAAGGGGCCCCGGTGAAAAGGGGTTTTCGGGGCGTGTATAGTTGTACTTAGCAGCGCGGGGTGGAGCAGCTCGGTAGCTCGCTGGGCTCATAACCCAGAGGTCGCAGGTTCAAATCCTGTCCCCGCTACTACCTGAAAGGCCCCCGGAGTCACGACTCCGGGGGCCTTTCGCTTGCGCGTGCTCAGGTCATGTTCTCGGCCCAGTACTGGGCGCACGTGAGGGAGCACACCCGGCCTTCGCCGCTGACCGTGCGGTGCCTGCGGATCTGCTTGCCGCACACCATGCACTCGTCCTTGCCCGCCTGCTCCGGGATCGTGCCGGACGCCCAGGCGCGGGCGTTGCGGACTACCTTCGTTCCCGTCGTCCATTTGATGCCCACAGCTGACCTCCCAGTCGTACGAACACCCGTGGTAATGGTCCCACCACCCGACGTGTTTGCCACGTCGAGAGCCGGACATCACCGGGTTGTGCTATCGCCCGATGGGGCCGCCGGGGCGGGGTGGCAGCGGCGCGTGACGCCGCGCTGCCGTTCGAGTGAACGCAAAAGTGCGGTTTCCCTTGCGCCTCAATGGATTTCCACTTCGCGTGGACAGGCCGGGTCAAGAGGCCGAACGCGTGGCGTTGATCAGCGGGCGGTTACGCAGCGATGTTTGCGTTGCTCCGCTTGGCCCAACTCCACTAGCCCGTGATCAGCCACAGTGGACAGAACGGCTGACCATTGTGGACAGCGACCGGTGAGCGTGGCACCGTTGGTGGTGTGTCGGACCTGAATGCGACGGCGGCGGCCCTGCTCGGGCTGCTGCACGACGGACCCAAGACCGGTGGCCAGCTCGTGGCTGAGGCCGGAGAGCGCTTCGGCGCGTTCTTCAGCGTCACCCGCAGCCAGGTCTACCGCGAGCTGCCCGCGTTGGCGGACGCAGGCCTGCTGCGCCTCGGCAAGCAGGGCCCGCGTTCCAGCCAGCAGTACGTGCTGACCGCGGCGGGCAAGAAGGCGTTCAAGAACTGGCTGCTCTCCGAGCCGGGGCCGGACCACCTGCGCAGCCCGTTGATCCTGCGGCTGGTGCACGCGGGCTCCCTGACCGCCAAGCAGCGGCAGGGGCTCGTGGACTCCGCCCGCGCGAGCTACGGCGCCGAGCAGGAGGCCGCCAAGACGGCGGTGAAGACCGCCGAGGACGCCTACGCCAAGGCGGTCGCCGAGTTCGGCCTGGCGCACGCCAAGGCCGTGCTCAAGCTGCTCGACGCCATCCCGACGGCCTGAATCGCGCCCACCGGTCGCACTCCGCGACCGGTGCCGGCGTAATCTTGGGACGTGAATCCCGACGTCGAAGCAGACATCAAGGACCTCTCCGCCACGCTCACGAGCATCGAGGCGGTGATGGACCTCGATGCGCTGCGCGCCCAGGTCGCGGAGCTGGAGCAGGCGGCGGCCCGGCCCGACCTCTGGGACGACCAGGAGAAGGCGCAGAAGGTCACCAGCCAGCTCTCGCACAAGCAGGGCGAGCTGCGCCGCATCACGACCCTGCGCGAGCGCCTCGACGACCTGTCGATCATGTACGAGCTGGCCGAGGACGAGGGTGACGCGGGCAGTCTCGCCGAGGCCGACACCGAGCGCGCGAAGCTCCGCGAGGAGATCTCCTCCCTCGAGGTCCGCACGCTGCTGTCCGGCGAGTACGACGAGCGCAACGCGCTGGTCACCATCCGCGCAGAGGCGGGCGGCATCGACGCGGCCGACTTCGCCGAGATGCTCCTGCGGATGTACTCGCGGTGGGCCGAGCGGCACGGCTACGGCGTCGACGTGTTCGACACGTCCTACGCCGAGGAGGCGGGCATCAAGTCCGCCACGTTCCGCGTCACGGCCCCGTACGCCTACGGCACGCTCAGTGTCGAACAGGGCACGCACCGCCTCGTGCGCATCTCGCCGTTCGACAACCAGGGCCGCCGGCAGACGTCGTTCGCGGGCGTCGAGGTGGTGCCCGTGGTCGAGCAGACCGACCACGTCGACATCGACGAGAAGGACCTGAGGGTCGACGTCTACCGCTCGTCCGGCCCCGGTGGCCAGGGCGTCAACACGACCGACTCGGCGGTGCGCCTGACGCACATCCCGACCGGCATCGTGGTCTCCTGCCAGAACGAGCGCTCCCAGCTGCAGAACAAGGCCACCGCGATGGCCGTGCTCCAGGCCAAGCTGCTGGAGCGGCAGCGGCAGGAGGAGCAGGCGAAGATGGACGCCCTCAAGGACACCGGGTCGAGCTGGGGCAACCAGATGCGCTCCTACGTGCTGCACCCGTACCAGATGGTCAAGGACCTGCGCACGGAGCACGAGGTCGGCAACCCGTCCGCGGTGCTCGACGGCGAGATCGACGACTTCCTGGAAGCGGGCATCCGCTGGCGCAAGCAGCACCAGTCCTGATCGGTCAAGCCGCCGTGCGACGGGCGAGACGAGGGCTTTACCCAGGCCACGAGTACACTCGCGCCTCGTGATTCGCCTCGAACACGTGTCCAAGGTCTACAAGAGCTCCGCGCGTCCCGCTCTCGACAACGTATCGGTCGAGATGGACAAGGGTGAGTTCGTGTTCCTCATCGGGCCTTCCGGTTCCGGGAAGTCCACGTTCCTGCGGCTCCTGCTGCGGGAGGAAGTGCCCAGCAAGGGCCGCGTGTACGTGTCGAACTTCGACGTGGCCAAGATGTCCCGGCGCAGGGTCCCCCGCCTGCGCCAGTCCATCGGCTGCGTGTTCCAGGACTTCCGGCTGCTGACCAACAAGACCGTGGCGGAGAACGTCGCGTTCGCGTTGGAGGTGATCGGCAAGCCGCGCAACACCATCGTCAAGGTGGTGCCCGAGGTGCTCCAGCTGGTCGGCCTCGACGGCAAGGCCGACCGGATGCCGCACGAGCTGTCCGGCGGCGAGCAGCAGCGGGTGGCGATCGCCCGCGCGTTCGTCAACCGGCCGCTGGTGCTGCTGGCCGACGAGCCGACCGGGAACCTGGACCCCGACACCAGCCAGGACATCATGTTGCTGCTGGAGCGGATCAACCGCACCGGCACGACGGTGCTGATGGCCACCCACGACCACTCCATCGTCGACTCCATGCGCCGCCGGGTGGTCGAGCTGGACAACGGCCGCATCATCCGCGACGACGCACGGGGTGTTTACGGCGTGGGCCGCTGAGCCCGAGGACGCCGGACCCCCTCATCCCCCGACCCTGAGGAACGTTCCCCCCGATGCGTACCAGCTTCGTGTTCAGCGAGGTCGTCACCGGCCTGCGCCGGAACGTCACGATGACCATCGCGATGATCCTCACGACCGCGATCTCGCTCTTCCTGCTCGGTGTCGGCCTGCTGGTCGTCAACATGGTGGGCAAGATGCAGGACGACTACCTCGGCCAGCTCGAGGTGGCGGTCATGCTCACCAACGACATCAGCGTGAACGACAAGGACTGCACGCAGCAGCCCTGCTCGAGCCTGCGCAGCCAGCTGGAGACCACGTCCGGGGTCGAGACGGTCGTCTACGAGAACCGCGACAAGGGCTTCGAGCGGTTCAAGAAGGTCTTCGAGTCGCAGCCGGAGCTGGCGAAGCTGGCCCGTCCCGAGGCGATCCCGGCGATGTTCCGGGTCAAGCTGGAGGACGCGCAGCGGTCCGACGTGATCGTGCAGGCGTTCACCGGCAAGGCGGGCGTCAAGAAGGTCGACGACCAGCGCGAGGACCTGGACCGGCTGTTCGGCTTCCTCAACGGCGTGCGCGACGCGGCGCTGGCGCTGGCGCTGCTCCAGGCGTTCGCGGCGCTGATGTTGATCTCCAACACGATCCAGGTGTCGGCGTTCACCCGGCGCACGGAGGTCGGCATCATGCGGCTGGTCGGCGCCACCCGCTGGTACACCCAGCTGCCGTTCCTCATCGAGGCGGTGGTCGCGGGCGTCATCGGCGCCGTCGCCTCGATCGGGTTGCTCGTGGTGACGAAGCTCTTCCTGCTCAACCGGGTGCTCGGCGAGCTGTTCGCGGCCAACATCATCCCGGAGGTGAGCATGGTGGAGATCCTCTTCCTCTCGCCGATCCTGGTCGGCGTGGCCATCGCGATCTCGGCGCTGACCGGCTACGTCACGCTGCGCCTCTACGTGCGCCTATAACCGCTGGCGTGCTCACGTAAGGTTTCCGTCATGGTCAAGGAACGCGGTCAGAAGGTGATCGCGTCGAACCGCAAGGCTCGGCACGACTACACCATCCTCGACACCTACGAAGCCGGTGTCGTGCTCGTCGGCACCGAGGTGAAGAGCCTCCGCATGGGCCGGGCGTCCCTCGTGGACGCCTTCGCCCAGGTGGACGACGGCGAGATCTGGCTGCACGCGCTGCACATCCCGGAGTACGTGGCGGGCACCTGGACCAACCACGAGGTGCGGCGCAAGCGCAAGCTCCTGCTGCACAAGGGCGAGATCGAGCGGCTGATCGGCAAGACCAAGGAGAGCGGTCTGTCGCTGATCCCGCTGTCGATGTACTTCAAGGACGGGTACGTCAAGGTCGAGCTCGCGCTGGCGCGCGGCAAGAAGTCCTACGACAAGCGGCAGGACCTGGCCAAGCGGGACGCCGAGCGGGAGATCCAGAAGGCGCACGGCCGCGCGTTGAAGGGCCGCTACTGAACGCCGCCGTGCCCGGCCTGGTCGACGTGCACGTGCACTTCATGCCGCAGCGCGTGCTGGACAAGGTGTGGGCGTTCTTCGACGAGGCGTCGCGGCACTACGGCGTCGACTGGTCGATCCGGTACCGGCTGCCGGAGGCGGAGCGGCTGGCCGTGCTGCGGTCGTTCGGCGTGGTCGGGTTCGCGCCCCTGGTGTACCCGCACAAGCCCGGCATGGGCGAGTGGCTGACGGACTGGGCGCTGGACTTCGGCTCGCGCGTGGACGGCGCCGTGCCGACCGCGACGCTGTACCCGGAGCCGGGCGTCGAGGCGTACGTGACGCGGGCGTTGACGGCCGGTGCGCGGTGCTTCAAGGCGCACGTGCAGGTGGGCGACTACGACCCGCGTTCGCTCGACGGCGCGTGGGGCCTGCTGGCCGAGGCGCGGGTGCCCGTGGTGGTGCACTGCGGGCACGGGCCGGCGCCGGGCGCGCACACCGGGCTGGACGTGTTCGAGGACGTGCTGCGCAGGCACCCGTCGCTGGTGGCGGTGCTGGCGCACGCCGGGATGCCCGACTACCTGAGCGCGTTGGACCTGGTCCACCGGTACGACGGGGTGCACCTGGACACCACGATGGTCGGCGTGCCGTTCACCGAGGTGATGGCGGCGCTGCCGCGCGACTGGGCGGCGCGGCTGGTCGACGTGGCCGATCGGGTCGTGCTCGGCTCGGACTTCCCGAACATCCCGTACGACTACTCGGCGCAGCTGGACGCGATCGAGGGCTGGGCCGCGGCCGACGACCGGCTCGGCGAGCCGTTCCTGCGGGCCGTGCTGCACGACAACGGCGCCAGGCTGCTCGGCCTCAGCCCAGGTTGAGGTAGGCGAGCACGGCGCGCACGCGGCGGTGCTCGCTCGTGCTGGGCTCCAGGCCGAGCTTGGCGAAGATGTTGCCCACGTGCTTCTCCACCGCGCCGTCGGAGACGACCAGCGAGGCCGCGATGGCGGCGTTCGACAGGCCCTGCGCCATCAGCGCGAGCACCTCGCGCTCACGCTGGGTGAGCGAGTCGACCGGGTTGCGCTTGGACCGGACCATCAGCTGGGTGATGACCTCGTGGTCGATGCTCGTGCCGCCGTCGGCGACCCGGCGGAGCGCGGCCACGAACTCCGACACGTCCGCCACGCGCTCCTTGAGCAGGTAGCCGACGCCGTTCGCGCCGCCGGCCAGCAGCTCCACCGCGTACCGCTCCTCCACGTACTGCGAGAGGACCAGCACCGGCAGGTTGGGGATGCGCTTGCGCGCCTCGATCGCCGCCCGCAGGCCCTCGTCGGTGAACGTCGGCGGCATCCGCACGTCCACCAGGGCCAGGTCGGGGCGGTGCTCGTCGATCGCGGCGAGCAGCGCGTCGCCGTCCTCCACCGCCGCGACCGTCTCGATGCCCTCGTCGGCCAGCAGGCGTTCCACCCCGACCCGCAGGAGGACCGAGTCCTCCGCGATCACCACGCGCACGGCAGCTCCGTCCGGATCACGGTCGGCCCGCCGATCGGGCTCACCACGACGACCACGCCGTCAATCGTCGCAGCACGGTCCGCGAGCCCGGCGAGCCCACCACCCGGACGGATCTCCGCGCCGCCGTGCCCGTTGTCGGTGACCTCCACGACCACGGAGTTCTCGGTGCGGGACACCTTCACGTGCGCCCGGGTCGCGCCCGAGTGCTTGGCGACGTTGGTCAGCGTCTCGGCGACGGTGAAGTAGGCGGCGCTCTCCACGGCCGTCGGCGGGCGCGGCTCGACGTCCACCTCCACGTCGACCGGGATCGGGGACCGGGCGGCCAGCGACGACAGCGCCGGGTCCAGCCCGCGGTCGCCCAGCACCGACGGGTAGATGCCGCGGGCCAGGTCACGCAGCTCGGAGATGGCGAGCTTGGCGTCGGCGTGCGCCTCGGCGATGAGCTCGCGCGCGCCGTCCGGGTCGGACTCCATCTTGCTGCGGGCCCGGCCGAGGCCCATGGCCACGGCGACCAGGCGTTGCTGCGCGCCGTCGTGCAGGTCGCGCTCGATGCGCCGGCGTTCCGCCTCGGCGGCTTCCACGCCGCGGGCCCGGCTGGCGGACAGGTGCTCCGCCTTGGCCGACAGCACGCCGTAGCGGGAGGGGCCGAGCAGGGACTGGGCGAGCAGCGCGTGACCCCGGCCCAGGGCCTTGAGCAGCCGGTACACCAGGTAGCCGAGCACCAGGCCGAGGACGCTCACCGGGAGCGCCTTGGCGAACGAGTCGATCAGCCACACGTTGCCCTCGCTGAACGTGACCTCCCACGTCACCGGGAGCCAGTGCTGGTAGAAGGGCAGGAACACGGCGCCCGCCACGGCCGACCACAGCGCCACCGTGAGGGCGAACTCGACCGCGCCCAGCGGCAGCATGAGCAGCCAGTAGGACAGGTCGCGCCACGTCGCCGGGTCCCTCGCGATGGCCTTCGCCCGGGCGGTGGCGCCGACCGGCAGCTCCCGGTACGGCCGGGGGATGTCCACGCCGAGGGTCACCCGCAACCAGGCCCGTTCGGCCGACGCCGCGCCGCGCGCCAGGACCAGCGTCAGCACGCCCAGCGGCACGCCGACCCAGATCACCGCGGTGCCGATGCTCACCGCGCCCAGCGTCACCAGCAGGACGAACCAGAAGAGCCCTGTGACCAGGTTCAGCAGGAAGTACCCGCTGACCCGGCCGATGTTCGGGTTGACCCGCGTCGTCATGTTTCCCACCTTCACGCCGGATGTTGCCCCGACCAGCATCGCTCGATCGGGTGGCTGGGACCATCAGGTCCGCCGGCCGGCGTGGGGTGGGGACAGCCCTACCAACGTAATGGGAATGAACCCGGGTCGGCGGCGCGTTATGCTGTGCGGAGCAGGACCCACGACACGGGGGTGAACGGTTTCGACTTTGTGCGTTGATTCAAGGGAAGCGTGCCGGTGCAGGCGAGAGACCACCGCAAGCGTCATCGCAAACCAATAAGCGCCGAGTCTAACGACCAGCGCGCGTTCGCCCTCGCCGCCTGAGGCTAGGAGCGACGCTGTCGGCCCGGGGGCGCCTCCGCCCCGGTCGCCGGCATCAGCTAGGAGGCTCACCACCGTTCCCGGCCACGGGGAACGGTCGGGACACCCACAGTGGCTGGGCTCATCACGGTGACTTGTCCGCGTGATCACCGGGGCCGAGTAGAGATGTAGCGGACTGCGCACGGAGAAGCCTTGATGAGCCGGCAGAGGACCCGGGTTCGATTCCCGGCACCTCCACTCGGGCGAGGTGTGTCCGCGGAACACGCGGACCACCTCGCTCCGTATTTTTTCCGGGGGTGCAACCCCCGGGCCCCGCCCGGCGGGCGTTGCCCCCGGACCCCCATCCGTGGTGCTCGGGTTGGTCGGGTTGGTCAGCGGGTGGCCAGGTAGTCGTTCACCAGGGTGGCGACGAGGGCCGGGTCGTCGGCGACGACGGAGTGCGCGGCGTCCACGCGGACCACCTCGACGTTCGGCGGCAGGGTCGCGAGGTCCCGGGTCAGGCCCTCCTGGTACTCCTCGAACAGGGGGTGTCCGGGCAGCGGTTTGGTGGCAACGGCCAGCAGCATCGGGCAGCGGAGGTCGCGGAAGACGTCGAAGCAGTCGAGGTCCTCCAGGGCCTGTTGCAGTTCGGGTTGGCCGAAGGCGCGGAACTGCTCGCGGAGCGCTGCGATCTTCGGTGCGACGGCGGTGGGGTCCAGGTAGCGCTGGGCCTGGGTCGGCACGCCGTGGCCGTCGATGTTGATCAGAGCCGGGCACTCGGGGTGCCGCCGTCCCCAGAGCGCGGCGATCATGCCGCCGAGGGACGTCCCCAGCACGGCGGGGTTGTCGGTGGCGTGTGGTTCGATCCGGTCCAGGACCGAGTCCCAGCCCCACGGGCCGGTCAGCGGTAAGGCGACGACCTCGTGCTCACCACCCATGGCCGCGATCACCTCGTCCCAGTCGGCCGGTGAACCGCCCGCGCCGTGCAGGGCCAGTACCTTCATGCGTTCAACCTCCCTCGTACCGAGGCGACGGTCACGCCGCCGCCGTCCGTGTTCCGGGTCAACTTCCCGCGTCGCACCAGGTCGTGGACGCCCTGCTTGGTGACGCCGAGCATCGCGCCGGCCACCGAGTACGAGACCGCTCGCGCGGCCGGGTGCCCCATCCGACGTGCCACGACCTGGCCGAGCGGCGTGCGCCACCAGTCGGCGGGCGGGTCGAACGGCGCGTCGCCGGGGTACAGCGCGCCGATGAGCCGTGCGATGGCGTGCACGGCCGCGGAGTCGTCGTCGCCCTGCATGGTCGCGGCCATCCGCCGCGCCACCTCGTCGGCGCGCGACGGCAGGTCGCCGACGTCGTCGAAGAGGATCTCCAACGGGTCGAGCAACCGCGTGCGGATGATCGTGGCGAGCTGTTCTGCGAGCACTCGCGTCACCTCCTTGACGACCATCGTCAAGTACTTGACGCGCGCCGTCAAGTAGCTAGCGGCGGGCCGGGCGGGCGGTCATCGGGTCCTCCGGCCAGCGGTGCTTCGGGTAGCGACCCCGCAGCTCCGACCTGACCTGCGGGTAGCCGGTCCGCCAGAACGACGCCAGGTCGCCGGTCACGGCGGTCGGGCGACCGGCGGGGGAGAGCAGGTGCAGGACGACCGGCACGCGGCCGTCGGCCAGGCGGGGCGTCTCGGTCCAGCCGAACACCTCCTGCACCTTCACCGGCAGCACCGGCCCGGACGCGGAGTAGTCCACCCGGATGCGTGAACCCGAAGGCACTTCGAGCCGGTCCGGGGCGAGGTCGTCGAACCGCGCGGCGGCGGGCCAGGGCAGGAGTTGCCGCACGACCTGCTCGCCGCTGATGCGGGCCAGGTCCGCCTTGCGGCGCGCGTCGCCCACGTCGACCACGGCGAGCAGCGCCTCGTCGTCCACCGAGGGCCACGGGTCGCCGATCACGCGGTGCAGGAAGGCCATCCGCTCCCGCGTGCGCAGACCGTCCGCGTCCCACCTCAGCAGGCCGACGCCCTCCGTGCGCAGGCCTTCCAGGAGGGCGGCGCGGATCGCCTCACGGTCGTGCAACGGCTTGCTGGACAACGTGATCGCGCCCAGCTTGCGCAGCCGGTTCGCCACCACGTCGCCGTCCCACCGGACGTCGTCCTCGGTCCTCAGCAGGGCCGACGCGGCGGTCACGGCGAGCTCCTCGTCCGCCCGCGCGGCCAACCGGATGCGGCCGTGCGCGCGGCCGGCCTCGCGGCCGGCCTCGCGGTCGGCGACGGCCACGGCGAGCCACTCGGCGTCGGCCAACCCGCTGCCCGGCGGCAGCTCCGCGGCCGTGCCGCCGGCCATCAGGTACACCGGCGAGCCGGGGGAACGCCTGCGCGCCAGCCGTTCCGGGTAGGCGAGGGCGACCACCAGGGCCGGGTCGCCCGGACCGGAGCCCGTGCCGCCGACCATCGCGGCCAGGCGGCGGACCTCGCGCGGGTCGGCGTCACGGGTGGCCAGCTCGACCCCGGAGCTCGCGCGGTCGTCGTCCAGCAGCGCCACCACCTCGGCGGCCTTGCGCGCGCCCACGGCCGCCGCGCCGTCCAGCAACGCCCGCGCCAGCCGGGGGTGCAGGCCGAGGTCGGCCATCCGGCGGCCCCGGTCCGTGGCGCCGTTCGCGTCCAGCGCGCCCAGTGCGCGCAGCACCGAACGGCCCGCGTCCAGCGCACCCGGCGGTGGCGGGTCCCACCAAGCGAGCCCTTCGCCGTCCGGCACGCCCCAGCAGGCCAGTTCCAGGGCCAGCCGGGTCAGGTCGGCGGTGCGGATCTCCGGCTCCGGGTAGCGCGGCAACGTGCTGTGCTCGTGCGCGGGCCAGCACCGGTAGACCTTGCCGGCCGCCTCACGTCCCGCCCGGCCCGCGCGCTGGTCGGCCACCGCCGCGCTGACCCGGACCGTGGCCAGGCCCGACAGCCCGCGCCGGTGGTCGACCCGCGGCACCCGCGCCAGGCCCGCGTCCACGACCGCCCGCACACCCGGCACGGTCAGGCTCGACTCGGCGATCGCGGTGGCCAGCACGACCCGTCGCCTGGCTCCGGGCCGCAACGCGTCGTCCTGCGCGGTGGCGGCGAGGCGACCGTGCAGCGGCAGCACGTCCACGTCGTCGCCGATCAGGGCGGCGCACCGCCGGATCTCCGCCACGCCCGGCAGGAACGCCAGCACGTCACCGTCCACCTCGGACAAGGCCCGGCGGATCGCGCGGGCCGTCGTGGCCTCCACGCGTTCCTGGCGCGCCGGCGGGGTGTGCACGACGTCCACCGGGAACGTCCGCGCCTCGACCCGGATCACCGGCGCGTCGCCGAGCAGGTGGGCCAGCCGGTCGGCGGCCACGGTCGCGGACGTGGCCAGCAGCTTCAGGTCCGGCCGCAGCCCGGCCCGTGCGTCGAGCAGCAGCGCCAGCAGCAGGTCCGCGTCCAGGTGCCGTTCGTGGCACTCGTCCAGCAGCACCGTGCCGACGCCCGCCAGCTCCGGGTCGTGCTGCAACCGCCGCACCAGCAGACCGGAGGTGACGACCTCGATCCGGGTGTCCTTCGAGGTCTTGCGGTCGCCGCGCACCGAGTAGCCCACGGTGCGGCCGACCGGTTCGCCGAGCAGGCTCGCCATCCGCGCGGCGGCGGCGCGCGCGGCCAGTCGACGTGGTTCGGCCACGACCACGCGACCCTCCAGCGCCAGCGGCACCAACGTCGTCTTGCCCGTGCCGGGTGGCGCGACCAGCACCGCCGAGCCGTGCGCGGTCAGCGTGGCCGCGATCTCGCCGAGCAGCGGTCGGATCGGCAGGTTCGGCAGTTCCACGCCGCCCAGTCTTGTGCCACTGTGGACTCATGGGGAAATGGGGGATCCTCGGCGCGACGGTGGCCCTCGCCCGCGCGGCCGTGACGATCAAGGTCTGGCAAGAGGTGGAGCGGCTGCCGGCGGCACAGGTCGACGCCGGTCCGGTGACCGTCGTCGTGCCCGCGCGCGACGAGGAGAGCGTGATCGACCGGTGCATCACCGGCCTGCGCAAGCAGGACTACGCGGACCTGCGGATCGTGGTCGTGGACGACGCGTCGACCGACCGCACCGCCGACATCGTGCGGCGGCACGCCGCGGAGGACCCGCGCGTGCGGCTGGTGAGCAGTTCCGGGCCGCCCTCCGGCTGGGCGGGCAAGGTGCACGCCCTGCACGTGGGCACGGCCGACGCCGACACCGACTGGCTGCTGTTCATGGACGCCGACACCGAGGCCGCGCCCGACCTGGTCGGCAGGCTGCTCGCGGGCGCCCGGCGCGACGACCTCGACCTGGTGTCCACGTCCGGGCGCGGCGCCGGGCCGAGCGCCGGGTGGTGGCTGCTGCTGCCGCCGGTGAACCAGCTGCTCTTCGAGACGACGACCGTGGACGGGCGGCGCGGCATGGCGCTGGCCGTCGGGCACTGCATCCTGGTCCGCCGCACGGCGTACGAGCGGGCCGGCGGCTGGGCCGCGATCGCCGGGTCGCGCGCGGACGACGTCGGCTTCGCCACGCTGGTCCGCGACACCGGCGGCCGGACGCGGTACGTGGACGGCGCGGACTCCCTGATCACGTCGGGCCTGGACACGTTCGGCGGCACGTGGGCGTCGATGCGCAAGAGCATGGTCGCCGGCACGTCCCTGTACGCCAAGGGGCCCGCCAGCGCGTTCCTGTCGCTCGGGTCGACCGGTCTCGCGCACATCGCGTACGGGGTCGTGCCGGTGGTGACGGCGTTGCGCGGGTCGAAGCCCGGCATGCTGGTCTGGCTCGGGCAGTCGCTCGCCGAGTGGATCTTCCTGCGGCGGAGCAGGCAACCGCAGTCGGCGGCCGTGCTCGCGCCGCTGGCCTACGTCACGTTCGGCGCGATGACGCTGGACGCGGCGTGGCGGGCGTTGCGCGGCACCACGAAGTGGAAGGGCCGGGACGTGCGAGGCTGACGTCGTGGTTGACCCGCTGCGCGATCCCGACGACCCCGAGCTGCTCGACCCGTACCGGGCCCGTGACCTGGCCGGGCTGGTGGAAGCCACCCGGCTGGCCGCCGGCGCCGTCCGGTACGGCAAGGTCGGCCGCGTCGGCGTGGCCCAGGTCGTGGTGAACCGGGACAACCCGCTGCCCGGCGGCAACCACGCGTGCGGCGTGTACGGGTCGTCGGCCGAGGTCGCGGGCACGTTGATGCGGCTGGAGCAGACGTTCGCCGACGTGGGGCGCGCCGAGGCGGTGCTGTACGCGTCGCCCACCACGGTGGCCGAGATCGAGGGCATCGCCGACGACACCGGGTGGCACGCGGTGGAGGAGTCGTTGGCCGTCGTGCACCGGGGCGAGGTGCGGCGGTCGCCACTCGTGCGGCCGGCGCGGGACGGCGACCTCGAAGGCATCGCCGAACTGCTGGCCGACGACCTCGGCGTGGACGGGCCGCGGTTGCTGAGGCACCTCGGGCAGCGGGTGGACGACCCGCGGTGCGTGTTCGTGGTGGTCGACGACGGCGACCGGATCGGCGGGTTCGCGTCCGGGTTCGGCGAGCGCCGGGTCGGGTTGGTCGAGCACGCGGTCGTGCGGCCGGCACGTCGTCGTCGCGGGTTGGGCAAGGCGCTGGTCGACGGCGTGGTGGCCGAGCTGCGGGAGGCGGGCGCGTTGCTGGTGGCCTCGCACGTGGCCGAGGGCGGGGCGGGGGAGCGGTTCGTGGAAGCTTGCGGCTTCGACGTTTGTTATCCGGTAACGGCGTACGCACGCAGGGTCGACGAGCTGCTCGATTGAGTAATTAGTTGCCGTACCGCATATCCTTAGCACGGCTAACGGAGATCGGAAGGGGCGCACAGTGCTGGGGACCGGGTCCGACGTGAAGGTCAAGCCCCGGCTACCCGGCGAGGTGTGGGTGCTCGTCGTGGCGAGCTTCATCATCGCCCTCGGGTTCGGCATCGTGGCGCCCGTCCTGCCCGCGTACGCCAAGAGCTTCGACGTCGGCACGTTCGCCGTGTCCGCCGTGGTCAGCTCGTTCGCGCTGGTCAGGCTCCTGTTCGCGCCGATGAGCGGCCGACTGGTCAACAAGTTCGGCGAGACGTGGGTCTACATCGTCGGCATCCTCATCGTGGCCGCCGGCACCGGCGCGTGCGGCTTCGCCACCGCGTACTGGCAGCTCATCGTGTTCCGGTCGTTCGCGGGCATCGGGTCGACCATGTTCACCGTGGCGGCCGTGGGCCTGCTGATCCGGATCACGCCGGCGCCCATGCGGGGCCGGGCGTCCGGGCTGTGGGCGACCGGGTTCCTGCTCGGCAACATCGGCGGCCCGATCGTCGGCGCGGCGCTCGTGGAGATCTCGATCCAGGTGCCGTTCGTCACCTACGCGGTGGCGCTCGTGGTGGCCGCGGCGTTCGTGTGGTGGTTCCTGCGCCGGTCCACGCTCGCCGCGGCGTTGGACAAGTCGGTCGAGCAGGAGTCGATGCCGGTGCGCGCGGCCGTGCGGCTGTCGGCGTACCGGGCGGCGTTGGCCTCGGGGTTCGCCAACGGCTGGGCCGTGTTCGGCGTGCGGATCTCGTTGGTGCCGCTGTTCGTGGTGGAGGCGCTGCACAGCACGCCCGCCATCGCCGGCATCTCGTTGTCGGTGTTCGCGGCCGGCAACGCCGCCGTGCTGATGATCTCCGGGAAGCTGTCGGACACCATCGGCCGCAAGCCCGTCGCCATCGCGGGGCTCGCGGTGTCCGCGGCGGGCACGGTGTGGCTCGGGTTCAGCGTCGGCGTGCCGATGTTCATGGTGGCCTCCCTGGTGGCGGGCATCGGCGCCGGTCTGCTCAACCCGCCGCAGAACGCCGTCGTGGCCGACGTGATCGGGTCGAAGGCCAAGGGCGGGCCGGTGCTGGCGGCGTTCCAGATGGTCGCCGACTGCGGCGCGATCGTCGGGCCGCTGCTCGCCGGCGTGCTGGTGGACCAGTTCTCGTACCAGGCGGCGTTCACCCTGACGGGTGCGATGGCCGCGGTGGCGCTGGTGTTCTGGGTGTTCTCGCCCGAGACGCTGCCGAAGGCCGAGGAGACGCACGTCGCGTCGGACGTGGCCGGTGAGTCCGGGTGCCTGGACGAGGGGCCCGAGGTGCCGGTGGGCGAGCGCGTGGCGGGTCGTCCGCGTCAGCCGGACGCGTGAGCGCTCAGGTTCCGCTCAGCATCTCTCGGTAGCCTGCGGGCCGGGTTGTGACCGGGAGGGCAGTGCGGTGGGTGGCGCGGAGCGCAACGCTCGGAAGAAGAAGCAGCAGCAGCGTGCGACCAAGGCGGTGGTCGCGGCGCGCGGTGCGTCCAACGACCGGACCAAGGTCATCATCGGGGTCGTGGTCGTCGTGGTGCTCGCCGTGGCCGTGATCGGCGGGGTCATCTGGTCGTCCTCGGACTCGGGTTCGGGCTCGGACGACTCGCTGGCCAACCCGCCCGCGGTCAGCGGTGTGTCGGCGCCGATCGTCCGCGAGGGCGGTGCGGTGGTGGTCGGCAAGGACGGCGCGAAGGTCACCATCGACCTGTACGAGGACTTCCTGTGCCCCGCGTGCGGCGCCTTCAAGAAGGCGTACGGCGAGCAGATCAAGCAGGAGATCGAGGCGGGCAGGCTCAAGGTCCGCTACCACGCCCTGCCGTACCTGAACCGGCTCTCGGACCCGGAGGGCTACTCGCGTGATTCGGCGAACGCGGCGTTGTGCGCGGCCGATGAGGGCAAGTTCTGGGAGTACCACGAGACGTTGTTCCTGCGGCAGCCCGAGGAAGGTGGTCCGGGGCACACCAAGGAGGAGTTGGTGAAGCTCGGCACGGACCTCGGGATCACCGGTGACGCGTTCAAGCAGTGCGTGGAGAGCGGTGCGCACGAGCAGGCCGCGCAGGCCGAGCTGGACGCCGTGCGGGCGACGGGCAAGTTCGAAGGCACCCCCACCGTGATGAGGGACGGCGAGATCGTCTCCTGGGACGACCGCGACTGGCTGACCAACCTGCTCAAGTAGCCCTGCCACACCCCCGCTCAGCAGCCCGGATGCCGAAACCAACCCCCCGATTTCGTCCCTGCGGGTGCCGTGTTGTACGGTATTGCCACACGAGAACGGCGGCCCCAACCGCCGGGAAACGTGCAGGCAAGGGGCTGTGGCGCAGCTGGTAGCGCATCACACTGGCAGTGTGAGGGTCAGGGGTTCGAGTCCCCTCAGCTCCACAAGTTAATAGTTCGACTGATTCGCCCGCTGACCTGCGGTAATGCAGGTGGCGGGCAATCTTGCTTTTCCGTCCACTGTGGACTGCGGTGGTCGAGCTGGAGCAAATCTGGAGCAGGCGGTCGCTCCGCACGAAATGTTGTCAGCCGTGTGCTCCAGGTCTCACTAACCCGGCTGGGTGGATCCGTCTGGCGACTTTTCGGTGCCGCTTCGTCATTTCGAGGGTGGCGGTTGATGCCTGCTGCTACATTGCGGAACGAGATGGTCGCAGGGGGTGACGAAGTGGGGACTCCCGGTAAGGGCTATGCGCTGGACCCGGCTGAGTTCGAGCAGCTGAAGGCCAGTCTCAGAGCAGCTGGGGAGGCGCTGGGGTTACAGGACTTCCGCACCAAGGCCGGCCTCGAGGGCAGCATGACGGTGCAGTCCGTGAGCCCGCACGAGAACATCGAGGAGACCGTTGACGAGGTGATCCTGGCGTTGACGAAGTTCGTCGACCAGGACTACGCCCGGACAAGTCAGGCCGTGCAGGACTTCATCAACCGGGTCCACACCACGATCGAGACGGCGATCGACGGCGTCCATCGGACGCAGCAGGAGTACGTGGGCGCCGAGAAGCTCATCGGTGAAGGGCTGCGCCGGATTCACCCGGAATGACCAGGGGGAGGAGCACGGGGGCTTTCTGCAGACCGTGATCACGGACTCGTTGCTGTCGGACGCGGGGGAGATCGACGGGTTCGCGGCCCGGCACGCTCCGGGTCTGCCGTCCGTCCAAGCCACCTTGAGGGTGATCAGGGACATCGACCCGGAGTCGTTCCGCCGGATCGGGCGGGACGTGTGGGGTACTGGGCAGTCCGACGGGGCGGATCAGCTCGGTAAAGCGATCGACGGCTGCGTCAAGGGCTTGGAGACGGCGGCCAACCAGGCTTCGGCATGGACCGGTGAAGCGAGCAACGCCTACACCGAGCGCATCAACCGAATGAAGCAGGCGCTGGGTGAGATGCGCAAGCCCGCTCACGACGTCGGTCAGGCGCTGGTCGACATCGCCGACGGCTTCGAGTTCAAGGCATCGGACATGTGGAACAACATCTGGAGCGCCATCGGGTTCGTGGTCGGCATCATCGGTGTCATCGCGGGCATCATCGTCGGTCTGACCGGGATCGGCGCCGTCGTAGGACTGATCCTGGGGATCCTCGGCGTCCTGGTGGGCTTGGCCGCGTGGTGGCACTCGCAGAAGTTCAAGGCCGACGAGCAGATCGCCAAGTGCGCCGAGGCGTCCGCGGACGCCGCCAAGGCGATGGAGTCACTGGGCAAGCTCCAGCCCTAGGAGGGGACGTGGACCCGCAGGAGATGGTCGCGCAGGCGCAGGAACGTTTCGCCAAGATCAGGCGCGACCCGGAGAAAGCGCTGTTCAGTCAGTACAAGGGTGTGTCACCCAGCGGTGCGGTCACGGTGTGGGTGGACATGATGGGCAAGCTCGTCCGCGTGCACATCGCCCCCAACACCCTTTATGAGGGTGGAGAGCCCTGGTTGACCGAGGAGCTCATGGCGGCGCACGAGGCGGCCAAGCGGGCTGCCGAGGTGCTCGACTTCAACCTGGCCGACCTCGCGCGTGAACTCGACGACGCGCTGGCGTTGAAGCAGCACGTCACCGCTGCTCCCGAGACACCACCGGTTGACCGGCGCCGCACCGCACCTCGCCCTGATGACGACGAGTGGTTCGAGAACCGGAGTCACCTGCGCTGACATGTCACGACCACTCATGAACGACCGCGGCCTCGCCGTGTCGTGCGCACTCGTCTTCGCGATCCTCCTGGGAGTCGCGGCGCTCGGTTTCGCCCAGATCGCGTCGACTTACCAGTGGTGCGACGGCGATGCGGCAGGGCAACTGGGGTCGAACGAGGCGGCGGCCGAACTGCATCTTGACGCAACACCAGCCGTCGTTTGTCGGAGCGGCGCGGTGACCGTGGAGCTGCCGATCGCGCCGGCTGTCGCCAGCGTGGTGTTCGCTGTGATCGGCATGGCGGTCAGCCTCGTCACGGTCGTCATCACCGCGCGGCGTGCCCGTGCTGTCCAACGGCGTTGACAGCTGGAACAGCTGCTTCGGCGGTCCACTGAGGAGTCCAGCTGGTGGAGGCGCGCTGATTGACGCCCGTGACAGGGCCCCTTGCCACGGGCGTCGCAGCTGACCAGTCCCTACTGATGTAGGGAGGCGATCTCGGGAGCTGGCACGATCGCAATCCAGCAGACCAGGTAGATGTCTCTTCCAGATTCGCGGGCGGCAGAGGAACCGGTGGTTCGGGAATGCTGAGCCCGTAGTCGTCTGCCACTGCGGCGATGCGTTCGACGGTTTCCCGCGGTGTGCCGTGATCGGCATGGCTGAGCGCACCGCGGACGGCTCGCTGAACCCGATTCGTGTACGGGGCCTTGAGCCTTGACGCCAGGTCGTCCTGTCGCTCACCGAGGAACCCGCCGTGCTGCTCGACGTACTCGACGGCTGTCCGCATCACCTTCGGTAGTGGCGGTGCAAGCCGTCCGGGGTCCGTCTGGAGCGACCAGTCGCGGTGGATGTCGGCTCGTGCGACGGTCCACGCGTCGAACGCTGCTCGGTACATGTGTTCGGTGACTGTGGCCGCAGGAGTGACCGGATCACCGGGGTCCGCTTGGTCCAAGCAGGCCAGGGTGTCTCGGACGATCTCGGGGGTCGTGCCGTCCTCAGCCGTTTGGACGGTGCGCATCGTCAGGTCCTCGTCGAGAGGCACGTACCGGTAGAACGGCTTGTCGTGATCGCCAACCCGGGCGCAGAACACGAAAGCGGGGTCTGCGTTCCGGCGAGCCACTGCACTGCCGGCTCCCCACGGCAACGCGGTCACCCGGGTCTTCGTGGAGGTGCTCTTGAAGGCGTTGGCGAGCCTGCGCCGGTACTCCTCACCGGACAACGCAGCGGAGCCGCCCTCCTCGAACAGCGTGGCCTCCTGTCGTTTGATCTTCTCGATCATGTCGCGGGTCTCGGTGATCGATCGTTCGACAGGGTCCATGCCAGGGAGAACCATGCCGACGCCCACGGCGGCTGCGGCTTGCTTCAGCTTCCGCTGGAGCCGTTCCTCGAGGCCCAGGAGTCGGTCGAGGTCTTCGTCCGGGAAAAAGCAGCGCATGAACACGCGCTTGTGCAGGGAGCCGATGCGATCGATGCGCCCGTGGCGCTGCACCAGTTTCATCGGGTTCCAGGGCAGGTCGTAGTTGATGATGTGCCGGGCTTGTTGCAGGTTCACACCCTCGGCGAGCACGTCGGTGGTGATGATCAGGTCGTACAGGTCTTCTTCGCTTCCGGCGCCTGCGGTACGAGGAGCGAATCCGGTGATCACCTCGGCGCGGTCGCTCCTGTCCGCGCCGGAGACGCTGGCGTAACGATCCCGGTAGGCCCGCAGCCGAGGATCGGTGATGATCGCATCCTTGATCGCGGTCTGGATGTAGTCCGCGGTGTCGGCGAAGTACGTGAAGACCAGCACCTTCCGCTTGTTCCGGGTGTCTTCCTCACCGATGCCCTCGGCCTCCGCCTCCGCGGCGATGGCCGCGAGTTCGTCGACGAGGCGTTCGATCTTCGGGTCACTGGTGTGGTCGACGTGACGGACTCGTTCCCGCAACGAGTCCAGGATGCTCCGGTCCGCCTCGACGGCTCTGCGGAGAGCATCGACGTCGTAGTTGGAGGCGTCCATCGTGCCGTCGTCGTCTTCGAGTCCGGCGAGGAAGTCGTCGGTGTCGTCCATGCCGATGGCGACGAAGTCACGAAGATTTTCTCCCGTGAGCACGAAACCGGCCCTCAGAGCGTGGAGGAACCGCTCGTGTGAGTCGATCATCTTCTCGACTGTGCGGCGGAAGGCGTGCGTGGAGGATTCGAACCTCTTCAGCAGCGCTGATCGGAGCAGGCCGGCGTTCTGCGCTTCGTACTGCTCGATGTCACCGTCGAGCCGGAACCGGGACGGCACGTAGCGGGCCATCGTGAGGACCTGGCCGACGTCCGCGAGGATGACTCCGGCGGCAACGCTGGCCGCCATGACGTCGTCCGCCACGTGAGCGCCCAGTGATGTCGCCACGGCGTCGAACATGCCCGGCAGGACGCCGGCGAGGTCGTAGTCGATGCGACGCACCTCGCAAGTGGGGAAGGAGATCTCCTGCTCGACCCCGTTCACGCGGATCTTGTCGCCGCGGTAGTGGTTCTTCACGAATCGCCGTGTGCGTCGTACCGCGGTGGCATCGAGCACGTCGAACAGGTGCTGGGCGGTCAGGCTGTCGGGATCGGTCGCGATCGCCCGGTTGAAGTACTGCCGGAGTGACGGGATGCCGACGTCGGCGAACGCGTAGTCGTTCCGGGCGAAGTACATGATCAGGGTGTAGAGGTCTTCGAGGCTGTTGTTCACCGGGGTCGCCGTGAGGAGCACCAGGTCCTTGGGCACCTTGGAGTCGACGATGCGGTGCAGAGCGTCCGCCCGCCTGGTGACGTTGTTGCGGAACGCGTGTGCCTCGTCGATGACGACCATCGCGTACTCGTCGAGGTTCTGGAGCGCTGACGTGCGGTTGCCGGCGGTGTCGATGTTCGACACGAGCTCCTCGTACGACAGCACGTCGGCGCGAAGGTTGTGGTGGCGCAGGAAACCGGTCCAGGTGGAGTCGCGCAGCGTGGCGGGACAGATGATGAGCACCTTCTGCCGGCGAACCACGGTCGCCTCGTAGATCAGCTCCCCGGCCAGGTAGGTCTTCCCGAGGCCGACCTCGTCGGCGATCAGCACACCGTTGCGGCGGTCCAGTATTCGTTTGGCCCGCCATACGCCGTCAGCCTGGAACGCGGTGAGCCCCAACTTCGATCCGACCGTCGCGTCCTCCAGGTCGGCCCCGTAGTTCTCGTGCAGCATCCGCAGGAAGACGTCCCAGGGTTGGTGAGGCTCCCACCGCGCCTTGTACAGACCAGCGAGGTCGTAGGGGGTTGCCTTGACCCACTGATCTTCGAACCAGTCGATCACCTGCCTCACCGTGGTCGGTTGGTAGTGCCCGAGGTTCAACTCGTTGTTCCGTGCGAGACCGGCGTAGGTGAAGTTGCTCGATCCGGCGATCACACCGGTGGCGTCCGTCTCCACGATGAACGCCTTGCCGTGAAGGAAGCCCTGCTCGTACCGGCGCACCTCCACACCAGGGTGTTCTTCCAGCCACCTCACAAGGCGTCGTGCGGCCATGTCCGCCTCAAGGGTGAACCCGAGCAGGTCACGGTCTTCAGCCAGCGATCGTGCGTGTCCTTCCAGTGCGCGCAGCACCTCCGGAGACGGCCCCCGGCGGCGCTGCCGTCGACCCAACGGTCGTACCCGTGACCGCTGGTCGACATCCGTCGGTTCGGCGCCCAGCAGGAGACGAACCGACCCGGCCTTCTCCAGTTCGTCGGCGAGCAGGCCGAATCCCGCGGGGTTGAAGTACGCGGTCGCAATAGCCAGTGCGGGAGGTTCTACCCACTTGGTGCGTAGGTAGGAGAGCAGCGAGTTGATCGCGGAAGCGACCCGGTGTCCTCTGCTCTCGTCGTTCGTGGCGAACTCGGGGCGGACGTTGTCCGGTGGTGTCGTCATGAGTCATGCCGCCTTCGCGCGCCACGTCTTGTAGTGCGCCAGCACCAGTTCCAGGTGACGTGGGGGAAGCCCTTTGTCGGAGAAGTCTTTCTTGATGGTGACGAAGTCATCGGCGCTCAAGCCGTAGCCATTGAGCGCGAGCACCTCGATTACGGCCAGCAGATCTTCTTCCGGAGCGTTAACCAGGTCGTTCGGTATGTGGCCGAGGCGGTCACCGAGGTCAATGCCGCCTGCCAGTCGGCTGTAGCCGTGCCGAGACAGCATCACCGAAACCCTGTCGGCCACGGCGGTGATCTGGTCGTCCGACCAGTCGGGAAGTGGAAGTTGGTTGATAACTGGAGCGGTCACGTGGCGATCGACGAATCTTCGCGCCCACCAGTCAAGCGTATTGGTATTTAACAATCCCAATAATGCCAGCCGGTTGTCCTGGGGAGTGTCAGGTTGATGTGCGATGGCATGGACGTACCCCTTGTTGTGCAGGGTCCCCTGCTCAGGTAGAGCCGTGGCAATAATAGTGCGAGTGTCATCGCTACGACTTGGGTGACGCACGACGACCACGGGGTGAGCGCTGTCCAGGGTGAAACCGCTGTCTCGCCCGGTGACGCCACGTCCCTTGGCGGCGAGTTCGACCAGGTCCGGAACGGATTGTTTGAACTTGGCGGACGCGTCGAAAGTGTAGGCATCCACGTGCGCGGTCATCAGGATCTTCCAAGCGCCGGGTGGCTGTGCGTGGACGGCGAGACCACTGTCCGGCCCGGTGCCCCTGAAGTCCCACCTCGCGTCATGCCGACCAGTGATCCAACCTCTGTCGTCGGACAGTCGCGGCCGAGTGCGGATCTTGTCGAAAATCTCTCTGTCAGTAGAATTGACGAACCACGGGACCACATTGGTCTCGGAGTAGGACTCGATGTCTGCCTTGCTCAATTTGATAGCATTTTCGTCAGTGGCGCGGCGGATATCATCGGGGGAGGCGGCAACCCACACCCGGATAGTTCCACTTGTGGACGGTGCCGTTGTCATGAATACAACAGCGTAGGAGGCATGGACATCTTCAAATATCCACTCCGAGTGGTTTCGTGCTTGAACGACGCGAAGGTCGTACCCGTCGACCAGGGATTTCCGCAGGTTCTTCCAGCCGGCCAGCACCATGCTCTGTCGTGGCAGCACCAGGCCAAGGCGTCCGGTCGGTCGTAAGACCTTCAAGGCCCGTTCCAGCATCAACTGAGCCAGTTCAAGGTGAGTCCCACCTCTGAGCGTGAACCCGCGCTTGAAGTATTCCTGTAGTTCGGCCCGATGTTCCTGCTCGGCCTCCTCGTGAGCTGCTTCCAGGGGGTGTGATGCGCGAAGCTCGCGGATCTTCGCCTCACGAGCCTTGTCCGGAAGTGCCATCAGACCAGGGCTGACACCGACCCAGTAAGGCGCCGGCTCCCAGCGGACCTTCTCCCACGGCGGATTGCCGAGTACGACATCGAAGCCCGGTGCCTCCCGCATGAAGACCTCGGGGAACAGGAAGGGCAGGTGCACCGCTCCCAATCGTTGGACGGCCTGGGTGGTCACGTCGGCAGCCCCCAGCGTCAGTGCTTTCTCGACGTCGGTAGGAACGGGGATCTTCCCGAGCCGGACACCCACGGCGGCGTCGAGCAACGCCTTGGCGTCGGCAGCCTCCTCCATCGCTTGGGCGTGGGCCCGAGATGCCTCCAGTGCTTCTGCCTTCGTCGCCTCGGCTGTACGCGCGACGCGGACCAGGCGGTCCCTTGCCGTGCCGAGCGCTTCCACGATCTGCTCACCGAAGAGGCTGTACTGGCCTGCTGCCGCCCTGGGTTCGAAGACGGCCAACGCCTCGTCCACGGTGCCCATCCCGGTAAGGCTGTTGCCCACTCGGAGACCGTGGTCCAGCGAGGACATCGGGAGACCCGGGACGAAGGTGTGGATCCAGATGGCGAGCCTGGCCAGCTCGACCGCCATGGGGTTGAGGTCGAGACCGTAGACGCAGCGGCGGGCGATCTGGCGGCGCAGGAGCATGGAGGTGTCGATTTCCACCTGTCCGGCCGCGTCGCCGAGCGCCTTCTCCGCGGCCTGCGACAGGCGGAGCAGTTCGTCGTTCACGGCCGGCACGGGGTGACTGCTGAGGAACTTGGCGAAGCGGTTCTCGACTCGGTCGATGGCGGCCACGAGGAAGTGGCCCGAACCCATGGCGAGGTCGACGATGCGGAAGTCGAAGAACTTGTCAGCGGCTCCCGCCTCGTCGCCGGTGGCCAGATGCCCTTCGACGGCGGTCAGGTGATCGGTCAGAGCAGGTTCAAGCGCGGTGTCCAGGAGGTGCTCGACCGCGAACGCCTTGGTGAAGTAGGAGCCCGTCGCCTTGCGAGCGCCGGAGGCGTTGTGGAAGTAGACCGTCCTCGCTGGAACGACGACGTCGTCACCTGGCTTGGCGGGGAGGTAGGCCTTGGTCTTGGGATCGATCGTAAGATCGCTGGGCGCCACGGAGAGCGAGGATTCGAGCAAGCCTTCATAGATGGTGCCGAATTCCCGGACGGACAGCGAGCGGAAGTCCACAGGGCCGGGGTCACCGTCGCTGCTGACGTCGATGACGAGGGCTTTGAGGACAGGGCCGATCTCCGCGTCGGTGAGCCGCATGCGGCTAATCGCGTGCCCAGAGGGGTGCAGTTCTTGATCATCGGCGAAGAGGCCACCGTTGTAGGCGGGCACAGCCCAGTCCGGGTTGCCGTCATCGACCGCGTGCCACACCGCGAGGAGGTCGCTCCAGCGGTCGTGGGAGTCGGCGTCGAACACGACGTCGGGGTTCTCGGTGAACTCGCGCGCGAGGCTCTTGAGTGCCTTCTTCGTGTACCCGGGGTTGCGCTGATACGGCAGCAACCCGCGATCCTCGGCGTAGGCGACGAAGAGGAGCCGGAACAGGATGATGAGCGTCCGGTGGTACGCCTCGTGCAGCTCTGCCTCGCCGAGTTCCGAACCGGTGTCGGCTTTCATGGCCCCGGCGACGGCTACAGCGAGCGCCGGAACCACGTCCACGTAGACACGTTCACGGAGGCGGGTGCCGAGCGCGCTGGCGTGGTCAACCGACGCTGCGAGTATCTCGACAACAGTGCCGTTGTCGGCGAGCGCGGACGGTGCGAACAGCAGAGGCAAGTAGCCGGCGTCCTCCTCGGTCAGGAGTGCCAGGTCCAGTTCGACGAAGGTCTCCGAGCGCCCTTTCCGCCCAACGCCCACGTCCGGTTTGGCGGGGTAGAGGCGCAGTTGCGTCCCCCTGACGACGACGAGCCACGGCAGACCTTGGTCTTGGGCGATGGCCAGGCCCTGCATGACCGGGGAGACGGTCCCGAACCGTTGTCCAGGCCGGTCGAACAGCTCCTCGTCGTGGAGAAGGACGGCCACCGCTTGCCTGGTGCCACCGGTCGACAGCACTTGCGCTACGGAGCCGTGTGCGGTGATCTGGTACCCGAGGCCGGAGATGAGATCCAGTCCTGTCTTGCCGAGAAGCGCCTGGCCGGCGGTGCGAGCCTCCGGCCAGTCGGAGCGAGCCGGGACACCGTGGCGAAGTTCGTGCGATGCGAAGAGCCCTTGGTTCGTCAGGCCGACGATCAGCTGGTCTTTCAGGCTGCCTAACAGCCGTTGCAGGGTCCGCTTCGCGGCTGAGGGGTTGGGCTCGGCCAGCGCGGCGGCACAGATCCGGTCGACCTGTCGCAGATCGAGCCCTGTGATGGCGGCGGAGTGATCGGTGGGCCCGCATACGGTGGCTTCCCAGCCGTCGGTTCCCTCGTGGCCGACGACGAGGAGGACCGGAGCAGCTCGGCGGTTCCAGCGCATTGACCAAAGCCGCCGGACATCCTCCAGACGAGGTGCCTTCTCCGAGGTCGCGAGTACGACTTCAAGCGCATCAGAGCCTCCACCGATGTTGATCCGGACAGGACGGAGGGACGCAGGGGTGCCGCCGGGGCGAATCCAGTTGATCTCCGTCGCGTCGCTGTCGACCAAAAAGTCGTCAACCGTGAATCCGGTCATTCTTGTCCCTGTCATCGAGTATTCCGGGCATGCCGATGGGCCGCCCCTGACCGGACAAGCGGCAGGTCGGCCTGATTTGTGGCAGGCGATCGGTGTCACCTGCACGGCAAGTAGAGGGTGAATTCTAGGGCAATACCGCAGTTGTCAGTCGAGAGTGGAAGGCGTCAGCCGTTCGCTTGGTACCGCCGTTGGACGTGACGCGCTCGACCTGTATGTGGCCTAGGGGTGAAGTGGGGGCAAGGCTCGTCAAACCTTGCGTGTTCGATTGAGAAGGTATTGATCGACCAGGCAGGGGGAGCAAAGTGCACGGCTCACGTCGGTATGGCTGCACGCTTCAGGCATCGATACCTCACCACGTCTTTCCGGTCGAACTCGCGTGACGTCGCAGATCGACGTTGATGACTAATCGCATCGCCGGTCGTGATTCGTTACAGCCATCAGGGATGGGCCGCAAAAGCGCGGATAATGCACTCTAGGTATCACTGTGCGAGTCAAGGTTCACCCTGTTGGCAGATGCGGATCTCCTCGGTGACCTTTCTTATTTTCGCCGGGATGAGTCCTACTCGCTAGTGGAGCGCCGCCGTTCACCCCGGCGCATCCGCGCCGCCACGCCGGCCAGGTGCTCGGTATGTGGGAGTGGTCTCGGCATCATGGGTGACCTCAACCCACCCAGGGAGCCTCGCTGTGATCGTGTCCTCGGTGATGACCGACCATCCCTCTTGGCTGTCGGCAGGTGACACCACCTACCGCGCCGTCCGGTCTGGACGCTCCACCTGGGTGCTGACCTGCACGCCCAGCAGAACCGGCGAGTGCCTGGCAGAGGCTCATCTTGTGTCCGGAGAGGAGGACGCCCCGGTGCTCGACGTCGTCGACCCCGCCAGGCTGACTGGGGCCGGTGACGTGGTGGGTGTGCTGCGCGCCGCGGGCACGGTGGGGCGTTGGCGCAATCCGGACCTGTGGGACGCCCTGGCGACGTCGATCGTCCGGCAGGTGATCCGGGCGGGTCAGGCGCGCAAGCTCTACCGAGCCTTCTGCCGGGCCCACGGCGAGGCGGTCACTACGCCGCACGGACCGGCGTGGTTGTTTCCGACACCGGAAGCCGTCCTCGCACTCCCGGACGACGAGTTCACCACCCTGGGGACGGCCTTCAAACGCCGTCCCCTGAAAGCCGCCGCCGAGGCAGTGCTCGAGTTCGGCGCGAAGTGGGCCGAACTCGACCCGGCCGTGCTGCGGGATGAAGTGCAAAGCGTGCCCCGCATCGGTCCGTGGACCGCGGGCGCGACCGTCGCCGACCTCACCAACGACTACTCGCTGTACCCGTACGCCGACCTGGCGGTGCGCACCTGGGCGGACCGCCTCCCGACCGGGCGGGCCTGGCCCGAGTCCGAACCGGAGTTCGCCCGCCTATGGGTGCGGTTGGCGGGCAAGGATCTGTCCGCTTGGACGCTGCTCACCCTCGCATGGGGAGTGCGTCATGCCAGCACTTCAGGAGCTGTCGCTATCTGAGATATCCCTAGCATTGATCACCGACGCAGACCGACTTTGCTTAGTGACACAAAGCTGATGGCGCGGTCTGCCTGAAGGGGACTGGACTTCGCCGGACTGGTGTTGCGGTCGTTCCCGTTCGAGCGTCGAGGCTCGGACTGCACGCTGCGCGTCGACCTGCCGGTCGCCTCGGATGCGCCCCGGCTACGGCCGCGTACAGGCGCTTGGGATTCCTGGCGGCCGACGACGTCCGGCTGTAAGGCGCGCGGTGCTCCTTGGCCACCGTGTCGGTCGAATCCGCGCAACGGCCTGGGGCGAGGCTGGCCGTGTCGTGACCGGCGAGTCGCTGCGCTTGACGCTGACGTACGCCGAGCAGTTCCGCTTCGGCAAGGTCAGCGTCCACAACTCGCCTCCAGACGTGGTGGACGACGGGCCGCACCAGTTCGCGAACAGGCTGGACCAGCGGCTGTACACGGCGGACCCCAGACCGGAGGTCGACACCACCTCAGGGGCGCCGCGGTCGACGACGTGGAGGTGCGCAGTCGGAGCCACCGGTTGTGCACCAGGGTGTATTAGGTACCGGTGAGGAATCGGGTGTCGGTCACGGTGTCGCGGGAGGGCACCGAGGTCCGGATCGATCCCGTAGGTTAGTCGGGCACTGGCCGGTTCAGTCATTGGATTGTTCGTCCGTCGCTTCACAATCGTGAGCTTGGCGAAGAACTAAGCCGGCCATTGCCCGCTGTCACCAAGACGGTCGTCGCGATGTCATTCATTGTCCTGAGACCGACCGACTCTTAGTGGCGACGACGATTGCCATCCGGGTGTCCGGCGAGAAGTGCCCGAACGCTCCGCCCGCTTTCGATCGGGTACTCTTGGTCAACGGGCTTAGGTGTCGGGATATGAGAATCGTCTTGCATGGATCGCACAACAGGGGAATTGTTGCCCGACCGCGTTTTTCGCTCGACCTGCAGTCGAGAGCGCAGTATGCGAACCGCTTCGCGATTGTTGTCGACATCGGCTGCGGCCCGTACGGCGGTGGCTGCTGCACTGTACAGTTCTAATAAGCGCTCAATGTCGGTGGGCATTGACGTGTACACTCGCGTAGATGACGCCAATGGTTCGAAGGAAACGACTGGATGATTATCTTCGCCCGTGCGAACCCAGACGGGCACAGGGGTGCCACGTCCACGTGGAGTCATGTTGTCCCGCGAATCTTCCATTTTGACTCCAATACTGCTTCCGGCGCTTACGCAGTTATTGTAGCGAGCGTTAAGTTATGCGCTTCTTGTAGTGCATGGCGATGTCCCTTCGTAGGTACTTCGCGGGAACCATGCTGAACGTTACAGGGCCTATTAGTCTGATGGTGTGCGCTGCGGTTTTGATTAGGGTGTGGTGAAACTTCTGCGACGGAGGACTTATCGGCAAGAGTAAGAGGGTTGGCGGACGGAAGATTTTCCTTTCAGGATGCTTGCATGCTCTTCTTTCTGTATCGCGAGAGTGAGCATAAGAAGGGCTTGTTAACTGCCCGCGGCAGGCGCGGGCTGGAATTTGTGTAGGTGCTCTGCATCCTGGTACGCGCGAAGACGATGGCGGTGTCTCCGCCGCCCGACCACAACAGCACTGTGTACTTTCACGCGAGCATCCCGTCTCTCCTTCTCGGGTACCGGCGTGTCGTGTAAGTGAAGATCGGTTACGCCATCCTGCGCCAAGTGCTGTCACCGACGTCGACGGCGGCCTTGTCCCAGCGGTCCTGGAGGAATTGGAGCAGACGCGCGGTGACTTCGGGTGCGACGTGGGAGTAGGTGCGTTGGACCGGGTCTTTGAGGATGTGGCCGAGTCGGAGTGATTGGGCGATCTCGGGGATGGTGTCGGCGATCATCCAGGTCTTGTGGCTGTGTCGCAGCCCGTGGAAGGTCAGGCCGGGCTTGATCGGCTGGAGGCGTAGTACGGCGCGAGGTTGGTTGAGGTTGCCGTCGGCTGCGGGGCGTAGGGCGCGTTTGCTGAAGTTGCTGCGGCGTTGGAGTGCCCCTTCGGGGGTGGTGAAGACGTGCGGGTGGATGTGGTGGTCGAGGTGTGCCCGCAGGAGTCGGACGAGTGACGGGTTGAGGCTGATGGTGCGGGCGGAGGCGTCGGTCTTGGGTGGGCCGAGCCAGAGCCTGCCGCCGGCCGACTCGTGCAGGGCGCCGTTCTGGGGGTCGATGATGAGGAAGCCGGTGTCGTCGTCGAACAGGTGAAGGTTGTGGCGTTGCAGGCCGGTGAGTTCGCCCCAGCGGGCGCCGGTCCAGCCCGCGGTGACCACGAGCACGGCTCCGACCGGTCCGTAGAAGGCGGCGATCTGGTCGGCGATGCGCAGCACTTCGGCGGGTTGGGCCCAGACCTTCTCGGGGATGCGTGCGACGTGGTTGCGGCGTCCGCGTCGGCGGGGCCGGATGGGGTTGGCGATGATGAGCTTGTCCTCGGCGGCGTCGGTGAGGATCTGGGAGAGCAGCTTGACGAACCCGGCGACGGTGACCGGTGACAGGCGTCCGGCGCGCAGCTGCTTGGCCCATGCCTGGACCTTGAGGTTGGTGATGTCGGCCAGGGCGGTGTTGCCCCAGTGGGGCACGATGTGGTTGCGCACGATGCTGCGGTAGTTGTCCTCGGTGCGGGTGTCGACGTCGAGGGCGTCCCACCAGTCGGTGAGCCACTCCTCCACGGTCGTGCGTCCACCGGTGGGGTCGAGCCAGGTGCCGCGGCGTTGGTCGGATTCGAGGTCGTTGGCGTGGTCCTGGGCGGCTTTCTCGCTCCCGAAGCCGGGGACGGAGCCGATGGTGCCGTCGTCGCGGCGGAACCGGACGCGCCAGTGGTTGCTTCCCGACTGCTCCACCCAAGCCATGTGTGCTGCCCTTTCGTCGTCGTCGGTGTGATGGTCACGGCGTGACAGGAGGATGAACGCTCCAGTAGCCGAGCGATGCAAGCGTTGCGGCACAAGAACTTTGGTCAGTCGCGAGAGGACCTGTGGCGCCTGGCTGGCGGTCGCATGGAGCGTGCCGGGCGGGCACCGGCGTGGGCGATCGAGGCCAGGTCGTCGAGGGAGAAGCGCAGGTGCTTGCCAAGGAAGGTGCACGGGATCTCCCGGCGTCCGGCTTTGCGGCGAAGCCACGACTCGCGGACGGCCAGCAGCACCGCCGCTTCAGCGGGAGTGTGCAGCAGGCGGGAGTTATCGAGATCAGGGCGGGACACGGAGCCCTCCGGAGGCGGACGAGTGCGGTGGACACTCCAGAACTCCGAAATAAGGGCCGCCAGGGGACACGTGCCGACCGAATCGCTTGAAGGCTTCCACTGGACGGGTGACATGCCCAGGCCGGGCGACGGAGGTACCAACCTCTTACCCCAGCCAGTACCGCACCCTATAACCGCTGCTCAGGAGGTTCGAAGAAGCAGGAGTTGTTCGGTAACGGCGCTACGCGCCAACGCGGGCCAGTTTCGATGCACCGGTCAGACCGGGCACCACCCGAGCCTCCGTCTACGCATGTGTCGCCTGTAGCACGTCCGGTTGGCAGCGATACCCAGCAACGGCCGGAACACACCGCAGCGGCACCGTCAGCGGCCAACACAACACCTGGTGGACCAGTACACAGGCCATCGAGTCCTCCAAGGGCACACCGATGAGGCCCGCTGCACTCCCTCTGAACTCCGAGATCACCCCCGGGGGGAGACCTTCTCTGACTTCCCGCGCCGCAGCCCGCCCCGACGTTGCTCATGTGCTTGCCGCCAAGCGAGTCTGGGATACCAACGGAACCCCTTACAGGCCCCCTGACCTGCTCTTACATTCGCCGTAGGGGGTGGCGTTCTAACAGGAGCCCCAAGCTGATCCCCAATGTGATCCCCCGTATGAACCCCCGACGGATGTACGCAGGATCGCATCTGATGCGATCCGAAGTCGGTGTGGGATCGGTCGTGGCGATCGTCGCTGCAGAAGGTGCTCTACCTGGGCGGTAAGAGGTGTCGTGCGAGCTGCCGTCAGGACTGACGGCTCCTGGTCGACACGCACGCCGGCAGTCGACGCGACTGCCATCTAGCTGCTTGTTTGTGCCGATTATCGCATCTGATGCGAAGATGTCGCATCTGGTGCGAGCGGCGGAAGGCGGCTGGTGGGCGAGGGAGAGCGACCGACGGCGGGCGCAACGGCGCTGCAGCTGGTCGACGGGCTGGTGTTCCTGCGGCCCGAGGAACAGGTTTTCGAGGCGATGCTGACCGGGTGGGAGCGTCAGCAGTCCGCGCGGAACCTGGCCGCGTCGACGATCGCGAACCGGGGCAAGCGGGTGCGTGGTTTCGTCGAGCACGTCAACGCCTTCCCTTGGCAGTGGAGCGCGGCGATGGTCGACGAATGGTGCGCCGACCTGCGCGGGCTCAAAGGCGTGAGCCGGTCGAGCTTGCGGACCTATCAGCAGGCTCTGCGGTTGTTCTGCCACTACCTGACCGATCCCGCCTACGGGTGGGCCGGTGAATGCGAGCGGCGGTTCGGCACGCATCCGGTGCAGGTGTGCCATGAGTGGAACACCGCGGTGCACGTGCAGGACAACGAGTCCGAGCTGGCCAAACGGGCGTTCACCCTGGACGAGATCCAGGCGTTCTTCGACTACGCCGACGACGCGGTGCCGCGGGTGCGGGACTCCGGCCGCAAGGGCTGGCTGGCGGCGTTCCGCGACGCCACCCTGTTCAAGGTCGCCTACGCCTTCGGCCTGCGGCGCACCGAGACGCGGATGCTGGACACCGCCGACCTCGCGACCAATCCGCATGCCCGGGAGTTCGGCGAGTACGGGGTGTTGCACGTGCGGTTCGGCAAGGCCAAGCCCGGCAGTCCGCCCAAGCGGCGCAGCGTGCTGACCGTGTGGGACTGGTCGGCCGAGGTGCTGGACGAGTGGATCACCGAGATCCGGCCGCGCATGGCACACGCGAACAGTCCTGCGTTGTGGCCCTCGGAGCAGTCGGTGCGCATCAGCGGCGCTGCGCTCAACGCCCGCTTCGCCACCTACCGCGACGCGCTCGGTCTGGAGCCCGGCCTGGATTTCCACTCGCTGCGCCGCTCGTATGTCACGCACCTGATCGAGGCCGGCTGGGACCCGTTCTTCGTTCAACAGCAGGTCGGTCACGAACATTCGTCCACCACCTCCATCTACACCTGCGTCTCGTCGGACTTCCGCACCCGCACCCTGCGCCGCAGCCTCGACGACACCCTTGCCTCGGCACTGAAACCGACCACCGACGGCGGGAGCACCCGATGAACGCGATGAAGAGGCGAGTCGGCTACGACTGGCGGCTGCGGGACCTGATGGCCGATCACGGCATGTTCTCCACCACCGAACTCGTCCCGCTGCTGCGCGATCGTGGTGTCGAGTTGTCGGTCTCGCAGGTCCACCGGCTGGTCACCGGCACCCCGGAGCGGCTGTCACTGACGGTCCTGGCTGCGTTGTGCGACATCTTCGAGTGCAGCCCCGCCGAGCTGATCCGCACCGAGGCCGCCAACGTCACCCGTCGCACCGCCACGGGATCGGCGGGCACGGCCACACCGCCGGCCGCTGGAGCCGGGGCGGTGCGGCCCACTCGCGCTCGCATCCGTCCGCAGTGACCCCTCGAACGCGAACGCAGTGGGGCGACACACGGCTTGCCGACAGCAAGTGCGTGCGCTGCGACCGCTATTCCCAGCCCGCTGTCCGTTGGGAGGGACCGGTGTGCCGACCCTGCATCACACGCGCGACCCGGAATCGGGGCTGCTGCCCAAAGTGCGGCGACCACCGGTTGCTGCCCGGACGCGACGGCACCGGCCTTGCCATCTGCCGCGACTGCGCGGGCATCACCCGCTCGTTCCTCTGCCGCCGCTGCGGTCACGAAGGACTGCTGGTCGGCGACAAACTCTGCGAACGCTGCACCCTCACCGACCGCCTCACCACGGTGCTCGACGACGGCACCGGCCGTCCTCGCGCGGAACTGCTGCCGCTGCTGCAGAAGCTGCGCCTGACCAACACACCGCACAACGGCCTGACCTGGCTGGCCAAACCCGGCACCACCGAGCTGCTCACCGCACTGGCCACCGGCACCATCGCGATCAGCCACGACGCCCTGGCCGCCCACCCCGCCTGGCGCAAAGCCACCTACCTGCGTGAGCTGCTGATCACCTGCGGCATCCTCGCGCCGATCGACAAACAGCTCATGCTCTTCCAACGCTGGCTCACCACCCAGCTCGCCGACATCGCCGACGCCGAACACCGAGCTCTGGTGCAGCGCTTCGCCACCTGGAACGAGCTGCGGCGCCTGCGCCACAAGGCCGAGCAGGCACCGTTGACCCCGGCCACCGTCCGCGTCTCCCGCGAACGCGTCCGCCAAGCCGCCGCGCTGCTGACCTGGCTCGACAGCAGCGGCCACACCCTCACCACCTGCCCGCAAGCCGACCTGGACAGCTGGCTCGCGGCCAACCCCCAGACCCGAAAGCCCGCTACGGCGTTCCTGCGCTGGGCGGGTCAGGCAGCGGTCACGCCCCGGCGACACCTCACCAGAGCATTATTGCCCGCAGCCACCATCCAGCCACGCCGACAGCAGCACGCACTGATCAACACACTCGTCACGGCCGACGACTGGCCACTGCGCGAACGACTCATCGCGCTGCTGGCACTGCTCTACGCCCAGCCCCTCAGCCGGATCACCCGCCTGCGGCGCACCGACATCACGATCATCGGCCCCGACATCTTCATCAGGCTCGGCGACCCACCCGCCCCGCTGCCACCACCACTGGACGACATGACCCGCCAACTCCTCGAACACCGCAACACCTACCGAGGCCCGAACGCCAACACCGACTGGCTCTTCCCAGGCAAACGCCCCGACCAGCCCATCCACCCAAGAACGCTCAACAACCGCTTCTCCACACTCGGAATACCGATCCAACTCGGCCGAACCACCGCCTTGCGGGAACTCCTGCACACCACACCGAGCCCCGTGGTCGCCTCCATGCTCGGAATCCACCCCGACACCACCGCGCGCATAGCAACCGAAGAAGGCATCGCATGGAGCCGCTACGCCAGCTCCCACCACGCCCGAAACAGCTCTCGCAACGCGGAAATCCATGACAGTTGAAAACATGAGCTCACCAGTAAAGTGACCGTACGCAGACCTGATCAAGGCTCGGAGGGTGGCGGGGTGTCCCAGATGTGGACTCTCGTGCCGGCCTTGAGTGGCTTGTCGGCCGGGCCCTTGATGTGGCCGGGCACGATCCGCTCCTCGTGCTCGCAGCCACCGTTGGCGTGAAGCCTGGAGTTGAGGCAGGTGTTGCGCCGGTACGCGCGGACCGGCCACCGGCTACTCCACCGTGGCGCCTCGCGTTCGCCCGAAGCAACGTCCCGGTGACGGGCGTGGACACGAACCAACCGGACAGTACCTGCATCCTCGACGCCGGCGCGTTGATCCCGTTTGCGCCCGTGCCGAGAACGAGGAAGTTCCTCAAGTTCGCTGAGCTGAGCGCTACCGCTCTGCGTCATGAGCTGCCAGGCGGTGTAGACGACGTGCGCCCACCTCTTACCAGCCACTGACCGCGGAGGTACCAACGGCTGTCCGAACGGCAACACCGACTCCGCGAGCGGGATGAGCTGCGGTGTCCAGTAGGTCAGCCAGACACCATCGAACTCCGGGTGCAGCGGCACCGCACCGCCGGGCGTGTTCAGACTCCAGGCGATCAAGCCAGACCCGTCGTCAAGATCAAGGTGCTGTGGTGTCCAGTGCGACCAGGACACAGCCACGACTTGCTCACCGTCATCACCATCGATCGATTCGTTGAACACCATCAGACCTGCCTCGGCAGGCAACCGACGCGCGATAACCGGCTCTCGAGGCGGATGGTCCGCGGCAGCGAGCGTCAGCGCAGTCATTTCGCGATCGACCCAGTAGAGCTGCGCTTCACTCAGACGGCGCGCCTCACAACGAGCCATGAGCAGTGCGCCGGTGACAGCGCTCGCTCGCTGGATCTCCGGCGGACCGGCCAGCCGAGGCGTGACCGCGCTCTTGCCCGCGTTGAGACGGCGGATGACCTCGTGACCGCACTCCGAGGTCATCACCCGCTCACGCATCCGCAGCCGTAGGTCGGGCAACTCGGCAGGGCCGGTGATCACGATTGACCCTTGCTCGGTCGAACGACGTGGACGATCTCGAAGAGTTCGTCGAACTGTCCACGCAGCGCGGTCAGGGCACCACCGATGAACGCCGGGCCTGGCTGGAGTTCGCCTTTGATCACGCGGGTCACGGTGGAGCGGTTAACGCCCATTGCCTGCGCCAGGGCGTAGTCGGAGTGCAAGCGCGCCGAACGCGCAGCTTGCACGAACTCGAACGTACGAAGCTTGATGGTGTGCGGCATCGACGATCTACACCTGACCCTGGAGCGTCACTGAACGGGCACGTCGGGGACCGGAGGCAGCGCCTCCCTGACGAGGGAACGGCAAGATGCCCTCAGCCGCTCGCCACGCCGCATCGCAGTCCGGACAGGTGGGCCAACACCACTCACTCTTCGTCGGCGGGACAGCCGGAATGACCAGCTCCTCACCGCACAGCGTGGCAGCCTGGTCGCGAGCCACCAGGGCCGCGTCGACGGCGTGGCGTCGACCGTCATGGGGAAGCCAACGGAACGGACGCAGCGCCATCAGCGTGTGTTCCGGTCGTAGACGTCAGCCCACCGCGCGAAGACCGCTCGTGATTGCTCAACGCTCAACGCCAACCGCTTCAACTGCCGCATCTTGGCCTCATAGGCGCCGACGACGTGCGGATCGTCATGAAAGACGGTGGCCGCGTCGGTCTCGGCGTAAGCCACCGGCTTGACCGGCTCCGCGAAGGTCAACAGCCCAGCCGCCCCTCGCAGGGCAGCACCCGTCACAGCCGAGAACGGCACGAGGCGAACACTCATATGCTCCCAGCCACACATCATCGTCAGGCGCAGCATCTGGTCGCGCATGACCTCCGGACCGCCAACTACCAGCCGGATCGCGGCTTCGTGGATGTAGAGGACCGCGTCCGGTCCTCCCGGTCGTCGCAGCACGTCCTGACGCGAGAGGCGCGCCTCCACCACCTCCTTGCCGCTCAGCGAACAGGCGTACTCCTCCGTCTGTGCCAAGCTCGGGATGGTCAACGGCTCATAGACAGCGACGCTCAACGCCATCTGCTCGTGCAAGGACAGCGCCAACAATGAGTCCGGAGCACCGCCGTGCAGCCGCAAGAAGCTCCCGGTGTCAGGCTCGTTGACGACGGCCATGACCCGCTCCCGCGTCGTCTTGTCCGCACCACAGCGCCCCAACAGCGTGCCGATCTCCCACGCACTCGTGCCGCGGCTACCGGTCTCCAGCTTGCTCAACTTGCCCAACGACCAGCCCAACGCCTCGGACAACAACGCCGACGACATCCGCGCCCGATGCCGCACCCGGCGCAGTTCCTCCCCCAGCTCCCGACTACGAGCCGAGCTCAACCTGATCGGCTGCTTCTCCTCGACAACGGTCTCCATGGCTTCCCTCCGGCATAGGAACGGCTTGCCGAGCCATGAGATCGTGTGAACCGCATACACGGCAGATGACATCCGATGACATCCCGGAAAGGGTCATTCGAGTGATCCGCAACATCACCATCACAGGAACACGAGCCGTCGACATCAACGACGCCGACCGCCTGAACGCACTCTTCAACGACTACATGGCACCATTCGCCACTGCGCACTTCTACATCGGAGGCGCCGTCGGCATTGACACCGCCACACTCGACTGGCTCGCCGAGCACACCTCGGCACCTCTGACCGTCGTCGTCCCGTGCACCGTCGCTGACCAGCCAGAAGTCGCCTCGTCATCGATCGCAGCCTGGCGCACACGCAACAGACTGGTTGAAGTAGTCGAGCTGACCGCACCCACGCTCGGCACCTCGGCCTACCACGCCCGTAACCGCTACATGGTCGACCGAAGCGACTTCATCATCGGCTTTCCCCGAGGCACCGATCAGACCTCCGGTACCTGGTACACGCTCAACTATGCATCCGATCAGGGAAAGCCGCGCTTGGTGGTACCCATCTAGCGCGGAATGAATGCTGTAATGCTCCCATGACCACTGCGGAAGGTGAACTCGGGGCCGCCACCCTGCGCAGACTGCGCGAATCACGCGGCTGGTCCTGGACAGATCTGGCCCGAGTCCTACGCGACACCGCTCGCGACTTGGGCATGGCATCCCCGGGCAACCTCCCCGTCGCCAGCATCCAACGCACCGTCGCCCGCTGGGAGAGCCCGACCGACCGCACCAAGCCCGGCGACCGCTACCAGTACCTCCTCGCACGGATCTACGCGAAGACCTCAACGGGGTCCTGGGGACTCGGCACCGGTTCCGACTTCGCCGTCCTCTTGGACGCGCTCCGCCACTTCGGTACCTCGCCTCAACGCATCGACCGACTCGTCGACTCCATCACCCACGCCCGAAACGCACCCACACCCACCCCAGCACGCCCCACCGAAGACCTGGTCGACCACTTGGCCGTCACCGTCACCACTCTCAACCAACAGGTCGGCTCCATCCCATTCGTCCGGCTACAACTCCAACTCGCACCAGTCCTCAACACCTGCCGCAAACTGTTGGCGCAGTCTGGCCCCAGCACCGACCTGCTCACCACAGCCACCAACGCCTACGGCTTGGCCGCCCGCCTAGCCTTCGAAACCCGCGACGACGAAACCGCCATGGCGCTCTACCGAGACGCCGAAACCACCGCCGCACGCCTACCCGACCACAGCTACCTGGCAGCCGTGCGCACCAGCCACACCATGGTCACCCTGCACGCCACCAACAACCTCACCGCCGCCCTCACCCTGGCCCGCGCCGCCACCCACGACGCCCACCGCGGCCCCAGCCACGCCATCCGAGCCCGTGCCCACGCCGTTCACGCCGAAGTTCAAGCCCGCGTATGCAACCCCACCGCCGCAGCCACCGCCCTCGACCGAGCCTGGAAAACAGTGGAGCAGCTCTCGCCAGACGACCCCTTCGCCGCCTTCAACGCCGACCGCGTCAGCGGCTTCGAAGGCCTGTGCGCCCTCTACAGCGGCCAAGCCCAGCGCGCCGACGACCTGCTCACCCGCTCCCTGTCGAGCCTCACTGGTTCACGCGACGCAGTCCAACGAGGCATCGGCGCCACTGACCTGGCCTTGGCCCGTCTCGATCTTGGTGAAGCAACGGCCTGCGTTGCCTTCCTCCACGAGGCAGTGGACATCACCGCCAACACCGGAGGCCGAGTCCCAGCTCAACGCATCCGCCACGCACACAACCGCCTGCGCCCATGGCGCGCTGAAGCCTTCGTTGCCGAACTGGACGACCACATCCACGACACCTTGATAGGTCGGTGAGCATGGCCGCAGACGTCGACCGCTTCGCAACCCTGCGGATGGCTGCCGGAGCCCTGTTCGTCGACAACCAGGACCGGATCCTGCTGGTGCACAAGACCTACAGCAACAGTTGGGACATCCCTGGGCTACGTAGACGTCGGAGAGTCCCGGCAGCGGCCTGCCGCCGCGAACTGCGCGAGGAACTGGGCCTCGACCGCGAGCCACAGCGCCTGCTGGTGGTGGACTGGGCACCGAACGACGGCGAGGGCGACAAGGTGCTCTGGCTGTTGGAGTGCGGACCGCTCGACGACGAGCAGCGGATCAAACTAGTTGTTGCGGGTCATGACGTTGGTGACGGTGGGTCGGTCCTGAACGGGCGGACGGGTCTTCCGACGGCAGGATGAGAAGTGCGACCAACTCGTCCGCCGAGCAGAAAGACCCGTCCGTGCTCCACCGTAACGCCCCGCTGTCCGTCGAAGGCCGCCACCGCCTGCTCCAACGCTGCCGCACCCGCCCGATTGCCCACGTCGCCGCCGAGATGGGCATCTCCCGACAGTGCGCGTCGCGCTGGGTCAACCGTCACCGCCGCTATGGCGAGGCCGGACTGCTGGACCGCCCGAGCGTCCCGCACCACCAACCCACGGCCACCTCCGCCGAGATCGTGGCCCGCATCGAGCGGCTGCGCCGGAACCACAAGCACTCGGCCCGCTGCATCGCCCTGGAACTAGAAGCCGACGGCATTCCACATCTCGGTGCGCACCGTCGGGCGGCACCTGGGCCACCTCGGCCTGAACCGGCGTCGATTCCTTGATCCAACCGGCGCGAACAACCGGCGTTCCCGCCGGATCACCGCCCGGTGGCCGGGCCACATGGTGCGCCTGGACGTCAAGAAGGTCGGCGTGATCCCCGACGGGGGCGGCTGGCAGGCCCACGGCCGCGGCAGCGAGCAGGCCCGACAGGTCGAACGCGCCAAGAACAAGGGTGCCCGCGCCGGCTTGTATGAGGCCAGGACGTTGGTGACGCCGGTGCGGAGCGGTGCGGCCGGTGGTCGGTTTCCGGCGGCAGTGTGGGGCCAATGGTGGTTGTAGTGCACGTTCCACACCGTCAGGGCGTCGGTGCGTTGTTGTTCGCTAGTCCAGACCGCGCGTAGAGGAATTCCTCGCCGAGGATGCGCTGGTAGCGCTTGACCTTGCCGTTGTGGCGCGGGATATAGGGGGTGATGCGTTGGTGGAGGGAACCGCGCAGCACGGTAGCGAAGTCGTGGGCGCGGTAGCAGGAGCCGTTGTCGGTGACGACACGGTGGACGTGGGTGATGCCGTGGGCGGCGAAAAACGCCCCCGCCCGGTGGGTGAAGCCGATCGCGGTGACCGTCTTCTCCTCGGGCAGCGCCTCGGTGTAGGCCAGGCGAGAGAACCCGTCGATCGCGGAGTGCATGTAGCTGCGTTGCTTGCGGGGGCCGGCGTTCTTGGCGCGTTCGACCTGTTTGGACTGCTTATTGACCCTGCTGCGGGCCCGCCAGCCGCCGCCGAGGATGACCCCTGACCTTCTTCACGGCCGGGTGCACCATGTGGCCCGGCCAGCGGGCGACGATCCGCCGCGGCGCACGGGTGGTGGCCCCGGTCGGATCGAGGAACCGGCGGCGGTTGAGGCCCAGGTGGGCCAGGTGCCGGCCGACCGTGCACACCGACACGGTCACGCCGTCGGCGGCGAGTTGCAGGGCGATGCGGCGGGCCGACCATTTGCGGTCGTGGCGCAGCCGCTCGATCCGGACCACCACCTCGGCCGGGGTGGCGGTGGGCTGCCGACGCGGAGCGCTCGGGCGATCCAGCAGGCGGGTCTCGCCGAAGCGGCGGTGGCAGTTGATCTACATCGAGGCGCACTGCTGGGAGATGCCATCTCGGCGGCGACGTGGGCGATCGGGCGGGTGCAGCAGTGCTGGACGAGGCGGTGGCGGCCTGTCGATGGACAGCGGGGGTTACGTTGGAGCACGGACGGGCCTTCCTCCTCGGCGGATGTGTTGGTCGCAGTTCTCATCCTGCCGCCGAAAGACCCGTCCCTCGTCTCAGGCCCTGCCAGCCGTCACCAACGTCATGACCCGCAACACCTAGACGTGAGATGGAACCGTGACGGTGGTCGTGGTGGGTGCAGGCGTCTCCGGACTAACGATGGGCGTGGCACTGTTGGAAGCGGGTTCTCCATGCGGCTCTTGGTCGAGGAGCTCTCCGGACGCACGTCCCAGGACGTGCAACTGCAGCCTCAAGGCTCAGATCGCTCAGTTGGCGACCGGCAAGGTGAAGATCGACCGGCCGCCCTGGTGTCGGCGAAGCCGGCAACCGCATAGCTTGATACAAGGCGCGGGCAGGCGATGTCAGTAGCCTGGACTACGCTTTGCATCAGCCTACTCGTTAGTCAGGCTAATGTCCGGAGGGGGATTGCGTTGAAGGTTGTAAGCAACCGGGGAGGCGACCGGTTGATCGATGCTGTGCGGCCGAGTCTGCAGCCGGGAGGTCGAATGGACCTCACCTCGTCGACCTTCTCTGTGTACGCCTTCGAAGAGCTCCGTAACGAGCTGGCCAAGCTGGAAGAGGCCCGCCTCCTGCTCCCAAGCGTAGGCTCCGATTTGCATCTACTGGGCGGCGAGTATGATCGCGCAGCGCGCAACCGCCTGTCGTCCCGCTATCTGGCAGCATCATGCGCCGAGTGGCTGACACAGCGGGCTGAGGTACGTCATACGTCATCTTATTCAATTCCTCAAGGCGTCCTGGTTGCCCGAGCGTCTTCCGGTAAAGTGACTTCGCTGGCCCAGGGCTCCTTCGGCTTTGATCGCGTTGGTCTCGGTCTGACCCCCGGCAACCCATACACGTCGATTCTGCGATCCGAGAACGGGGGCGAGGCGGCTGCTCTCTCCCCGGCCCTCTTCGAGGCGATGTGGGAGAGCACCCCTGGCTCTCCTGAAACAGGCTCGCTACTGGAGCAGATGCGCGCCCTCGGGCGTTACCGGGACCCGGAGCGCATCTACCACCTCATGCTCCATCACTTGTTCAGTGTTGCTGGCGGAGAGCTGGATGAGGACACGGTCATCGACGCGAAAACCGGCATCCGTGACACCGTGGTTTGGGGAAAGCTTTACAAGTTCCAGCGTGACGGCGTTATCGGTGCCATCGATAAACTGAACCGCTACGGCGGCTGTATCGTCGCGGACAGCGTCGGTCTAGGAAAAACCTTCGAGGCGCTAGCCGTGATAAAGTACCACGAGCTTCGTAACGATCGTGTCCTGGTGCTTTGTCCGAAGCGGCTACGGGACAACTGGACGACGTACACGGCGAATGACCGCCGAAACCTCTTCGCCTCGGACCGCTTCAACTACGATGTGCTTAACCACACTGATCTATCCCGTGAGTCCGGAAGGTCGGGTGACATCGACCTAGCGCACATTAACTGGGGTAACTATGACTTGGTTGTCATCGACGAGTCACACAACTTCCGTAACGCTAACTCTCCGAAGCAGAGCGGCGAGACGCGCTATGACCGCTTGATGCGCCAGATCGTTCAGGAGGGGGTGAAGACCCGTGTCCTGATGCTCTCCGCGACCCCAGTCAACAACCGGCTCGCGGACCTGCGCAACCAGATCGCCTTCGCTACTGAAGGTGACGACACGGCTTTGGCGTCGTATGGCATCGCCAGCATCGCCGAGACTGTCCGCTCCGCGCAGCGCCAGTTCAATCGGTGGCAGGAACTTGGCCCAGAGCAACGCACGGCGGCGCAGCTCGTGGACATGCTGGGCTTCGACTACTTTGCTCTACTCGATATGCTCACCATTGCTCGCTCGCGCAAGCACATCGAGAAGTACTACGGCACCGCCGAGACGGGCTCATTCCCCGAGCGCCTTGCACCGCTCAACGTAAAATCGGAGATCGACACGCGAGGCGACTTCGGCGCCATCGGCGAACTCAATGACCAAATTCGCAAGCTCAATTTGGCCGCTTACTCGCCTATGCACTACCTGCGACCCGACAAGCGGGCCGAGTACGCGGACAAGTACGCCACCCGTCTGAAGAGCGGCAAGGGTAGCTTCCAGCAGGCCGATCGAGAGCAGAGCCTGGTTAACCTGATGAGGGTGAACATCCTCAAGCGGTTGGAGAGCTCCGTCCACTCCTTCCGGCTGACGGTGAGCCGGCAGATGGAGCGCGTTGACGCGCACCTGAGTGCGATCGACCGCCACGAGACCTATTACCGCCCAGACTCCCTCGACGAGGAGGAATACGACGACGTCCGCTCGGATGAGCTGGCGATCGGTGGCGGCAAGATCAATGTTCTTATCGCCGACATGGACTTGATCCGCTGGCGCCAAGACCTTTTGGAGGACCGCGAACGCCTCACCGCGATGCTGTACCGGGCCGAGCAGGTGACCCCGGAGCGTGACGCGAAATTGGACCGCCTTAAGCAGCTGATCGCGGACAAGGTTCGCAATCCCGTAAACCCGGGAAATCGCAAGGCCATGGTTTTCACCGCCTTCGCGGACACCGCCGCCTATCTGTATGAAGAAATCGCCGAATGGGCTAGAGTCGAACTCGGCGTCGCGACTGGCTTGGTGACGGGCACCGGGAGTAACCGCACCACACTCAAGCTGCGCCGCGATCTTTCCGGAATCCTCTCTGCGTTCTCCCCGCGTTCGAAGCAGCGCCCGGCCGACCTTGCAGGAGAAGGCGAGCTCGATCTGCTCATTGCCACAGACTGCATCTCCGAGGGGCAGAATCTGCAGGACTGCGACTGGCTTGCGAACTACGACATCCATTGGAACCCGGTGCGCATCATTCAGCGCTTTGGCCGCATCGACCGTCTCGGTTCGCGCAACGCTTGCATTCAGCTCGTCAACTTCTGGCCGCAGATGGACCTGGAGGAATACATCGGCCTCGAGCAACGAGTGACAGGACGCATGGTGCTCCTCGATATCTCCGCCACCGGGGAAGAGAACCTCATCGAAACCAGCGCTGGCGACCCGATGAACGATCTCGAGTACCGGCGCGCACAACTTCTCAAGCTCCAGGACTCAGTCCTCGACCTCGAGGACCTGTCGACCGGTGTGTCCATCGCCGACCTCACTCTCACCGATCTGCGCATCGACCTCGCCGACTACGCCAAGCGGTATCCCGGCGAGCTGGATGTGGAACCACTCGGGGTGCACGCGGTCGTGGACAGCGATGGCGATACCCCGCGCGGACTGATCTTCTGCCTACGTGCCGAAGGCCAGGCGGCTGATCGGGCGGTGCAGGCTGGCGACCCCCTTGCCCCTCACTACCTCATCCATGTCGGAGAGGAGGGCGTGGTGCAACTCAGCCACACCCAGGCTAAGCGCATCCTTGACCGGGTGCGCAAGGTCAGTGCCAAGCAGAGTCAAGTCGACCCGGAGCTCACCGCGATATTCGATGCCCGGACCCGGCGCGGTGCCGACATGGGAGCGGCCCGTAAGGCCCTTGCTGCTGCTGTACGTTCTATCACTGGTAAGGAGGAGGAACGCGCTATCGCCGGTCTATTCAGCCTGGACGGCACTCAGGCTGCTGCGACAGGAGGATTCGCCGGGATCAATGACTTCGAAGTGCTCGCCTTTCTTGTCGTTTTGCCTCGTGTCGGTGCCGAGCCTGTCGGATCCGCTGCACACCACGGCCAGGAAGTCCAGCAATGACCCCGGACGACGTGGTCGAGGCGCTTCGGCTGCCTGCGGATTGTGCCGTGGATGTGCGAGTACCTAAGACGCAGCTGCAAGCGCACTCCGGCTTCAGTGCCGGTGATCGGCGGTTGCTTCAGGAAGGCATCGATACCCTGAGCTGGGCCGCCGCGATACGCCCTGATGCCGTCGGAATCCCTGCCTACACGGCTTCGGACGGCAGCCGGCGCGTTCCGGAACTCCACGTCATGTCTCTCCGAGCCCGGACCGGAACCAAGCTCACCCGCTTGGAACAGCTTCTCCATCGAGCCGTGCCATATCCGATCCTCCTCGTCAGCGAGCAGGAGTCCGGCCCGCGCGTATCGGTTGCCCTGAAGCGCATGTCACACGCGCGCAAGGGCGCTGTCGCACTGGACAGCCCGCCTGTAACCGCTTCCCTTGGAGAGGTCCCCGCGGCTGTGGCCGATGCTTTCCTGAGCGCTCTGCAGCTCGACCGGCAACCGCGCAGCGACCTCAACACTGTGTACGAGGGATGGCTGATCTGTACGGTTGCCTTGCGTGTCGCTGCGGTGATAGGAGAGTTTGCGCTCGCGGGAACCTTGGATGCGGCACAGACCCAGCTCACGGCCCTGACGGAGAGCAGTCGACTCAGGACAGAGATCAACAAGTTAGCCGCCCAGATCAAAAAGGAGAAGCAAATACCACGAAAGATCGAGCTACAGGACCAGATCAAGGCGAAGAGGGTCGCCTTGTCGGTGGCGCACGACACGTTGCACTTGACATAGCAACGCAGCAAGTACGAAGAACACGGCCAAAGAAGAGGCACTGGGCGAGTAGGACGGTGCCGCACTGAAGCAGGGGAAGATCAGAGTGACGATGCACACGGTTGAGCCAGAGGACCCGGAGACCCACTCCAAGGACCTCGTGGCAGAGAATCTCAAACAGCTCCGGAAGGTCTTCCCGTCTGCTTTCACGGAGGGCAAGGTTGACTTTGACGCGCTGCGCGAGCTGCTTGGCGACGCCGTCGATGATGGCGACGAGAAGTTCGGGCTGACCTGGTTCGGGAAGCGCAACGCCCGGCGTATCGCCCTCAACCCAAGCACAGCGACCCTCTTGCCACGCCCGGATGAATCTTTGAGTTGGGACAGCACCCAGAATGTCATGATCGAGGGTGATAATCTTGAGGTCCTGAAGCTCCTGCAAAAGAGTTACGCAAACCAGGTCAAGCTCATCATCATTGATCCGCCATACAACACCGGCAAAGATTTTATCTACCCGGATAGCTTTCAGGACAGCATTCAGAATTACCTTGATCTCACTGGCCAGATTGGCGCGGATGGAACACGGCTGAGCAGTAACTCCGAGACCTCTGGGCGCTATCACAGCGCCTGGCTGGACATGATGTATCCCCGACTCTTTCTCGCTCGACAGCTGCTAAGTGAAGACGGAGCAATATTCATCTTTATTGATTCCACCGAGGTGGCTAATCTTCGCCTTATATGCGATGAAATCTTCGGCGGTGATTGCTTTATCATCGACCTCATCTGGCGGAAGCGTGATGGCGCCCCCAACGATCGAACTGTTGGCTCCGTGCACGATCACATCTTGGTGTACGGGAAAGCGCTGGTTCCCAATTCGACACGAACGCTAGCCGAAGAGCGTTTCAACCTCATGCCGCGCACAGCCAAGGCAGACGCGCAGTACCAGGTTTTTCGTGAGCCAGGTGGCCCGGATCCGCGAGGCGCCTTCCGTAAGATTGATACGACGGCTAACGCCAAAGGTGGGCGTGATGTTGCCTCGCTTCACTATGGCCTAACTAACCCGCATACTGGGGAGGTGGTCTACCCTCGCGAAGGCACTTGTTGGCGCCATTCGCAGGAAGAAATGAAACGACTGCAGGCCGATGGGCGACTTTATTGGGGTGTTAATGGCACGGCAACGACCCCCATGCGGAAACTGTACCGCTCCGAGGCTAAAGATGGTATGACAACCCCTTCAATTCTACCGGATATGCCCTTCAATCAGCATGCTGCCCGCGAGTTGGAGGTGCTGTTTGGGAGAAAATCCATCTTTGATACGCCCAAGCCTGTGGATCTACTGCGTCTATTGATCCGCATCGGCAGCAATCCGGGAGATATCGTAATGGATTTCTTTGCCGGGTCTGGATCAACGGGTGAAGCGGTACTGAAGTCCAACTGCGAAGGTTCTGGGAATCGCCGTTTTATTCTTACTCAGCTTCCGGAGCCGACGGGTTTTAGTGACTTCCCCACGATTGCGGATATCACTCGTGCTCGTTTGCGGTCATCCTCTCAAACGGCCGTCAGCACTTCGAGTGCGGCGGATACCGGTTTTCGGTCGTTCTCGCTGAGTGTAGGAAATATTGTTCGTTGGGATACTTCCCGGAAAGATTTTGAACAGCAAGCGTTCGAGCAGATCGACAACATCCGCGAAGATCGTGCGGAACAGGACGTTCTTTTCGAATTGTTGCTGAGTCAAGGGCTTGATCTCGCTTCGTCCGTGGACTCCCGCATCTTTGCCGGTAGTCAAGTATTCGCGACTGGCGGGGGTCTACTCTTCGCCTGTCTTCCTCCCACTGGTTCAATTAATGCAGGTAATTCCGAAGAAATTGCCAAGGGTATCGTTGCTTGGCGTGATGAGCTCCAACCTGAGGCAGATGTGACTGTCTTCCTTAAGGATGCCGCCTTCGCCGACGACATTGCCAAGGCGAACCTTGTGGCAATCCTCGAGCAGCAAGAGACCTCTTTCGTCGTGAAGAGTCTGTGAGCCGAGAGGGCAGGATGAAAAGGCCTAAGCTTCATTTCGATTCTGAGCTGCCACATCAGAAGGCGGCCGTGGATGCCGTGTGCGATCTATTTCACGGGCAGGAGAGTGGACACAGTCTTTTCACTGTCAGTGGAGACAACGACGACCTGTTCACGCCCGCAGCTGGCGTCGGCAACCGGCTGCGAATTCTTCCTGATCAGTTGCATGCGAACCTGAACGAGATTCAGGAGCGCAATGGTCTGCCGCTCTCCTCGCTGTCCAACCTGGTGGACGAGCGCGACCTGAACTTCACGATCGAGATGGAGACCGGCACCGGCAAGACGTATGTCTACCTGCGCACAGTGTACGAGCTGAACAAGCGTTATGGCTTCACCAAGTTCATTGTTGTCGTGCCGTCGGTGGCGATCAGAGAGGGTGTCTACAAGTCGCTGCAGATCATGGAGGACCACTTCAAGGCCCTTTACAACGGCACCCCACTGCACTACTTCCCCTATGACTCGGCGCAGCTGATTCAGGTGAGAAACTTCGCCTATAGCTCCAGCATCGAGCTGATGATCGTGACAGCCGCTGCAATCAACAAGCAGACGACCGCGAAGATCTATCAGCCAAGTGAGCGGACCGGCGGCGAGGCACCAATCGAGCTGATCAAGCAGGTGCGGCCGATCCTCATCGTGGATGAGCCTCAGAGCGTAGACGGCGGTCCTCAGGGCCGGGGTCGGCAGGCGCTGCGCGCGATGGACCCGCTGTTCAGCCTGCGCTACTCGGCGACGCATGTCGACGTGTTCAACATGGTCTACAAGTTGGACGCCATTGATGCCTACCAGGCAGGACTGGTGAAGCAGATTGAGGTGGCCAGCGGTACTGTAGAGGACGCGCATGGCCGCCCCTACGTCCGCCTAGAGAACGTCAGCACGCGCAAAGACGACTACTCGGCGACCGTGGAAGTCGACGTGATGAGGTCTGGGCGCGTCGTGCGCCGGACCGAGCGAGTCAACCCTGGAAGCGACCTTGAAGCGATCACCGGCAACCGTGTTTATGAGGGTTTGTTGGTCGGCGATGTTACAAAGAGCCGTGGCAAGAGTGAGCCGGGATTCATCCAAATCCATGGTGGCGGAATCGACGAGTACCTCAGGGAAGGCGAGGCTTACGGCGACATTCCGGTGCTCGAGCGCGCACGGCATCTGATCAGCAAGACCATCCGGGTACACCTTGATCGGGAACTGGAGCTTCGCTCCAGGGACATCAAGGTGCTGAGCTTGTTCTTCATCGATCGGGTGGACCGCTACCGCGCCGAGGACCCAGATGGCACCCCAGTCCCGGGTGAGTACGCGAAGATTTTCGAAGAGGAGTACGCGCGGCTTCAGCGTAACCCCCGCTACTCGACCCTTTTCAGTGGGGTGGATCTCGACTCCGAGCCGAGCGCCGTCCACGAGGGCTATTTCGCTCGCGACGCCAAGGGAAAGCCAAAGGATATCAAGGAGGGAGCGGCCCAGGACGGTGCGGATGCCGAGCGTGCGTATGACCTGATCATGAGAGACAAGGAGCGCCTGCTCAGCCTTGATGAGCCGGTCAAGTTCATCTTTTCCCACTCGGCACTCCGAGAGGGCTGGGACAACCCGAACGTTTTCCAGATTTGCAGCCTGCGCGAGATGGGCACCGAGCGGCAGCGTCGACAGACCATCGGTCGCGGTCTACGTCTCGCTGTGAATCAGGAGGGTCAGAGGCTCCACGGCTTCGACGTAAACACCCTTACGGTCGTGGCGACTGAGAGCCTGGAGCAGTTCGCCACCTCTCTGCAGACTGAGTACGAGCAGGACGCCAAAGTCAGCTTCGGTCGAATCGAGCCGCATCAGTTCTCCAACCTCCTCCTTCCCGATGGTGACGGGAAGCGCCTGGGCAGCGAGGGCTCGCTGAGACTCTTCGCTGCTTTGCAGGAAGCCGGCTACATCCAGAGCAACGGCAAGATCGACGCGCAACTGCTCCAGCAAGCTCTCGCAGAGGAAACGTTTACGCTGCCTGAAGAGTTCGTCGGCCTAGAGACTGCAGTAGTGGAACGGCTCCAGCAGCGCGCCAAGGGCGTCACCATCAATGATCGGGACGAACGACGCACGGTTAAGGTCCGCAAGCAGGTCTTCGAGAACCCGCAGTTCCGCGAACTGTGGAACCGCATCAAGCAAAGGACCACCTACCGGGTGGACTTCGATACGGAGAAGCTGATCGCGGACGCAGCGAGGGCTCTAAAGGAGGCCCGTCAAATTCTGCCTGCTCGCATGATGTGGACATCAACGAGGTTGGCCATAAGCGAGCGTGGCATCGAAACCGGCGCTGCGGCAACCTCGGCCCCGCAGCTGGTCGATCAGGGAAGGATCCCGCTGCCAGATATCCTAGGCGAACTGGCTGGGCAGACCAAGCTGACCCGACGCACCATTCATCGGATCCTCTCTGAGAGTGGCCGCTTCCGGGATTTTCAGCGTAACCCGCAGGAGTTTATGTCTCTCGCAGCCGAGAAGATTACTGAGGCTCGGCGTGCGGCGCTTGTCGACGGCATTAAGTACGTCAAGCTCGGGGAGAGCGACGTCTACGCCCAGGAGCTTTTCCTCACCGAGGAGTTGCACGGCTATCTCGGCAAGAACTTGACGCCTGCGGCGAAGAGCGTCTACGAGGAAGTCCGTTACGACTCCGAGACCGAGCGGAAGTTCGTCGAGGATCTGGAGGCGGCAAGCGACGTTGAGGTGTACGCGAAGCTCCCGTCCTGGTTCAAAGTCCCGACGCCGCTCGGCACATACAATCCGGACTGGGCTATCGTGCGTTGCCTACCTGGCGGCGAGCAGCGCCTTTACCTGGTGATCGAGACCAAGGGTACCCAGCAGGACAGCCTTCTCCGTCCTGAGGAGCTGGGAAAGATTAAGTGTGGGGGCAAACACTTCAAGGCCCTCGGCGCGAATGTCATCTTCGAGCAGGCGGATGCCTGGAGCCACGTAACATTCATCCCAGCATGAGAGATGCCCTGTGTGGAGACGTCAGTCTGTCCCCACGCAGGGCATATCAGTTTCTGGCTCAATGACGTGATCTCGCTGAGGTTGATCCGGTGCTGAGGTGTGGCAGCTTTCGCGGGATTCGTTCGGACAGGAACCCGGACCAGCGCTGGAACCCGGAGAAAGAGGGCCCGGGTCTTATAGAGCTGAATTTACAAGATCAAGTCTGAATCAGAAGGCTCTCCGCTACCACCTATCTTGCCGCACTCGACGTGCCCCGCGAACTCGCCCAGTACCTGGGCCGCGTGTACACAGGTTGAACTCGCGTTGACGGGTGGAACTGGCCCCGTGACGTTCCTTGATTGTCGCGCTGTGCCGGGTGGATGAGGTATGCCCAGGGTGGTGGGCTGACACCTCGCGAGGAGCGAGCGCGGGAGCGCATCCGACTCGAGGCCGGTGAGGGTTCGTCCAGGGTGAGAAGACTGCCGCGGTTGCCTCGGAGTTGCGGGTGGGTGTGCGGCAGGTGAAGAACTGGCGCCACAGTTGGCGCGAGGGCGGGATGGACGCGTTGCGCTCGGCGGGGCCGATGTCGGTGGAGCGGCTGTCCGCGGCGCAGTGAGAGCGGTTGGTGCGCGAGCTGGCCAAGGGGCCGCTGGCGTACGGCTGGAACCGGGCTCAGGGCTGGCCCCTGGGGTGGGTCAAGACCATGATCGGCCGGTTGTTCCGCGTTTGCTACACCGTGCAGGGCGGCTGTTGCGTCGGCACGGCTGGTCTTTGCAGGTCCCGCCCACCGTGCGTTGGAGCGTGACGACGGGGCGGTCGGAGTCTGGCACGAGGAGGTCTGGCCCTGGGAAAAGACTCGCTGCGGACCTGGGTGCCTTCCATCTGCTTCGAAGATGAGGCGGGCCAGGGCCGGAGGCCGCTGAGGGGACGTAGCTGGGCGCCGCGCGGGCAGACCCGGCGATCCTCCGGCGGGACGCCCGCCGATCCGGCCGCGCGCCCGTCCCGGCGGACGTTCACCGCCGAGTACAAGCTCACCCTGGTCGCCGAGTACGAGAACGCCCAGAACGGGGAGAAGGGCACGATCCTGCGCCGAGAGGGTCTGTACTCCTCGCACGTGATCGAGTGGACCCGAGCCCGTGACGCGGGCTGGCTGGGCGGTGGGCCTGCGGAATCGGCGGCCTCGGCGACACCGGCGCGCAGGACCGCCGAGCAGATCGAACTGGAGAAGCCGCGCCGCCAGAACGAGAAGCTGACCTCCGATCTGACCAAGACCCGGATGGCGCTGGACACCATGGGAAAATGCACGCGCTCTTGCGGGAACTCTCCGAGAGCGCGGACGAAGACGGGCCACCTGTGAGGTAACGGCGGCCGCGTTCGCCGAGCTACGCGCCGCCGACGTCCCGGTGACCACGTCGTACGCGTTGACGGGCAGGTCCCGGGCCACGCACTACCGGCACGCCGGGATGGCGGGCCCGGTGTACGGTCCCCGGCCGCGCCGCCGTCCGCCGTCGCACGCCCTGGACTCCGCCGAACGCGCCGGGGTGCCGGAGGTGTTGACCAGTTCGTCCTACCGGAACCTGGCGATCCCGCAGGTGTGGGCGCGCGAGCTGGACGAGGGTCGCTTCCGGTGCTCGGTGTCTGGGACGGGAGATTCTCTACCACCGGAGCGACCCAGCGAGCTCGGGCGTTCCCGACGAGGTGACGACGGCGGCGTGGCACGAGTGAGGTGCACGATTGGCCGGGCGGCTGGCGTCGGCGCTGTGGTGTGGATCGAGTTCCACGACGCACGTGGGGAACGCACGTTCGACGTTTGAGTCCGGCCCTGTCGTCGTTCATGCTGCGGTTTGTGGAGCAAATCTGGAGCAGATGGTGGAGATGAACGACGCGAGACGACATCGAACGGCAGTGAACAGCACCGGCTGACGTGCTGGTTCTCTGTTTGCGCTGGTCAGGGCAATGGCTGGACCATGCTGGCAGAGTGAGGTTCAGCTTGTTGGCTCCACTTGGCCTCGGTTGGCATGGATCGACGTTATTGGGTGCAGTTCGTACGGTTCGAGCGGCTGTGACGGATCGTCTGGCGGGACCTGGGCTGATGGGTGTGCTGAACCGCGCATCCCGAGTGTGGGTTGCTGGTCAGGTCGTGGCCTCGGGTGCAGTCGGTTCGGTGGAGCTCGTGCCGGTGCTGTTGCTCTCTTCGGCCGCCTCGATGGAGGCGTAGCGCCGCCCTTGAAGCTCCTCGCGTTCAGCGTCCGGGATCGTCATCGACTCGGCAAGCACGGCGGCGAGTGCGTTCACTTGAGTGTTGTCGATGTCGGAGTGGAAGAGCCATCGGATGTTCTCGTCGCGTGTGATTAGGTCGATCGCCGAACGTGAGCTTCTGTCCTGCGCAGTTGTCGCTCGGACGTATCGCACCTGGTCGATCGGGATGTCTTGACGGATCTCGGCTTGCTCGAGGAACGCATTCGTCTTCGCGATGACGATGCGGCGATCCGTGACGGCGACCAGTGTCTTCGCCGTGGTCTTGTCCATTGCTCCCGCCAGCTTGTCCATCGCTCCGCCGACGATCGCGGAAATGGGGTCGAGGGTTTCGAGCTGGTCGGGGAAACCGAGAACACGTAGGGCCTCGCCGTCCTCGAAGAGCCATCGCAGAATGCGGAGGTACGGCTCTGGATCCAGCGATTCGGGTGCGCAGACGACGCCGGGAGCCTCGAGCGGAGGGGCGGGTGGATGGAGCGTGTCGGCAAGAGGCTCGATCGCCTCCAGAAGCCGGGCGGCGTCTTCGCGGGCTGCCTTCACGTCCTTCCGCTTCCCCAAGAGCGGCCAGGTGTCGGGGTCGCGGAGCTCGGTGGTGATCCGCAGCTCCCGCGTCAGCGCGTCGACGAGGCTCGTCGCCTCGGCGAGAGCGGAGTCGAACTCCTTGCGGGTGTCGCGCGCGATGACCTCGGCGTACTGCGCCTCGGCGGCGTCTTCGCGCCCAGCTGCTCTCGCCCTTGCGGCACGAAGCGCGTGATACCCGGTCCATGCGTTGAGGGAGGACAGGAGGGCGTGGACGTCGAAGGCGATCGCCTCGGCGTTCGTCTGCAGATACTCGCGGTGGTTGCGTGCGTCGGCCCGACCGATCCGGCTGACGTGGTCGCGGACGTTCCCCTGGTAGAGCTCGAGCTGCTTCTGCAGCAGCGCTCCGTTGCCCGCGACGTCATCCCACAAGGACGTCGGGACCGACTCGATCTCCCGCGCCTGGCCGACCGCGCGGTCGATGGCGGCGACGAGCCCTGTCAGCTCGGCCCACTGATCCTTGCGGATGGCGGTGAGGACCTGAGTTGTCACCTCGAGGTTGGTCCTGACGAGGCCCGAGAGTTCACTCAGCATCAGCTGAAGACCGACCATGGCCAGCGCCGGCCCGAGCGAGGCCGCGATCCGCGCCTTGCTCACCGCATTCACGGAGTAGAAGCGGGCCTGACCCACGATGCGGCCGCGGACCATCACCGCTCCGAGGTTCCCGCCGTCCTTGACGGCGAGCGTCGCGCCGCTGTTGAGCAGGGTCTGCGTCGCGGCGCCGATCTTGTAGAGCCCTTGCACGCCGGCGAACGCGTTCCCGAGACTGCCGACCACGGTCGCCGCGTTCCCGATCGAGGCGAGGATCGCTGAGATCTGCTTGCGGTCGGCAGCCGGCACGATGCCGAAGTCGATCAGATCGGGCTTCAGCTCCGGCGGGACCTCACCGGCGACGATGGCCACCCCTGGGAGCACCTCCACCAGGACCGTCGACGTCGTCGTCGAGTCGATGTCCGAGTCGGACGTCGGATCGTCCACCACAGGTAAGTCGGTGGTACCGCTCCGGTCGCTCTCCTCAGGCTCCGCGATCTCCGTCGACTCCGAAGGGTCCTGCATGCGATCTCCTCCCGCAGGTGCGCGCAACGGCCGGACCTCGTCGGCGTTGACTGGCGAAGTCTAGGGCTCAAATCCTGAGGGTTGGTGGTGTCGGGGCGTTGGCGGATCTTGCCGGGCGTGGCGCCGGATACCGCTGAGGTGGGCAACGGCGTGATTCGTCGCAGGACCGGAACGACCGTGCGGTCAGACCGTCAGGCCTCGAAGATCGTTGTACGGTGCCACGCGAAGTAGGGTGCCGATGAGGGTCTGTAGGCAGTGCAGGGGCGGCCTCTCAGGTGGGTGAGACGGTCGTGCATGCTGCCTTGCGGAACTCCGTCCGGTGGTCGTGTCCGGACGAGTCCGTTGTCGTCGACGGTGATCCAGCCGGATTCGTAGAGCGCGTCGCAGCCGAACGTGCAGGCGAGCATCGCTACGTTGTCGAGGTCACGGCGTTCGTCATCGGTGCACGAGGCCCGCTTCTTGATGTGGGCGGCGACGAGGAAGTCCAGTGGGAACAGCTCGCCGCAGAGGGCGCACCGCGCGGAGGTCCGGTGATTGGCGAGCAGGCTGCGCAACCGCCTCTGTTCCAGCCTGATCTTCACCTGGGCAACCGAGTCGAGCGGGCCGTTGTGGTGATCGCCAGTGGTGTCGTCGACTGACAGCTCGTCGAGCACCACCACCACGGGTTCACCGGTGAACCGCGCACCGGGTAGAACCGCCAGCGCAGCACCCACGAACGAACTTCGGTGCCCCAACTCGTCGGGGGCAACCCGCACGGATCCCCGGGCGGCGAGCAGGTCCAACCCCTTCTGCACGGCGCTCATCGGTACGGGTCGTCCCTCGGGCGAGCGTTCCGTTTTCACGACGACGTCGTCACCCCGCACGTGCAGGATGGTGTTCGACTTGCCGGACGCGGTCCGGAGCTGGATCCCGATGAGGTCTCTGAGCAGGTCGGCGGCCTTCGGCAAGCCCAGCAGAGGACCGCTTCGAGAGGCCGGACCATCCAATGGACCAAGGGCGACATCGGGACGCCCCTCGTGTGTTCTGTTCGTCGATGCCGCAGGAAAACCGGCTCGCTCGCCGTCGTCAGGGCTTCGCGACGAGTTCTCGGCCACGACACCGTCGGCTCGTGTTTCCGCCGGGCCGGCACCGGTGTCGTCCAGGCCGGTCAGTCTCAGCGCTTCGGCCGTCGGGCTGTCGCGGAAGAACCGGTGGAGCAACGCCTGGACGACAGCGTCGCGGGCATCCACGTCGGTAGCGAGCAGGTCGTAGACCTCCTGGGGAAGCCCACCCCGCGGGTTGCGCTCGTTCAACCACTTCAGCGGAGCCGAACCGTGCGCACGCGGGATTTCCTCGAGTACCTCGGGCAGTTCCCACCACGGCGTCTTGGCCAACGCTACGAACGGGTACTGCGGCGTCGGGCGACTCCCCTCGCGTCCGAGAGCGGTGAGCAGTGGCCGCAACTCTTCGTGCGTCTCGACCCAACGCGTCAACCGCGGCAGCCCTCGAGCCGCTCTGCCGATCGCCCACAACAACAATATTCCTTGATGCCGCACCGGTCGCACGGACGCGCCGGCTGGAGCTAATCGCTCAACCATCGCCACCAGTTCGCCACCTGTCACCACTCGTGCACCTCCGACCTCCAGTGACGGCAGCATAGGAAAAGGAAGGTCGTTCTGGACAGGCGTCGTGATCGTGAACAGCGCTCGCGGTCCGTGTTGTTGCGTCGACCGGACCGAGCACGGCCTGCCCTGTGCCGCTGTTATGGCGGATTGGCGGTCGCCGGTTGGTGGGTGTGGGGTCAGGGTTGGGCCGGTGGGAGGGTGCGCAGGGTGGTTCCGGTTCGGTGGGAGAGGTTGATTTCCAGGGTGGCCAGGGTGATCACGGCGAGTGGTGAGCCGAAGGTGAAGAGCAGGGCCAGTGGGCCGGGGATGCGGGGTTCGAGGGTGCCGGCGGCGAGCAGGTAGGTGTGGTAGCCGAGGATGCCGAGGCTGTAGACGATCGAGCACACGGCGGGCAGGAGGGGGTGGCCGTCGGCGGCGTTGAACCAGTAGCGGTAGCTCCAGTAGGCGGTCCAGAGGATTGCCGGCATGACGTACAGCAGCAGCGCCAGGATGATGGCGAGGGTGACGATGGTGGTCATCGCGCTGCCCGGAGTGGATTTGTAGTTGCCCAGGATGAAGTCGAACGCGAGGCCGGCGGCCAAGCACGCCAGCAGGGTGAGCGCGGGGCGGCGCATGGCCCGCACGAGGCGCGGTCGGTCGGGTGCGGCGGTGGTGATGAGCAGGATGACGATGCCGATCACCAGGGCCGGCATGGCCATCGCGGCGTTGACCATCACGTTGCCCAGTGAGCCCATGACGGCGTCGTAGCCGGTCTGCTCGTAGGCGATCAGGACCGCGAAGGTGATCACGAGACCGCCCGCCGTCCGAGCCTGTTCCAGGCGCGTGATCCGAGGATCGCCCGTGCCGTACCGGAAGTGCGGGGTCAGCAACTCCTTGATGTGCCGTAACAGGAAGGCGACTGACGCCAGGTATGCGTGCACCGTGGCCTCTTTCTGTCGATGCCGGCCGTGTGCGGGACGGCTCTTCGTGAACGGGTGGCCGGGCCTGCCGCCGACCGTGGGCCGATCGTGCGGCAGGACCCGGCCTGTCTCCGGCGTGGATCACGCCTGAACGCGCTGGAACGGCAGGCACCCTAGTGCGTCACTGATGCACAGCGTCAACTACGGCGACGTGCCCCGGCGGTGGTCAGGTCGGACGTGGTGGGCTCGTCCCGGTCAGCGCCGAGGGCTTGCTTCCGGGCCGGACCAGGGCACGTAGCGGGCGGTCCTGGTCGACGAGGGGGTGATCATGGTTTGGCCGGGTTCGGCGAAGTGGCCCAGTCGGACGTGGGTCACCGACAGCCCGCCGCCCACGCCGCGGACTTGTTTGAAGCCTTGGGCGCTGACGTTCTGCGACGAGGCCATCGTGGTGGTGCCGCCGTGCCACTTGCCGTCGCTGCGGCGGGTCGAGAGGAACACCCGCACGGTGGTGCCCAGCGGCATCCGACTGGCGTCGAGGTACACGTAGTGGTGGGCGTGCACATATCCGCCGCACCGGTAGAGCTCGGATTTCACGTGCAGGTAATAGGTGTACTTGCCGACTATGTTGGCGTCACGTTCGGTTTCGGCCACGGCGATCGGGGTCCCGCCGCACCTGTCGGCGGACGCGTCGGCGGGACTCACCCCCAGGATCGTGAGCGCTGTGGCCGCTATCGCGGTCAGGGCCGCCGTTCGCAACCGGGTGACACGTCGGACTCGCATCCGTCCTCAACTCCTCCTGAGTCGCTTCCACGGGCCGTGCGCGACCAGTCGACACGGCATCGGGCCTGGTCGGAAACGACTCACACGCGACTCGCGCCCCTGAGGACCCCTCACGTGCCCGCGGGAGCACAATGGCGGAGTGACCGGCGGCGGCGACCACGCGGAGCAGGAATTCTGGGACGAGTTCGACCGCGCGTTCCGGCGTGCGGGCAGTCCGTCCTTCAAGCGCATCTCGAAAGACGCGCTTGAGAAGTACGACGTCGAGGTCTCCGAATCCAGTGTCAGGGAATGGGTCAGCAATCGGCGGCTGCCCAGGGCGCCTGACAAGCTCCTGGTGGTGATGCGTGTGCTCGGCGCGGAACGCCAATGCGACTGGGTGGGCCTGCTCGACCGCGCGAATACCGCCAGGCGGTTATCCGGTCGGTCTGCGAGTGCGATGCCGGACGTGGACGGGGACGCGCAGGCGGAGACCGGCGCGTTGCGGCAAGAGACGACGGGTACTGCGGCGACGACGAGTGCGGCCGCGGCAGGGTCGGTGCTGTCCCGTGGCAGGCGTATCGGTGGATGGCTCACGGGCGGTGCGGCGGTCGCCGCGGTGATCACGTTGGTGGTCGTTTTCGCCTTGTCCGGGGAACAGGGCGGGTCGACCACCGCCGGCACCGGGTCGGGTGCCGAGCGTGGTGCGAGCACCGGGCCGACGAAGAACGCGGAGGACGGTGTGCCGTGCCGTCCGCCCGCTTCGTCCAGCTTCCTCGCGCCGTCCGCCTCGGCATCCCCGCGACCCACGGCCTATGCCCCCGGCGGCGCGGGCCGTGCGGAACTGGTCGTGGACCAACGCCAAGTCGTGCTGACCGACGACCTCGGCGACGGCTGCTCGGTCATCCTCACCGTCCGCGCCGATGGGGCCGAGGCCGGGACCTGGCCCAACTCCGCGGGTCGGACCGGGAAGATCAAGAACGGAACGCCGATACCGCCCAAGACGATCGACCTGCCCTGGCTGGACACCGCGCGGCGGGTCGACTTCCGGGTCTGCGTAGGCGAGGTGGTCGATCGCAAGCCCGTCTTCCGGGAGGACGACTGCGGTCCCTGGGTCACTCAGAACCTGTAGCCGGACTCCTCGGCGCTCGGGCGGGATCGAACGACGTGGGGTGGCCGTGGGATGCGGCAATACGAGGACGCGCGAGAGGTGTGCGGGTTAACGTGCGGCTGTGATCTTTCTTCGGGTCGTTCGCGCCTTGCTCGTCTTTCTCGGCATCGGCACCGCGGCGTTGGGAATCATCCTGATCGCGGTCGACGCCCGGGTCACGGGTGGTCCGATCACGGCGTCGTGGAGCTGCAAGCCCGAGGGCAGCGGGACGTCCGGGCGCATGACCTGCAGGACCGATTCGGCCACGTACAGCGGGCCGGGCGGGCTGGTCGACACCCTCAGCTACCTCGGGCTCACGATCGGCGGTGTCGCGTTGATCGGGGCGGCCGTTGCGATCGGGCAGTTCGACCGGACCCGGATCACGGCCGCGCCCGCTTCGGGTCCGATGGGTCCGCCGTCCGGCCCGCCGCTGCCCCCGCCGCCCGGGCACGGTCCGCAGGCAGTGCCGGGACGTGGGCAGACCGGCGCCTGGTGACGGCTCGGGGGTAAGTGCTGAGCAGGTCCCTTGTCGCCGGACGCCGGCAGTGTGGTGAGCGACAAGGGCTTGTTGGGATGACGTCCGGTACGGGGTTCGTCCTCGACGCCGCGGTCCCGTGATTGTCCACTTTTTGGCCAGTACGGCCCTGACTGCCCACTTTTTTGTCTGTTTTTCGGGCTCGGCTGCTGCATATCATCTGCCGCGTGTCCGGCTACAAGTTCGATTTCTTCATCAGCTACGCCCGTCGTGGAACCGTCCAGCAGTGGCTGTTGAACCACTTCCTCCGAAAGCTGTCGGATTGTCTGGCCGACCAGTTCGCGCCGACGCCGAGGATCTACGTCGACCGGGAAATGCCGCGTGCGGTGCACTGGCCGTCCGATCTGCGGCACGCCCTGCGGCACAGCAAGATCATGATCCAGTTGCTGAACCCGCAGTACTTCGCCTCACCGTGGTGCCTGGCCGAGTGGCACAACATGTTGGAGAGGGAGCGGATGCTGGGCCTGGCCAGCCTGGAGAAACCTCAAGGGCTGATCTACCCCATTCTCTACTCGGACTCGGACAACTTCCCGCCCGAGGGTAAGCACCGAGGTTGGGTAAGTTTCAAGGAATTCGCGTATCCCGACCCGGCGTACCAGCAGACCATCGAATTCGTGCGGTTCCACCACGAGGTGAACAAGCTGGCTGAGGACCTCGTGGCGCTGGTCCAGCAGGTGCCCCCCTGGCAACCCGACTGGCCGGACGTGGACCCACCCGACCCCGTGCTCGCCCCGACACCTCCTCTGCCGAGGTTCTGATGGCCACAGGGACCGTCATCACCTTCTACTCCTACAAGGGCGGCGTCGGGCGGAGCTTCACGCTGGCCAACATCGCCGTGCTGCTGGCCCGGTGGGGCTACCGCGTGCTCGCCGTCGACTGGGACCTCGAAGCACCCGGCCTGCACCACTACTTCAAGCCGGTGATGGCCGAGCAACCCGTGGGCGGCGTCATTGACCTCGCCCACGACTTCCTCGCCGGAGCGGAGGGCCCGCGACCGCACGCCGTGCGGCTCGACGTCGAAGGCAGCACGCTCGCGCTGCTGGCCGCGGGCCGTGAAGACGACTCGTACACGGACCGGATGCAGCGCATCGACTGGGAAGAGCTCTACCGGCGGGGGTTCGCCGAGTTCCTGGAGCGCTGTCGGGCGGAGTGGACCGAGGACTACGACTTCGTGCTGATCGACAGCCGGACCGGCGTCTCGGACATCGCGGGCATCTGCACGGCGCACCTGCCCGACCGGCTGGCTGTTCTGTTCACCGCCAACGAGCAGAACCTCAAGGACATCGTGGACGTCGTGCGCCGCGCCGACAGCGCGCGCGACCGCATGCCCTACGACCGGCCCCGGCACCTCGTCCTCCCGATCCTGTCCCGGCTGGACGATTCGGTGGAGTACGAGCGGGCCGAGCTGTGGCGGCGCAAGTGCGCCGAAGTCGTCGGGCCCTTGTTCCGCAACTGGCTGGTCAAGAACGTGGCGGAAGACCAGATGTTGCGGCACCTCACGTTGCCGTACATCCCGTTCTGGAGCTTCGGCGAGCAGTTGTCGGTGCTGCAGGAGCGCCCGCCGGCGGCGGGGCAGGTCTCGTTCGCGCTGGAGACGGTGGCGGCGGTGATCGCGCAGCAGTTCGACCGCACCGATGTCCTCGCCGACAACCGGGACGCGTACGTGGCGTCGGCGCGCGACCGGCGCCAGGACTTCAACCTGGACTTGTTGGTGTCCAGCCCGCGGTCGGCGTTGCACGTCGCGGACCGGTTGGTGGAGGAGTTGCGCGGCTTCGGCGTGCGGGTCGAGCGGTCGTCGTCCGGTGATCTGGAGATCCTGGACAGGACCAGCGAGCTGGCCGAGCACCTGTGCCTGGTGGTGGACCAGGGGTTGAGCCGGTGGCAGGTCACCGAGGTGGAGCGGTTCCTGCGGCACACCATCGGCCCGGACGGTGGTCAGCGGCGGCTGTTCTGCGTGCTGACCGACGGCACCGACCCCCGCAACCTGCCCGGCTTCCTGCGCAACCTGCGTCACCTCCAGTTCGGGCCGGGCGTGGCGCGGGACCTCCACGACATGATCACCGGCACGTCCGCCGGTGACCTCGACCCGGACCGCGACGCCCTGCGGAACGCGGCGGCCGCGCTGCGCGCCGTGCCGGACCGGCTGCCGTCCGTCGGCCGGTTGTCGCTGGTCGAGGAGACCGTGCACGGCATGGCGACCGCGCTCGACAACGGCGACTTGGCGGCGTTGCGGGACTTCTCGGTCGACCTCGGCGTGCTGTCCAAGTCGCACGCGGACGACGGCCGGTTCATCGCCTCCCAAGGCCTGCTGACCGACATCAACACCCTCCTGGACCGGATCGACCGCCGGATCGACGCGTCCACCGACTGAAAGGCGAAACCATGCCCGAGAAGTTCGGGAACGACGAACGAGCAGCGCTCATCGTGCTCATGCTGGAGAGCCGGGACGTGCCCAACGTGGAGCTCGACCGGGAACTCAAGGTGAGGCTGGGCAAGGACGGCCGCGAGAGGTTGAACGACATCGGCCTCCTCCAGTCGTGGAAGGAGAAGAACCGGATCTGGCACCGGATCACCGACGAGGGGATCTCCTGGTGCATGGACGACTTGGCCTCGGGCGAGCCGCCGTCCAGGTCGGGTCCGCTGTCGCGGGCGCAATTCTCGGTGTTGCGGCGCTTCATCCGCTACCACCAGCGGCGGAACACCCTGGCGGAGGTGATCCGCTCCGGTGCGGACCTGGAGTCGGTGATCCGCGCCGCCTACCTGGCGCTGTCGGTCAAGCCGCAGGACTGGGTGCGGTTGGCGAAGTTGCGCCCCAAGCTCAACGGCGCGGACAAGGACGAGGTCGACGCGGTCCTGCTGGAGATGGTGAAGACCGGCACGGTGCACCTGGCCCCGGACTCCAACCGCAAGGTGCTGACCGACGCCGACCACGCGGCCGCGGTCCGGGTCGCCGGCGAGGACAACCACCTGGTGGCGATCGAGGAATCATGACCGAGCAACAGCGCAAGGCACTGGCCGCTCTCCGCTTCAACTCCGCCGAGACGCCCGACGACGTCTGGGAAACGTCGCCGTCGCACGTGGACGGCCTGCACGCCAGGGCGGAGACGCGGATCCTGGCCGGTATCGCAGATGCGAGGGCCAGCACCGGCCCCAGTCCCATCGGCCTCGTGCTCCAAGGGCGCAAGGGGGTCGGCAAGACCCACCTGCTCGGCTCGGTGCGCCGCATGGTGCAGCGCGAAGGAGGCTACTTCTTCCTGGTCGAGCTGACCACGGGTCAGGAGTTCTGGAACGACGTCGCCGAGGCGATGCGCAGCGAGCTGCGCCGGAGCACGGATGACGGTGAACTGCAGCTCACGGTGCTGCTGCGGCAGCTGTGCCAGGCAGCGAAGGTGCCGGCGGCGGTGGCGGCGGCGGTCAGGGGCGAGACGACGCTGACCCCGCAGGACCTGACTGCCTTCCTCGTCCACCTGCGCGGGGTGAACGCCCGGATCGCGGTCGAGTGCGCGGACACCATCCGGGCACTCGCGCTTTACGCGTCCGAGCACGCCGACATCGGCTTGGCCTACCTGCAAGGCGTGGTGGAGGCGGGCGGCGAGTGGGGTTTGCCACCCCGGTCGAAGCCGGCGCAGACCCTGGTGCGGGACATCTCGCGGGTCCTGGCGCTGACCGGCCCGTGCGTGATCGCCGTCGACCAACTGGACACCCTGGTCAACCTCGATCAGGGAGTGATCGGCGAGAAGGTGAAGAACCCGGAGCTGAAGGGGGAACTCGCTCTCATCGCCGACGGGTTGATGAAGCTCCGGGAGAAGACCAGGCGGACGCTGTCGATAGTGGCGTGCCTGCCCAACACCTGGAAGATGCTGCACGACATCGCGAGCGACACGGTCACCGACCGGTTCACCGAGATTCCGTTCCTCGGCTCGATCGTGGACCCGGTGATCGGTCGGGCGCTGGTGGAGAAGTGGCTCGGGGTGGTCTACCGGCGCATCGAGTTCACCCCGCCGCACCCGACCTGGCCGGTGTCCCCGGACGCGTTCGGGGTGCAATGGGCGGTCACCCTGACCCCTCGCGTGCTGCTCAAGCGCATCCACGCGCACGCCGAGGCGTGCCTGCACGGCGAAGTCCGGGAGCTGACGTCCTTCGACGAGAAGCCTGACGAGCCGCGTCCCCGGGAGGAGGTCGGGCTGGAGCCGGAGCACTTCGAGGAGTTCGACACCCGGTTCGAGCGGTTGCGGGAGAAGGCGGAGGTTTCGGTAGGTGAGTTGAAGCAGCACAACGAGGACGACGTGATGCCGGCGTTGTTGCTGGCCGGGCTCAAGTCGTGGATCAACGAGGTCGGCAACGACGACATGGTGTGGCAGGCCGAGCAACTCCACGGTGGCAGCGACCTGCACGCCCGGTTGCTCCGCACGCTGGACGAGGACCTGGACACGGACGAGCGCTGGGGGTTCCGCCTCATCGCCAGCGCGCACGGCCGGTCCGTGCTGAACCGGATGCGGAAGGTTCGGGATGCGGCGCGCGTCGGCGCCCAGAACCGGCACCTGGTGCTGCTCCGCAACGGGCCTGACGGGTGGAAGGGGGCGAAGACGCGGACCGAGCTCGCCGAGGTGGAGCAGGCCGGTGGTCGGTGGGTCGAGATCTCCGACGACGACCTGCGCACGTTCAGCGCGCTCAAGGAGATGCTGGCCGCGCAGACGCACCAGTTGCTGGCGTGGCTGGTGGCGCGCAAGCCCGCCAGCCGGACGACGTTCCTGCGGGAGGTCCTGCCCGGGTCGGACCGGTCCGCGGCAGGGCACCAGGAGACGCGGCCCCCGCCGGCGCGGGCGCAGCCGCCGTCGCCGACGGAGATCGTGCTCGGCGTGGACGGTGAGGTTCGGATCGAGCTGGAGTCGTTGCGCAAGCACGCCATCGTGTTCGCGGGGTCGGGTAGCGGCAAGACCGTGTTGTTGCGGCGGATCGTCGAGGAGTGCGCCCTGCGGGGGGTGTCGGCGATCGTGCTCGACCCCAACAACGACCTGGCACGGCTGGGTGACGCGTGGCCGGAGGCGCCCGGTGACTGGTTGCCGGGTGACGCGGACACCGCCGCCGAGTACCTCGCGAACACCGAGGTGGTGGTGTGGACGCCGGGACGCGCCGGTGGCCGGCCGCTGAGCTTCCACCCGCTGCCGGACTTCACCGAGGTGCGCGGGGACGTCGACGAGTTCGCGGCCTCGATCGAGGCGGCGCTGGCCCGCCTCGTGCCGCACGCCAAGGTCGGCGGCGACTCGAAGTCCGCCGCCCGCAGCCGGGCGGTGCTGAAGGAGGCGCTGACGCACTACGCCCGCACGGACGGGCGCGACCTGTCGGCGTTCATCGACGTGCTGGACGACCTGCCGGAAGGGGTGAGCAAGCTCAGCACCGGCCGCGCGACGGCGGCGGACCTGGCGGAGACGCTGCGGGCCGCGATGGTCAACGACCCGTTGCTCGGCGGTGCGGGCGAACCGACGGACCCGGCGGTGCTGCTCACCCCGACGCCGGGCAAGAGGGCGCGGATCTCGGTGATCAGCTTCATCGGGTTGCCGTCGGAGGAGCAGCGGCAGGGGTTCGTCAGCCAGCTCCAGCTGGAGGTGTTCGCCTGGATGAAGCGCAACCCGGCGGTGGACCGGCCGCTCGGCGGCCTGGTCGTGATGGACGAGGCGCAGACCATCGCGCCGTCCGTCGGGCAGGCGGCGAGCACGCGGACCACGATCCTGCTGGCCTCGCAGGCCCGCAAGTACGGGTTGGGCCTGCTGCTCGCCACCCAGGCGCCGAAGGGCGTGCACAACCAGGTGGTCGGCAACGCGACGACGCAGTTCTTCGGCAGGCTGCAGAGCCCGGCGCAGATCGCCGCGGCGAACGACATGGCCAGGGCCAAGGGCAGTTCGGTCGGCGACATCTCGCGCTTGGAACGCGGTCAGTTCTACGCCACGGGCGAGACGTTCGGGTTCCGCCGGATGCGGGCGCCGCTGTGCCTGAGCCACCACCCGTCGAGCCCGCTGCGGTTGGAAGAGGTGCTCGACCGGGCGCGGGACGACCAGGGCTGACCCCGGGTACGACGAGACGCGCTCCCCGCCCGTGACGGGTGGGGAGCGCGTCCGGTCGCACGGTCAGCCGACGGTGGCGGCGAGCACCGCGTCGATCCGCTGCCAGAGCGCGGTGAACAGCTCCTCCCGCCGGTAGGCGCGGGCCGTGCCGCTGCCGCCGAGCACCGAGAAGTCGTGCACCTCCAGCACGGCCGCGCCCACGCCGGTGTCGTAGACCGGACGCGCCCAGCCGTTGGTGAGGGCGGCGGCGCCGTCCTGCTTGCCGACCACGAAGTTCACCGTCTCGTCGCCGCCGATCCCGCCGCGCTGGATGTCGAGCGCGTACACGGTGTCGCCCGCCCGTTCGACGCGCACGGCGATCCGCGTCTCGCCGACGTGCGCGGTGCCGACGAACCCGCGCCGCTCCAGCCTCGGCAGCGCCGCGGCGAACTGCGCGCCCAGGTACCGCAGCGTCGCGTCCTGCTCGGTGTAGCGGCTGAAGGTGGCGGGCACGACCGGCTCCGCCGGCTCCTCCTGCACCGGGGCGACGGCCTTGACCCTGGTGACCACCTCGGTGACCGGCGCGCGTTCCCGACCGACCGCCTCCGCCGTCTCGATCCGGGCGACCAACGCCTCGGTGAGCTGGTCCGGGGCCGTGCCGCGCACGTAGGCGACGTGCGGGTGCAGCAGGTCCGGCGGCACGGGCACGCCGCCGAGCAGCACCGGCAGCACGTGCTCGTCACCGGCCTTGACCGCGCGCAGCGCGGCCGTGGTGAAGTCGTCGACCTCCGAGACGAACGGGACGAAGAACCGCACCCGCGCGTCCGGCAGGTCGCCGCCCTCCTTGTGCGCCCACCACTCGTGGGTCTGCTCGGGCCCGTGCAGCACGGTCAGCCCGCGCTGCTTGAACGCTTCGACCACCTCCTCGACCGCGGAGCGCTCCTCCTCGGCGAACGACACGGCGACGTCGTACTCGCTCACGACCGAACCTCCCTGTTCACGCCGGCGTGGTGGCCGGCCGTCCTGATCTGCCGGCACAGCATCGGCACCGCCTGTCGACCGGAAGTGGACGAGGAGTGGATGCGCCGCCGTTGCCCGTTGCCCGGCCGCCGGGAAACGGGCAACACCTGGTCACCCCCACTGCGTCGGTGAATCATTGTCGGTGAGGGCGGAAGACTTCGGATAAACGCCCGGATCGCATTCACCGAATTCTCGTGGAGGATTTGCCATGTCCAAGAACGTGTCCTTTTTCGTGACCAAGGCCGGTGTGGCGCTGGCCGGTCTGTGCGCCGTCGTCGCCGTGTTCGCGTCGGGCGGCGGCGCCTCGGCCTCGTCGTTCGACGAGTGCCCGCCGCCCACCACGGTCACCGTCGGCCCCGACGGCAACCCGTGGCACGGCTGACCGGACCGCAAATGTGCGCCCGGCTGTTCGCGGGTATTTCGCGGACGGCCGGGCGATTGCGCCGGACCAGGAGCAGTGGTGTACTCGGGATCAAGCCGGATCAGGAGGCTCGGGTGAGCGGATCATTTGGTGAATTACTGCGTGAATCCCGTGAGGCCGCGGGGCTGTCGATAGGGCAGTTGGCCAAGCGCGTGCACTACAGCAAGGGTTATCTCAGCAAGATCGAGAACGACCTGAAGCCGCCGCACGAGACGATCGCGCGGCTGTGCGACGGCGTGCTGGACGCGGGCGGCGCGCTCATCGAGGCGGCCCGCTCGGCGCGTGAGCGGCTCGCCGACGCCGGGCTCGCGCTCGACCGCCGCCACGTGCTGGTCGCGGGCACGGGCACGGTGCTCGGGATGGCGCTCAGGGGCGGGCCCCGACCGGTGCCGGACGAACGCGTGGTCGTCGGGATGCGGACCTCGTTCGAGCACCTGCGCTCCCTCGGCATGCAGACGAGCCCGGTGGTGATCCTCGAACCGCTGGTCGCCCTGGTGCGCACGGTGCACGCGCTCGCGCACGAGAACCCCCAGCCGATCAGGACGCGGCTGCTGCTGCTCGCCGCGCGGATCGCCGAGTACACGGGCTGGATGAACCAGGAAGCGGGCGACGAGCAGGGCGCGCTGTCGTGGACGCGGCACGCGTCGGAACTGGCGCGGGCGGGCGGCGACCGGGAGATCGTGAGCTACGCGCTCGTCCGGGAGGCCGGGCTCGCGCTCTACCGGCAGGACGCGACGAGCACCATCGACCTGGCCCGCCAGGCGCAACGCGTGGACCAGGCGAGCCTGCGGACCCTCGGCCTGGCCTCCCGGCGGGAAGCGCAGGGGCACGCCCTGGCGGGCGACAAGGGCTCCTTCGACCGGGCGCTGGACCGTGCCGCCCACCTGCTCGGCGCGTCCACCTCCGAGACCCGCGACTACCCCGTGCTCGGCTCGACCGCGCCCGACCCGGCGGAACTGGCCAGGGGGTGGTCGTTGTGCGACCTCGGGCGGACGGTCGAGTCGGCCGCCGTGCTGGACCGGGAGCTGGCCGGGTTGCCGCCCGCCGCCCGCCGCTCACGGGCCCGGTTCGGCGCCCGCCGCTCGCTCGCCCACGCGCTCGCGGGCGAGATCGACCAGAGCTGCGTGACGCTGACCGGCACGCTGGACGACGCGGCGCAGGTCGACTCGGCGACCGTGCGGACGGACCTGCGGGAACTGGCCAGGACCCTCGCCCGCTGGCGCAACCACGGCGCGGTCAAAGAGGTCTACCCCGAGCTGCGGCGCGTGTTGCAGCAGCGGTACTGACCGGTGCGCCCGGCGGGTCCCCGCGACCCGCCGGGCACGGTCACGAGATCAGCGGCACGCACAGGTCAGGGCCTCGTGCTCCGCCCTGACCTCGGCCGCTTCGGGTTGGTCGAGCGCGACGAACCCGGCCTCGGCCGCGTCCCAGTGCCCGGCGGCGGTGGTGTGCTGCCCCAGCGCGTGCAACGCCCGCGCGACGCCGCGGTGGGCGTGCGCCTCGTGGCCGCGGTGACCGGTGCCGGCCGCCAGGTCCAGCGCCGCCTTGTAGGAGCGCAACGCCTCCGACCGGTCACCGCCGTCCCAGGCGGTCGCGGCGCGGTCGAGGAAGAGGCGCGTGCGCAGGTCGGCGTCGGACACCCCGGCTGCCTTCTCCCTGGCCCGGTCCTGGTACCGCGCGGCCTCGGCCGGCCGGCCCTGCGACCGGTGGACGTTGCCGGTGTAGTTCAGCGCGTAGGCCGCCAGGCAGTCGTCGCCGAGCCGCTCGGCCAGGCCGTACGCCTCCAGATGGGACTGCAACGCCTCGTCCGCCAGGCCGAGCCGCTGCTGCACCGAGCCGAGGTTGTTCAACGCGTGCGCCAGTCCGTGCACGTGGTCGACCTCGCGCAGCATCGGCACCGCGGCCAGGTGCCGGCCCAACGCGCGGTCGAGGTCGCCGCGCTCCTCGTCGCACGTGCCGAGCATGCTCAACGCGTGCGCCTGCCCGCGCACGTCACCGCACCGCTCGTACTTCTGCAGCGCGGCCTCGAAGTGCTCGATCGCGTCGTCGTGCCTGCCGAGTTCCATCAGGGGGATGCCGATCGCGCACAACGTGACCGCCTCGCCGAGCACCTCGCCGAGCCACCGCCACTCCGCCAACGCACGAGTGGCCAGGTCGAGCGCTTCCTCGAGCCGCCCGAGCCGGTCGTAGGCGGTGGCCAGCCGGAGCTGCACGTGCGCCCGGCCGTAGTGCTCGTCGGGCTCGGCGGACACGACCCCGTGCGCCAGTTCCATCGTCGCGACCCAGTCCTCGAACCGGTTCGTGGTGTTGAAGTGGCGCCAGATCAGCACCGCCAGCCGCCACGCGTGGCCGGGCAGGTCGTGATCGGCGGCGTAGCGGATGGCGGCTACCAGGTTGTCCAGCTCGGCGGCGATCCACGCGGTCGCGTCGGCCTTGTCCCCGAACGCCGGCACGACCCGGCTGGTGCGGTGCACGCCGGGCAGTTGCGCCCGGTCGAACGGGTTGGCGGCGCCGACCGCGCCCGCCAGACCGACCAGGTAGAAGTCGAGCAGCCGCAGGAGGGCGTCCGCGTGCTCGGTCGGCGTGGTCGGCGGCGGCTCCGCCGCGGCGAACTCCTTGAGCGGGTCGAGCATCCGGTACCGCTCCGGCGCGACCTCTTCCACCAGGCAGACCTCGTGCAGGTCGTCGAGCACCGCGCGGACGCCGGCGACCTCGCGGCCCGCGAGCGCCGCCGCACCCGTCACGTCGAGGTCCGGTCCCGGCAGGTGGCCGAGCAGCCGGAACAGCTCCCGCTGCGGCGAGCCGAGCTGCAGGTACGACACGCGCACCGCGGCGCCGTCCGCGCCGTCGCCGTCCGCGGGCCACGGGCCGCTCTCCTCCAACTGCCGCAACAGGTGCTCCAACGGCCAACCGTCGTGCCGGCGGAACAGCGCCGCGGCCACCCGGATGTGCACCGGCATGTAACCGCACCGCTTGACCACACCAGCCACTTCGGCCGACCGCCCACGCAGGCGAAGCGGGCCGGTCAGCGTGCGGAACAGCGCGAACGCGTCCTCGGGCGGCAGCTCCAGCAGCCGCAGGTGCGCGCCGGTGTCCGGCTCGCCGACCCGCCTGCTGGTCACGATCGCGAAGCAGCCCGCCTCCTCGGGCAGCAGCGACCGCACCTGTTCCGGTGAGTGCGCGTTGTCCAGCACCACCAACGTCCGCGTGCCGTACAGCTCCGTCTGGTACAGCGTGAACTTCCGGTTCACCGACGCCGGGATCAGCTCGGGCGGCACGCCCAGCTCGCCCAGGAGCTGGTCCAGAGCGTCCGACACCGTCGTCGGGGACACGTTCGGCGTGTAGCCGTTGAGCCGCACCAGCAGCTGCCCGTCCGGGAACCGGTGCCGCAGCCGGTGCGCCGCCTCCACCGCCAAGCCGGTCTTGCCCACGCCCGGCGCGCCGCTCACCCAGACCGCGCGCCGCTCGCCCGGTGTCGCGGCCACCGCCTCGACCGACTCCAGTTCCGCGTCACGTCCGGTGAACCCGCCCTCCCGCGACGGCAGCGAGCTGGTCGGCTCGCCGCGTTCGGCGCGGGCGGCGAGCTTGCGCAGCTGCGGCCCCGGCTCCCAGCCCTGCTCGGCCAGCGCGGCCTCGGCGGCGTGGAAGACCCGGCCCGCCTCCGTCCGGTCGCCGTTCGCGATCAACGCCCGCATGAGCAGCCCGGCGTGCTTCTGCCGGGCCGGGTCGGTGCGCACCACCGGCCGCAGCCGGTCCCGCGCCGACCGGTGGTCGCCCGCGTCCAGCTCCAGCTCGGCCAGGTCGCCGACCGCGTCGTAGTAGCTGTCGTCCGGTGACATCAGCTCGGTGCCGCCGACCCGGTCGTGGTCGATGTCCTCCAGGAACCGGCCCCGCCACAGGTCGACGGCGGCGCGTAACAGCGCGATCGCCCGGCGCGGGTCGTCGGCGCGCGCTGCCTCCGCCTCCGTGCGCAACCGGTCGAACCGAAGGGTGTCGAGCTGGTCGTCGTCGACCCGCAGCAGGTAGCCGGTCGGCGTGGTCTCGATCAACGCGTCCTTGCCCTGGAACGCCTTGCGCAGCTTGTTGATGTAGCCGCGCACGAGGTTGCGGCGGTCGAGGTTGCCGCCCCACACGATCTCGGTCAACTTCTCGGTGGACACCGGCCTGTTCGCGTGCAGCAGGAGCACCACGAGCACGAACCGCTGCTGCTGGTCGCCCAACGGCAGCCGAGCACTCCCGTGCCACGCCTCCAACGGACCGAGCATCCGAAATTCCACGCTGCCTCCTGCGTTCGCGAGCCGATGTCTACGACGGATGTCGCACGAGTGGCCGAATGTGTGTCGGAATCCGCCTTGGGTCCACCGCCGGTAGACAAACACCCGCCACGCTCCGGCCTGTCCGCAAAAGGTGTGGGATGGAGGAGCCGCATGGGATCCGATGTGCTGCCGTGCTACGTGGTGTGCGACGTGTCGCTCTCGATGACCGACCACCTCGACGAGGTGAACGCCGGCCTGCGCGAGTTCCGCGGCGCCGTGCACGCCGACCCGGCGGCCGCCGCGCGGATCAGGGTCTGCGTGGTCGGGTTCGCGGCCGCGTCCACCGTGCTGCAACCGCTGCGACCGGCGGCGGAGCTCACCGGGCTGAGCGCGGCGAGACCTCGGACGGGATCCAACTTCGGCCCCGCGTTCGCCCTGCTGCGCGAGACGATCGCGCACGACGTCCGCACCTTGAAGGCGCGCCACGCCCGGGTGCACCGCCCGGTCGTCTTCTTCACCTCCGACGGACGGCCGACCGACCCGGCGACCTGGCCCGCGGCGTTCGCCGCGCTGGCGGACCCCGCCTGGCCGCCGCGCCCGACCGTGATCGCCTTCGGCCTGGGCGCGGTCGACCGCGGCACGCTCGACCGCATCGGCACGTTCCGCGTCTTCCTCGGCCAGGACGGCATCCGCCTCGGCACCGCGCTGTCGGTGTCGGTGACCGGGACGGCGCGGCGGCCCGACCGCGTCTAGGCCATCCACGATGTGTCCACGTCCGGTCCACTGGCCGGCCGCACGCTGCACGGCGGAACGCGGTGGAGATCGACGGGGGTGAGGCGATGAACGCGTACGCGGACCTGGTCCGGGAGCTGAAGTCGCTCCGCAAGGGTCGCGGCGTGCTGGCGGGCAGGATCGGGGACCGGGTGGGACCGACCCTGCGCGCGACCTGCGGGGTGACCGAGGGGGACGCGCCGGGCGCGATCCGCCAGAAGGTGTCCGACCGGCTCTCCGAGCTGGCCGGGCGGCTGCCGGCGGACCTGCGCCTGGCCACGCTGGCGGCGTTCGCCATCGACGCCGAGGCCCGGCTGCCCCTCTACCAGGACCGGGTGTACTGGGCGGCGGTCAGGATGGACCGCGACCCGCGCACGGTCCGCCGCCGGGTCGACGAGGCCATCAGCCACCTGGCCGAACTGGCCGCCGACGCGCCGCGTCCCCGGCGGGACGCGCCGACGGGCGGTTGGCGCACCGCCGAGCTGCACGCCGTGCTGACCCTGGACCGGCCGCGTCCCGAGGTGATCGAGAGGCACCGGGTCGTCGCCGACCGGGACGGCCTGCGCGAGCTGGCGCTGACGCCCCCGTTGCCCCTGGACCGGCCCGACCTCGACGTGCGGGTGCTGTACGGCGGCACGCTGGTGGAGCGCTCCACCCTGGCCCTGCCGGCGCGGGTGGACGGTGGCGACTCGCACGACTTCGCGATCCGCTTGCGCCCGCCGACCGCGCACGCGCTGCGGTCGTACTTCCTGTACGTCCCGCAGCACCCGGTGGACCTGCTCGACCTGAGGGTCCGCTTCGGCGGCGCACCGACCCCGCCGCGCGTGCGGGTGCTGGACGGCGCTCACCGGCACGACGGCGCGGACCCGGCCGACGAGGGCCACCGACACCCGGTGGACCGGGCCGGCGAGATCCACCTGAGGTTCCGCCACCTCACCCCGGGCTTGGCCTACGGAGTGCGTTGGGAGGCGTCGGGCGAGTAGAACGGCCGCGCGGGCACGGCCGACTCGGCGAGGTGGAGCCGTCCGGTCTGCCAGGGACTTCGGCTCGGACGCGGGCGAGTTCGCGCCCGCTCGGGGGTTAGGCTCCGCCGCGAGATCGGGTGATGAGGGGAAACGGGTATGGCGAGACGCGTCGTGGTGCCGTTGGCGGCGCTCCTGCTGTCGGTGGTGGTGGTTCCACCGGCCGTTGCCGAGGCTGATCCGGTGGCGTCCGCCTACACCCCGGTGACGCCCGTGCGCGTGTTGGACACCCGCACGGGTGGCGGGATCGTCGGCGCGGGGCAGAGCGTGGTGCTCGACCTGTCCTCGCGGACACCGGCCGACGCCACGGCCGTGGTGCTGAACGTGACCGCGACCGAGCCGACCTCGAACACGTACGTGACGGTGTGGCCCGCGGACGGCACGCGCCCCACCGCGTCCAACCTCAACCTCGTCCCCGGTGAGACCCGCCCCAACCTGGTCACGGTGAAGTTGGGCCCGACCCGTCGGGTGAACCTGTTCAACGCCGCCGGCACGGTGCACCTGCTGGCCGACCTGTCCGGCTACTACGCCACGAACGCCGTCTCGCGGTACCAGCCGTTGCCGGCCGCGCGGGTGCTGGACACCCGCGCCGGCACCGGCGTCGGCACGCCGAACGCGGACGGCTCGCTCCCGTTGGACCTCACCGGCGTCATCCCGGCCGAGGCGAGCGCCGTGACGTTCAACCTGACCGCCACCAACGTCACCGCCGACACCTACGTCACCGCGTGGCCGCACGGCGAGCCGCGGCCCACCGCGTCGAACCTCAACCTCGTGCCGGGCGACACGCGGGCCAACCTGGTGACCGTCGCGCTGGGGGACGACCGGACCGTGGACCTCTACACGCGGCAGGGCACGGTCGACCTGATCGCCGACCTCGCCGGGTTCTACGTGCCGGGAGAGGGCCTCGGGTTCTACCCGGTGGACCCGGTCCGGGTCGGTGACACGCGTTCCTCGGCGCCGGCCCGGCCGGACGACCCGAAGTCCCTGTGGCTCGGCTGGACCGGGTCCGTCCCCGACGACGCGACCGCGGTCCTGCTCAACGTGACGGCGACCGAGGCGTCCACGGCCACCTACGTCAGCGCGGGTCCGGGGGGTGCCGGCCCCGCCAGGTCGTCGACGCTCAACGTCACGCCCGCCGCCACGGTGCCGAACCTGGCGGCCGTGATGTTGGGCATGACCGGCGTGGTCGTGCTGCGGCCGGGCGCCGGCAGCGTGCACCTGGTCGTCGACATGGCCGGGTACTTCGCCCCCGTGCCGACCACCTGCGCGAGCGGTTGCGTGTACGCATGGGGCCAGAACAACGACGGGATGCTCGGCTCGGGCGGTGGCACGGGCTCCAACGCCTACTACGGCGACAACACCCCTCGGCTGGTGTCCGGCCTGGACGGTGTGCGCGCCGTCGCGGGCCGCTACGCGCTGCGGGCGGACGGCACGGTGTGGGCCTGGGGCGCGAACGACTTCGGCGCACTCGGCGCCGGCTGGCACGTGGACGGCGGGTTCGCGCCGGTGCCGGTCCGGGTCAGGGGGCTGACCGACGTCACCGCGATCGCGTCGGCGTGGAGCACCGGCTACGCCTTGCGCGCCGACGGCACCGTCTGGGGCTGGGGCATGAACTACTCCGACGAGCTCGGACCCGGCACGTCACCCGAGCGCCTCAGCGACGTGCCGGTCCGCATCGAGGGCGTCGACGACGTGGTCGCCATCGCCGCGTCCAGCGGCACCGCGTACGCGGTGCGGTCGGACCGCACGGTGTGGTCCTGGGGGTCCAACTCCTCCGGTGAACTCGGCGTCGGCACGACGGGCGCCGGCTCGTCGACGCCGGTCCGGGTGGTCGGTCTGACCGACGTCACCGAGTTCGTCGCGGGTGGCGACACCCGGTACGCGTTGCGCGCGGACGGGACCGTGTGGACCTGGGGAGGCAACGCGGAGGGGCAGCTCGGCAACGGCACGTCGTCCGGGCAGACCGGCACCCCGACCCCGGTGCCGGGACTGGGCGGCGTCGTGTCGGTGGCGGCGTCGAGCCGGACCGGCTACGCCGTGCAGACCGACCGGACGGTCGTCGCCTGGGGTGCGCACACCCACGGCGAGGCCGGTGTCGGTGGTGCGGGGCGGGACGTCAGGAAGCCGACGCCGGTCGTCGGCCTGACCCGGGTCGCGGAGGTCGTCGGCGCGGGCGGCAACGGGTACGCGGTGCTGGACGACGGCAGCGTGTGGGGCTGGGGCGTGAACGTCTGGTACCAGCTGGGTGACCGGGACGGCGGCACCGTCTTCACGCCGCAGCGCATCCCGGGCCTCCCGCCGGGGGGGGGGGGGGGGGCGGCCCCCCCCCCCCCCCCCCCCCCACCCCCCAAAGGAAAACAAAACAAAAAAAAAAAAAAAACAAAAACAAAAAAAA